>CAJWQE010000026.1 GCA_913045375.1 uncultured Halieaceae bacterium | reverse complement strand
AGTAAGGGTTTTGTCGAGCAGTTGATCCCCCGGGTCAGTTTGCCCATCCTCAATTGAACGCTAGAGAGATATCGTTATGGATATTGGTGTACCCATCAAGGAGCTGGGATGTTACGACATCGAGCCGCTGAAAAATAAAATTCTTTCCCTTCCTGAGGAAGCATGGTGGGGAAATCAGTTTCGACAACTTGAATACGAAGTTCACCAGCACACTCAATCCATTGTCTTAGTGTTTACTGATGGACAGGGCTGGCCAAATATAGAAGTCGCGAAAGACGTTGGATGGGATCTTTTAGCAGAGGAGGCCGTCCCCCTAATGCACCAAATTTTGGAAGACCACTACCCTCGAGGGGGCACCATCATCCGAGCCATGGCCGCCCGATTAGAAGCTGGAGGAGTCATAAAGCCTCATCATGACAAACACCCGTCATTTCACTATGGTCATAGAATACATATTCCCATTTACACAAATCCCAGAGTCAGATTTATGATTGATGGGCGGCCTCAGAAAATGGTCATTGGCAACGTGTATGAAATTAATAATCAAAAAAAGCACAGCGTCATGAACAAAGGTGACGAGGGACGCATTAACTTCATTTTTGACTACATCCCACCGACTAAAATACAGCGCTAAAGGGAATTCGACTCCCTCAACCCGTACTTACCTAGAACACGAGCACTCTAGGCGGCTTATGAACACCAAACGCGTTGCTTAGTTAAATATGATTGGGAAACGCGCGCTGTAGAAAATCACGCCCAATTTTCTTTGCACTCTGCTTAGTCAGCTCTCGCGGAGTCACCAGTAACGCGAGATGCAAACCATCAATCAGTGCGGCGTAGCCGATAGCTAATTCGCCCGGATCGATATCTGTGTAGCCCCCCTCTCGAATAACCGAAGCGAATAAGAACTCGAGCTCCCTCGCAGCGGCCCTATCCCAGGCAGATACAATTTTCTGATAAACCGGCCGTGCACCGACCTCACCATAATAGGCAAACCAAACTGACATTTTCTGGCGTTGAGTAACACCTCTGCCCAACTGGAAATTCAAAAGTGCTGTGAGCCTGTCACTGAGGTTGTCAGCCTCGCTGCCTCTCATGATCTCAATCTGCCCCTTGTGATACTCCTCAGCTACATACCTAAGCGTCTCTCTCAATAGATTTTCTTTTGTCTTAAAATGAAGATTCGCGATTCCAACGCTTAGCCCAGCCTCTCGCGTGACCATGTGCATGGTTGTCGAGGCGAGACCATAACGCGCAATGCATGCAATGGTTGCCTCAATCAATTGCTGCCGACGCTGTGCTTTGGGAAGTATTTTTCGGCGCTTCTGCGGGGTCGCGGCAGCTCTCACTTAGGCCCTCTGTTTTGGTCGCTAGGGTCCTTGCGAGCTTATGACCTATGCCTTTATTGCGCAACTTGAGAATGAATGATCATTCATTCTAGGTGGACGCGCCAGTCCTAACATGGCACCATTTTCGACATAAACGATGATGGGGAGACCACAGTGAATCAGTATGACGCTATCGTTATCGGTGCAGGACATAACGGCCTTACCAATGGCGCCTACTTAGCGAAGGCTGGATTACGTGTTGCAGTCTTAGAACGTAACCCGTATATCGGCGGTGCAACTGTGAGTCGAGAGTTGCACAAAGGTTGGTACTACTCAAATTGTTCCTACGTCTCAAGCCTGCTCCGACCCGAAATTACACGCGATTTAGAGTTGCCACGCCACGGGTTACAGGTAGTCCCTTTTGGCGGTGGTGCTACCTTTATGCGCAATGGCGATCACTTTGGAAACTATGCAGATCACGACCGTCATTATCGAGAGATAGCTCGACACTCGAAACGTGATGCCAATGCTTATGATCGATACGCTGCGGATACCAGCTTGCAAACGAAACTGATCCGGCCCTATCTCATGAGAACGCCGCCGGACCCGACCTCGCTTAAACCAAGAGACCTGCGGGACCTGATGGAGTTTGCGCAATCGTTCATGTCTTTAGGCGAAGAGAAGTTGCTTGACACCATAAAGTTCTGGACCGCGAGCGTCGGTGATTATCTCAATGAATACTTTGAAACCGATGTAATAAAAGCACACATGGCAGGAAGTGGAATCATCGGCACGGCGCTGGGGGTTTATTCGCCCGGAACCGCATACGTGCTGTTGCACCACTATATGGGTGACGTAGATGGTAACGTCGGCGCCTGGGGCTTTGCTCGAGGCGGTATGGGTGCCATTGCTAACGCACTCTCGAAAGCATTTCAGTCATTCGGTGGCGACATTATCTGCGACGCGAATGTCGACGAAATCATCGTGAGAAATGGTCGAGCCGTTGGTGTTGCTTTAAAAGACGGCACTGAGTATCGCGCACCAATTGTGGTTTCAAACCTCGACCCCAAGCGAACTTTTTTAGACATTACCAATCCTAAAGACTTGCCGGCGAGCGTCGTCAAAAAAGCCCAAAATTTCAAAATTAGAGGTAGCTCAGGAAAACTCAATATCGCTCTTGATGGCTTACCCGTCTTTAATGGCCTTGATCCACGTAATCGCCTTATGGCGGGCGATCTTCACTTCAGTGATTCTCTAGAACGACAAGAGCGTGCCTACGATGACTGGAAAGCGGGAACGTGGTCAAAAGACCCATACTTAGACATGATGATTCCATCTCTCACCGACCCTACGATGGCTCCACCTGGTAAGCACATGATGTCAGTATTCGTGCAATATGCGCCGCCGAAGGTCGAAGGAAGAGAATGGACTGACGAGGATAAGGATGGATTTGAAAAATCCGTAATTGACCAAATCTCTAACTATAGCCCGAATTTCAAGGACTTAATTCTCCACTGCGAGACCAGAACACCTCGTGAAATTGAGGCTGAAGTGGGCCTTACCGAAGGTAATATTTTCATGGGCGAATTGACGTTTGACCAATTGCTCTTCAATCGGCCATTCCCAGGGTATGCGCAATATCGATCGCCCATCAAAGGTATGTACATGTGCAGCTCGGGTACACATCCCGGGGGTGGAGTCATGGCTGCGCCGGGAGCAAACGCGGCGAGAGAGATCTTGAGGGACCTAAAACGACCTAACACAGTTCCGGGAGGATACGCCGATGACTGATTATGATGCGATTGTCATTGGTGCAGGCCACAACGGACTTATCTGTGCCTCCTATCTCGCTAGGGCAAAACACACAGTTCTGGTCATTGATGCGAGGCCAGTGCCTGGCGGGTGTGCCAGCACGCGCGAGTTCGCTGAAAACTACCGCGTTTCGGATTGCGCTCAATGGCTCTCCCAGCTTGATAAAACGGTCGTATCGGACCTGCAACTTGGTGATGCGGGCTTGGTACTAAGCGACCCTAAATCCACCATAAGTCTTCAACCGGACGCAAGTCACGTCACCTTCTATGGAGATACGGTAACGGGAACGACCATCGGCAATGAGGACGTAACGGATTACAGAAACTTTAGGTCACAAATGAGGCGCTTTGCCAAGGTCTTGGCAACACTTTACAAGGGGCGTCCCCCAAAACTTGTGGAAAGAAATTGGACTGACCGAATTACTCTTCTCAAATTAGGGTTAGGTTTGAAGATGCTGGGTAAGTCGCATATGCAGGACTTGATGCGGCTTGCATTGATCAATATCTACGATGTGATGAACGAGTATTTCAAACACCCCGCACTAAAAAGTGCGATCGCACTCGATGCGATAACTGGCTCTACTATGGGACCGCGATCTCCAAACACCGTCTTCTCCTACCTGCACAAAGCCACTGGCGAGTTTCTGAGTGAATCTGGCACTAGACAGGTGATTGGTGGGATGGGCGCCTTAGGTTCGGCCTTGGCCTCATCGGCAGAGGCTGCTGGCGTCGAAATAAAACTAGGTTGCGCAGTAAAGACGATTAAAAAAACGGGGCATGCCGTATCAGGTGTAGAGCTTGTTGATGGAACCTTGTTCTCAAGCAAGATCGTGGTGTCCAGTGCGGATCCAACCACCACTTTCAAGTCGATGCTTGGCTACGCTCAAATGGAAGCGGGCATGGCAAAACGTGCGGAACTGTATCGCAACCGCTGTGGCACGGCGAAGTTACATATCGCACTCAAGGCACTGCCAACTTTCACTGGTGTTGACCATGCCCAACTATCCCAACGACTAATCATTGCTCCGCCAATGGACGACATGGAAACTGCGCTTAATCCCATGAAATATGGCGAGATAAGTGATCAGCACTTATTCGACATCAGCATCCCCTCGATTGACGATCCAAGTCTATCGCCAGAGGGTCATCACGTGCTGTCTGCTCTTGTTCACTACGTACCGTTTTCGCCCAAAGTGGGTTGGGATGAAGCACGGCACTCGCTGACGGACCAATTGATTGATGAGATCAGTGCGTATGCACCCGATCTGAAATCTCTCATTGTCGCCAGCGAATTAGTAACCCCTGCGGACTTTGAGAGGACTCACCATGTCACCGGTGGAAGCTGGCATCACGGCGAGTTATCGATAGATCAAGCGCTAATGATGCGGCCTTTTCCCGGATCTACTCAATACAAGACAGCGGTGGAGGGCCTCTACTTGTGTGGTGCTGGGGCGCACCCAGGAGGCGGCCTACTCGGTTTGCCTGGACGCAATGCGGCTAAAGAGATCATTAAAGGGGGAGCATTAGCATGAGTAGTCCGACCAGAGATACGATGCTTCTAAAAACACCATTCCACTCCCGCGTCGAGGCCGCATGTGCGCTAAATGACTGGGGCAACTGGATGGGCTACACCACTCCCAACGCCTACTTCGATGTTGAGCTGGAGTATTTTGCGGTTCGCAGTACCACTGGTGTTTTTGATTTATCGCCGATGAACAAATATCAAATCTCCGGACCAGATGCAGAGGCTTACCTCAACCGTCTGGTGACCAGAGATGTTGCAAAGATTGGTATTAATCGTGTTGGTTACGCCATCTGGTGTAATGACGCCGGACAGGTTCTAGACGATGGCACCATCTTTCGTTTCTCCGATAATGAATTCCGGCTTTGCTCTTATCAGCGAGCAGACGATTGGCTTGCATGGAATAGCTTGGGATTCGATGTCACTGTCGAAAACGTTTCGACTGATATCGCCGCACTGGCAGTCCAAGGACCCACGTCCTGCACCATTCTCACGTTATTGGGTTGTGAGAATTTGAATCAACTCAAACCATTTGGAATGGCGCACTATGAATTCGAGGGGCGCCCACTGATGGTAAGCCGAACTGGGTTTACTGGTGACTTGGGATACGAAGTGTGGGTGCCACCGGAAAGTGCTGAAGCTCTGTGGGATCAGCTTTTCGAGCTAGGTCGTGACTATTTAATCAAACCATTTGGATCCCACGCCCTTGAGTTAGCGCGCATTGAAGCAGGCTTCCTTCAAGCCAATACCGACTTTATGCCCGCAGAGGAAGTTGTCCGTGTGGGCCGCACCCGTAATCCTTTTGAATTGGGGTTAGGGTGGCTCGTGGACTTCAATAAACCACTTTTTAATGGACGCGCTGCATTAGCAAAAGTTAAAGAAAAAGGTTCTAAGTACCGATTTGTCCTCTTGGACGTCGATGGCAATAAGCCAGCCGAACACTCGTTTATTATGAAAAATGGCAAGGTAGTGGGTACCGTAACTTCTGCGGCTTGGTGTCCTACGGCGAAGGCAAATCTGGCATATGCTCAATTGGAAATGCCACATGGGGTAGTCGGGGATGAGTTAATCGCAGAAATTTATTACCAGAGGGAGCTGCATTGGACACAGCTATACGCACCATGCAAAGTCATTGAAGCACCGATTTTCAAACCAGCTCGTCGATGGCAAACACCCGCTCCCCCGCATTAATCCGCAGGCCCCAGAAGATAGTGCGAGACTAATCATGTTAACTATTGCAACATCAGGTGACGATTCATCTGACCGAATACGGTCGAAGTTGGACGCTCAGAAACAGCGGCCGGGCCATGCCATTGACCCCTACTTTTACCGATCTCATTTGGTACACGAAATCGAGCTAGAGAATCTTATTTTTAAAAGCTGGCTTTACGCGCTCCATAGCAGCGAGATTCCAAAAGCGGGTGACTATCAATTAGTTGAGATTGGTGAAGATTCAATCATCGTGGTGCGCGACAACGAGGGACAAATTTGTGCCATGCACAACATTTGTCGGCACCGGGGCGCGCGAGTCTGTGAGGACCCCGTAGGCAATCGTAAAACATTCGTCTGTCCTTACCATGGCTGGGTCTACAACACAGATGGTTCGCTCAAAGCTGCGAGGGAAACACATGTGATGGCCAACTTCGATCCAAGCCGTCACGGGTTAAAGCCGGTTAGGTGTGTCGAGTACATGGGATTGATATTCATCAATTGCGATCCGGAGGCAGGAGATCTACTTGAATCACTGGACAACATCAAAGATCCGTTGGGTGCTTATGACTTAGCCAATGCAAAAGTTGCGCATCGAAATCGCTACCGGATTAACGCAAATTGGAAACTCGTTGTTGAAAACTACCTGGAGTGCTATCACTGCGCCACGTCTCATCGCGCGTATGCGAGGATGCATACACTAAAGGATCTCAACGAGAAGTCGGCCCCTATCGTACGGAAAATGCTGGATAGCGCCGATCAAGTAACTGGGATTACTGGTATTTCAAAAGAGCACACCGAGATATATCTAGACGCGCCAAGTTTCGGTGCCTGTGCTCACACCATGAGGTACGGTTTGTTTGATGGGTTTGTGACGGGAAGTAAAGATGGCAAACCCGTGGCTCCTCTGATGGGAAACATCAAGAACTACGATGGTGGTGCTGGAGATTTCCAATTAGGCCCCTTGGCTTTCATGTTGAATTACCCTGATCACTGTGTTTTGTACCGAATACTGCCACGATCACTTACTGAAACTGATATGGAACTTGTCTGGTTTGTCAGAGGAGATGCCTTGGAGGGCAGAGACTATAATGTTGATGAGGTTACATGGCTATGGCATCACACGACCCAGGAAGACGACTACATAATTAGCCGAAATAGTGCAGGCGTGAATTCACGTTTTTTCGAGCCGGGGCCATACCATCCGGAGTTCGAGGCTACATTGCAGCAATTCATTCAATGGTATTTGCATACTTTAGAGCGAGCTGTCACTTCTTGAGCCCTGATTCGATCGATGGCGGCGTCACCTCCGGAGTAGCTTTAGCGATCGAAGACTTGAAGGTACCGTAGTGCCGTGTAGTGTGTTCTTACGAAGAGTTCAGATGCCGCGGTTTCATCGCGCTTAGATCTAAACTTTCTTGCATGCGACCAGAACACTGGTAGGTCTAGGGGGTGGAGCTTGAAACACAGTCAAAATCCTGCGACTGGTGAAATTTCACTCAGACAAACGCCACTTCCACTACTCAGTGCGTTTTTCATGGTCTACATCTTCGTATCTGGAGGCTCTTTTGGTATCGAGGAAATGGTGTCTTCCTCAGGGCCCGGTCTAACGTTACTCCTACTCATCACGCTGCCTTTTTTTTGGGCGATGCCCATGGCGCTGGCCGCCTGTGAACTCGGTTCAGCAATGCCTAATACGGGCTTTTACGACTGGACAAAGCGCGCTCTCGGTCCGTTCTGGGGATTCCTCAGCGCATGGTGGTGGACACTCGCTACTCTCGTTGACACATCGCTTTACGTTGTTCTCGCGGCCAATTATTTGCAAGGTTATCTGGGCTTTAACCAGAACCTATTTTACTTTGCCTGCTGGTTCGTCATCGGCGCGTTCGCGGTGATCAATATACTGGGGCTGCGGCTAGTTGCTCTCAGTTCGGTCATCTTCTCTGTACTAATCATCTCGCCCTTTTTAGTGCTAATCATCGTCGGCCTCGCAAACTGGCAATTCAATCCCTTCCATCCCATCGTACCTCCAGGTCAAAACTTAATGGGTGGCGACGGTGCGTTAATTCTGGGCTTAAGTGTAGGTCTGTGGATGTACTCTGGATACGAATCCCTTTCCACCCTATCGGGAGAGATGAGTAATTCTGAAAGAATAATCCCAAAGGCTCTCATGCTCGCACTTCCGTTTGTGGCATTAATGTATCTATTGCCAACCTTGGCCAGTTTAGCGGCATTTGGTCAATGGGATCGCTTTGGCGTAGCGGGCACAGGAGACAGTGTTTCATTTATTGACATTGGACGCTCGTTAGGCGGTACAGCACTCGGTCATGCACTCCTAGCATCTGCACTACTGGGGAATTTAGCACTTTACCTTGACTATATGGGCTCGTGCGCAAGACCTTTGTACGCACTAGCCGATGACAAGTTATTCCCCGAATTTCTATTGCGAGTAAGTCCTCGCTTTGGAACCCCCGTAGCAGCAATCGTCACGGTCGCTGCGATCAACTGCGTGTTAATCATTGGACCTTTTCAGACACTGGTCATTATTGACGTGATGTTAATGGTGGCGGCCTATGCGCTCATTCTGATCTCCCTAGTCCGTCTCAGAGTCAGGGAACCTCAGTTACCGCGTCCTTATCGAATTCCACTCGGAACAGCGGGCTTGTGGCTGATGATTGCAACACCATTGGGCTTGATTGTGCTTGTCATTTACTTGGCTGGAATTGACCGCTCATTAATATTTTTTGGGACCAATGAGCTCCGAATTTTTGGATGGTCTATTGGCTGGTACGCGGCCTTAAGCTTCCTTGGGCTTGCCACGGGCCCGCTCGCGTACTATTTGTTCACACGAAAAAAGAAAACCGCGTGAGACCGTTATGTGCATGGCTGGCTCTGGCTAGCTAAGTTTTGTACCACAACCCATCAGGGTCATCTGGCCATACTCCGAGAAACGGCCCGTGCGCCTGAAAGCCCAGAAGGCGCCGAACAGGGTCCGACAACCGATCAACATCCTCCTTGTCGAGCGAAAGATATTGATTTTCCTCCTGTCGCAGCCATCCGAGACAGTAGGTGTTCACAAGTGCTTTTCGGGGTTTATCACTTTCATTGGCCCCGCCGCCGTGGATGGTGGACCCCAAATAAATAACGACGGAGCCCCTCGGCATAACAGCTTCATAGATAGGTGCCGTCTCGTACTCGCACTCATGATCCGGTTTGTCAGACTTGAGAATCACGCGGGTAGCACCGTTTTTCTCTGTGAAGTCGTCCAAGGCCCACAGAACTGAAATCTGCGCCTCGAATTGCATCAGATGACTTGGGTAACAGGTGTCATCCGCATGCAACACCTGACTAGACTCACCCGGCAGGATCTCAATGGCCGTGGTACTGCCTACCTGGAAAACATCGCAATGAGCCCCCAACACGGCATCAGCGATTGCCAACACAACATCGTTAGCGATCAAGCGAGGAAACATTCGAGAATATTTAGTGACGGCACCAACCCTGAGCGTTTTATACCCATTGAAGTCCCCTTGAAACAGATGACCCTGGCGGTCGAATTCCGGTCTTAAATCGTTATTAAACTGATCGATGACTTCATCAGTTTCCAGTTGATCGATAATAACAACGCCTGTTTCGCGAAGCTCCGATACGATTGAATCAATAGCATCCGTGGCAGAAAAGTGGCGAATCATCTAGCACGACCCTAGGCTATAGTTGGTAGACAGTCGTGCAGTGAATCACGTAAAACTCCCAACGCCAACATTTTGGGTACATAGAACGATGAAAGTAAGCATGTGGAGAAGACCTGTAATAGGGACATGTCTATTGTGGTTTGCCGTTAGCTTTACTCTGTCTGTAACAGCGTCTGAAGATATGGTTATCCATGGCGGAACCATTTACACCGCAGACAAAACTCGTCCTTTGGCTGAAGCACTGGTTGCTCGTGACGGAAAATTAATCCACGTGGGTTCGTTAGCCACCGCTGAGCAAGTTGCGTCGCCGGACGCCAAGTGGATTGATGCGAGCGGTAAAATGGTGTTGCCCGGATTTCATGACTCCCACATTCATACATTCCTGGGCGGACGATCACTCCTAGGCTGTGATGTCGCATCGGCCGAAACGATCGACCACCTCGAGCTAATGCTGAAAACCTGTTTCTCAACATCACAGGAAGCTTGGCTTATCGCGGAGGGGCTCAACCTCGGTTTCTTTGATCAAAAAGGTCCTTCTCTAGTTTGGATGAATGCGCTTAGCGATACCAAGCCTGTACTGCTGAGAGCCTCTGATGGACATGCGGTAGTGGTCAACTCAGTGGCCATGACGCTTGCCAACATTACACAGAAGACGCCGACGCCCCCTGCGGGGGTTATAGAACGCGATTCTCTGGGTCATCCAACTGGAACACTTCGCGAGTCGGCAATGGAAATCGTTGAGCGACACGTCCCACCAGAAACATTTGAAGCTCGAATGGCGACGATGCAGGCGGCTCTCTCGGAGATGAATCGGTATGGCATTACAAGCGCCTTCGATGCTTGGGTAGGGAGCGACGATGTGGCGGTCTACCGCCAACTTGATAAGAACGATAAGTTGACTGTCAAAATCAGAGCAGCTCTCGCCTATGGGTACGGAGACTTATTCACGCTTGATTCACCAGAAGACTACACACGGATATTAAAACAACGTGACGTGCTCTCAACGAAAAGATTCACACTAGGCGCAGTAAAACTCTTTGTCGATGGAGTGTTAGAGGGTGAAACCGCTGCGCTGCTGAGTCCATACATCGACTCGGAGGGCAATGATGGCCATCTCACTTATGAGCAGACTTCACTCAATAAAATAGTGAGCGAGTTGGTCAAAGATGGGATTCAAGTCTACACACATGCAATTGGCGATGGAGGTGTGAGATCAATCCTAGACGCCTTTGAAGCAGTTCGTAACGATTTGGGTGACTCGGACCTACGTCATCAAGTATCTCATCTGCAATTAATACACGCCGACGATCACCATCGCTTTGCTCAGCTTGGTGTCGTGGCGAACTTTCAACCGCTGTGGGCATGGCCTGATGAATGGATAATGGGCTTGAACCTTCCAGTCTTGGGTATGAAAAGAGTAGAGCGCATGTATCCAATAGCGAGTATCGCAGACAGTGGCGCCGTGGTCGTTGCAGGAAGCGACTGGAACGTTAGCTCAGTTAATCCACTTGAGGCAATTGAGGTCGCACTGCTTCGTCAGGATTGGATAGGTAATGACCAATTAGCGAGTGAATCGCTAGATCATCTCCCGATACTCAACAGAGCAGAGCGCGTCGATCTCGAGACCATGCTTCTCGCTTATACCTCGAACGGAGCTTGGGGGATGCATCAGGACGAAACAACCGGGCGTCTAATGGTCGGCATGGCTGCCGACATCGTCGTTTTGTCTGAAGACCTGTTTACCACGCCAGTTCAGCGTATCAGCTCGGTCAAGGTCGAGCGGACCTATATTGATGGTGAATTGGTTTACTCGAACTCCGATGACTAATCTTAACTACTCGAGCTTTTGTTTTAACTACTCGCGTTTTTGGATCTCTCAGCGCCAAGCTTGAGCGCATTAGGCACAGTGGAAAGCTTTGTAATCTGCGACGAGCATGTTTCACAAGTGAAGCTTAAACGGCCTCTTTAAAATACGGCCTGTCCCCGACGATTGTCACCCGCTCCATTTTTCGGACCTGCGGAAAGTAATCCGAGCTCGCAAAGTGCTGACAGGCGCGATTATCCCAGAAGGCCAATGAACCTGCTTTCCAGCGGAAACGACATTGGAGCTCCGGATTTGATGCAGTGCGGTACAGAGCCTGAAGTAACTCCTTGCTCTCGTCCTCATCCATACCCTTAATGTGACTGGTAAAGGCGTTATTCACATAGAGAACATTAGCGCCCGTTTCCGGATGCGTTCGAACAATGGGATGCTCCATCACGGGATAAGTTTCCCTTAATTGCTCGGCTGTCTTGTTAAGACGACCAGCAAACACCCGTGCAATGTCGTGCACCGCAATTTTTCCTGCGATCATATCTTTGATGTCATCCGGCAATCGTTCATACGCCTCGGCCATATTGGCAAATAGCGTGTCGCCGCCTACCGCCGGCACCTCTACAGCCTTGAGGATGGAGCCTAGTGATGGCTTTTCTCGCCATGTGACATCGGAGTGCCACATATTTTCTCGACCCTTCGATTCAGGGCCATGGGCTATATGAAGTACCTCGGGGTTGTTCTGGCCTTTCGGTGTCGCTGGATGAATCTCTAGCTCACCAAACTGCCTCGCGAAGTGAATATGCTCCTGTTGATTGAGGGTCTGATCGCGGAAAAATACGACTTGGTGCTTCAGTAGCGCAGCTCGAATGTCCGCCACTTGCTCTTTGGTTACCACTTTGAGATCCACACCGGTGATTTCAGCACCGATAAAGGGGGTCAAGGGTTCTATGATCAGTTCAGAGGTCACGGGCTCCTCCTGCCTTGCTTTTTATTATTGCTCTCGAGAACAGACTAACGAAGGCGCTTGGTGATGTAAATCGAGCTCTACCGCAGCGATTTCTAGAAATGAAACACCGCCACTTAGCCGACTGACTGGTGGTCTAGCTGCTATCTGATGTCTTTATCCGAGCGCGAAGTGGGTGTCTTATCATCCTTGTGCGCAAGCTCTTCGCGATGAACAGATACATCCCGCGGGGCATCAACCCCAATACGAACTTGATTACCTTTGACACCAAGAATAGTGACGGTGACATCGTCACCGATGACCAGTGACTCGTTAATCCGCCGTGTAAGAATAAGCATCGTCAACTTCCCTGTTAATTAGACACAGGGACAGACTACACCTCAGCCCTGCGCTTCTCCAGCCTCTGGTTGATCGAGCCCGAACGCTGAATGCAACGTACGTACCGCCAACTCCAAGAACTTCTCTTCGATAATTACAGAGATTTTGATTTCGGATGTGCTGATCATCTGAATGTTAACGCCGACCTCAGCCAGGGCTTTGAACATATTGGCAGCCACACCTGCATGAGAGCGCATACCAACTCCAACCACGGACACCTTGGCAATTCGGCTGTCTGATCGCCACTCAAGTGCGCCCAATTCAGCAATGTTTGATTCCAAAATAGCTTCGGCTTTTTCTAAGTCGCTGCGCGAGACAGTGAATGTAAAGTCGGTTTTCCCCTCATCACCGACGTTCTGAAGAATAACGTCGACTTCAATATTCGCATCACCAATGGGGCCCAATATCTGATAAGCAATACCGGGCGTATCCGGGACACCAATGACAGTGAGCTTCGCCTCATCGCGATTGAACGCAATACCAGCAATCGTTGGAGCTTCCATGGGATCGTCCTCATCCATTTTTATGAGGGTTCCAGGCCCCTCTTTGAAACTACTGAGTACCCGCAGTGGCACTTGGTATTTACCCGCAAATTCCACCGACCTGAGCTGCAATACCTTCGAACCCATGCTGGCCATTTCCAACATCTCTTCAAAAGTGATGCTTTCCAGTCGCTGTGCACCGTCAACTATGCGCGGATCGGTCGTGTAAACGCCATCTACGTCGGTGTAGATCTGACATTCGTCCGCACCCACAGCAGCGGCCAAAGCAACCGCTGACGTATCAGATCCACCCCGGCCCAATGTCGTGACTTCACCGTTTTCATCAACCCCTTGAAATCCAGCTACCACCACGACGCGGCCTTGATTGAGTTCAGCTCGAAGCCGACGATCATCGATACTTTGTATGCGCGCTTTGCTGTGAAAACTGTCAGTACGAATAGCGACCTGACTGCCTTTGAGCGAGAGTGCATCGATGCCCCGCTTGTGAAGTGCCATCGCCAAAAGCGCCATCGACACCTGCTCACCGGTGGAGACAAGGACATCGAGCTCTCGAGGGCTCGGATTGGTGGTCAGCTCTCGCGCCAACCCCAAGAGGCGATTGGTTTCACCTGACATAGCGGATACGACAATGATCAGTTGATCACCGTCTGAGTAGTGCCTTGCAACTCGCTCAGCAACAGCCTCTATTCGCTCTACCGAGCCAACAGATGTACCGCCGTATTTTTGCACGATCAGTGCCATAGTTAATTGGGTCTATGCCGAAAAGTCGCGTATTAAACACGGTTTAGAGGGCCACATAAAGACGAAAAAGCCCCATATTGGGACTTTAATCAGAGCTTTAGCGATGTGCCTGTCCTCAGCTGAGCTGGTCAGCCACCCAGTTAGACAAGTCGGAAAGAGCGGGCTTCAAGGCTGTGACATCAGTACCACCACCTTGTGCCATGTCGGGTCTACCGCCACCTTTTCCACCAACTCGACCCGCAAACTCTCTCATGAGGTCACCGGCCTTTACGCGATCGGTTAGATCTGCCGTCACACCAGCGACGAGGGATATCTTATCGCCGTCAACTGCAGCGAGGAGTACAACCCCAGAGCCAAGCTTATTTTTACAGTGATCGAGTGTCTGACGCAGAGTAGACGCATCAGCACCATCGACCACAGTTCCCAGCACCTTGATGCCTGACACGTCCTGAGCATCAGCTGTCAAATCGGCGCCTGCACCCGTCGCGAGCTTTTGCTTTAGTTGCGTGACTTGCTTTTCAAGTTCGCGAAGCTCTTTGCGGAGACTGACCACCTTGTCTGCCGCGTTTGCTGGCGAGCCTTTGACTGCATCGCAGACATCCGCAAGCGCTCTGTCGGTTCTTGCAATATCTTCGAGTGCGCCTACGCCTGTAACAGCCTCGATCCGTCGGACACCGGCAGCGACACCTCCCTCGCTCACCACTCTGAATACGCCAATATCACCGGTGCGTTCAACGTGCGTTCCACCACACAGTTCCACCGAAAAGCGGTCCGTGCCCATCGTAAGTACGCGCACCTCATCGCCATATTTTTCGCCGAACAATGCCGTGGCACCCGCCTCTATGGCTGCCTCCATACCCATCTCTTGGGTGAGTACCTCGGAGTTGCCTCGCACCTGGTCGTTCACGATTTTCATGACCTGTGATAACTGTTCACTTGTCACGGCTTCACCGTGGGAGAAATCGAAGCGTAGCTTGTCAGCATCAACCAGGGAGCCTTTCTGCTGAACATGCTCACCCAGCACTTGCCTGAGTGCCTCGTGCATCAGATGCGTCGCGGAGTGATTCGCTTTAATTCGTGTTCTCAGCGATTGATCAATGCTAGCCGAGACAGTATCGCCTGCAGCCACTTCGCCACTAACAACGACCGCATGGTGTAAATGATGACCCTGTGCTTTCGTGGTGTCTCTTACCTCAAGCTTGGCAGAGTCTGTCGTCAGATAACCGGTATCACCGACCTGACCCCCGCTCTCGCCGTAAAAAGGCGTCCGGTCCAGGATAACGACAATCTCATCGCCCTCTTCAGCGCGCTCACAAGACTGTCCATCCCGGAAAAGACCGCGGACGGTCGCCTGTGCTTGAAGCTCGCTGTACCCAAGAAACTCGGTTTCGCCATCCACAGTAATCACATTGTTGTAATCAACTTGGAAAGCACCACTCTCCTGCGATCGCTTACGCTGCTCCTGCATCGCAACTTCGTAGCCCTCGATATCAAGTTCAAGACCTCGCTCTCTGGCAATATCGTTAGTCAGATCAACGGGGAAGCCATAGGTGTCATATAAGCGGAAAACGACATCACCCGGAATTTGGGAACCCTGAAGCGACGCTAAAGCCTCCTCGAGGATATCCATACCCTTATCCAAGGTGCGCGCGAACTGCTCCTCCTCAGAAGCCAGCGCCTTGATGATTGCGGCCTCTTGAGCGACGAGCTCCGGGTAGGCCTCACCCATCTCCCGCACCAAAGCAGGCACCAGTGCGGCAAAGAAAGGTTCAGTGGCACCGAGCTTATTACCGTGCCGAATAGCGCGGCGCAAAATACGGCGCAAGACATAGCCTCTGCCCTCATTGCTCGGAAGAACGCCGTCAGAGATCAGGAATGCACACGATCGTAAATGATCAGCTACCACCCTGAGCGATGTATGTGAATGATCCTTGACCCCGAGGGTATCCGCTGCCGCCGCGATCAATGCCTTGAAAAGATCAATGTCGTAGTTGTTATGGACACCCTGCAGCACAGCAGAAATTCGCTCGAGTCCCATACCCGTATCGACCGACGGCGCAGGAAGGGGATGTAATTCGCCCGAACTGTCTCGGTTGAATTGCATAAAGACCAAATTCCAGATCTCGATGTAACGATCCAAGTCATCGTCAGGTGAGCCGGGAGGTCCACCGGGCACTTCAGGACCATGGTCATAGAAAATCTCGGATGACGGACCGCAAGGTCCGGTGTCACCCATTTGCCAAAAGTTGTCCTCATCCAATCGGGATAGGCGATTAGGGTCGACACCAATCTCTTCAATCCAGATCTTTGCCGCTTCGTCATCCGATATATGGACTGTGACCCAGAGCTTTTCCGTCGGCAGCTTCAGATCTTCCGTCAGGAAGGTCCATGCAAGTTGAATGGCGTCGCGCTTGAAATAATCTCCAAAACTAAAATTACCCAACATTTCAAAGAACGTGTGATGACGCGCCGTGTAACCCACGTTTTCGAGGTCGTTGTGCTTTCCCCCAGCTCTTACACACCGCTGACTCGATGCGGCCCGGTTGTAATCGCGGGGCTCAAGCCCCAAAAACGTATCTTTAAACTGATTCATCCCAGCGTTAGTGAACAGGAGTGTGGGGTCGTCGTGCGGCACCAATGAGCTTGACGCGACACGCGTATGCCCTTGGCGCTCAAAATACGACAGAAACGCTTCTCGAATTTCAGCAGTCTTCATGCGTGGATCTCAAAATTAGTAACGGGAGGTGTTCTGCTAGGCCAAACCCGAAGCAAGCTCACCCTCTTTCATGTCTCGGCCAGCGAGGATATGTAGGTGTAAGTGGAATACCGTTTGGCCACCACCTGCACCATTGTTAATAACCAAGCGGAACGCATCAGCGACTCCTAATTGGTCTGCAACTTTGCCAGCAACCACCAACAAATGACCGAGCAGCGATTGATCTTCTTCACTCGCCATACTCAGCATAGGGATTGGCTTGCGAGGAATAATCAATACGTGGGTGGGCGCCTGCGGATAAATATCCTTGATTACGACACACAGATCGTCTTCGTAGAGAAAATCGGTTGGGATCTCTCCACGCGTAATCTTTCCAAATATAGTGTCTTCCACGGGGTCTACCCCAACTTCTCGTCGGCTGTTAGCTGTCGTGCCTCGCCTTCCAGCAATACGGGAATGCCATCCTTTACTGGGTAGGCAAGACCACTGGCTTTACAGACCAACTCTTGTTTCGCTTCGTCATAATCCAAGGGTGCCTTGGTGACGGGGCATACCAAAATTTGCAGCAACTTCTTATCGAGCACGGGCATCTCCTAACTGAACCGCTAAGTATACGCGCTAATGCCCATTAGGGCATCGGGGGCACCAGTAACTGAGGATCAATTCGTTGATTGAACCAACTCATCCGCCAGTCTAGGTGCGGGCCCGTAGCACGTCCCGTAGCACCGATGGCACCAATCTGGTCTCCCACCTCGAGAACATCACCGACTTCAACATCGATGCGACTCATGTGCAGAAAAGACGAGCTCAGGCCGTAGCCATGATCGAGGATAACGGTGCCACCACTGTAGAAAAGATCAGGCTCAGCGAGTGTCACAAGACCGGGCCCCGGCGAATAAACAGGTGTGCCCGTGGGCCGAGCAATATCTACGCCGTAGTGAGGGTTTCCTGGATTACCGTTGTAAAAGCGCTGACTGCCATAAACACCGCTGATCCGTCCCGTAGCGGGCCACGACAAGCCGGCTCTGACTGCCTTCAAAAAGCCCTCGTTCTCGATGCGTCTTGATTTCGCGATTCGAACTTTTTCTCGCTCACGTCGAATACGCTCTAACTGCTCTGCCGGAGGTGTCACCGTGCGCTGCGGCACTCCCTCTACCCTTGAAATGCGGTATTCGCGGGTGGCTATATTGAGCGAGCAAACCACGTCTTCTCCGACGATAAGATCCATTTCGTTCGGCGCATTTCGCCCCAAACCTACAACGAAGCTACCGTCAGGTAATACCGGCACATCAATGTTCTCGAAACGAACGGGGGTTCCGGGTAGGACTTCTCCCCAAAGAAGGCCACCCGGTTTGAACTGGCCGTCAAGTTCGGGGCAGATGACCTCTTCCGAATGGGCCAAGGCAGAACCAAAGGCTGACACTATGAAAATGAGTGAAGTTGCTCTCATGGTAAATTCCCGATAAAAGTCCTGATAGTAGTCCCAATAGTCGTTGGCTCAATGGTGTCTCAGTGACTGACCTGAATCCAGCGTTGTTACGTTTTCTCTTTCGAGCGGGTCTAGCAGCAAACACAGGTTTAGAGGTCCATGTCGCGATACCGTCCGCCCCGAGCCAAAGGCTCGCCTTACATTACCCCCGAAGGCGCACAGCGATTGCGAGACGAATTAAACACGCTTTGGAAAGTTGAGCGACCGCAGGTAACCGCCACTGTGCATGCGGCTGCACTCAACGGTGATCGGTCTGAAAACGGTGACTATATTTATGGAAAAAAGCGGCTAAGGGAAATTGACAGTCGCGTCCGGTTTCTTCAAAAGCGACTGGATGAACTTCATGTTGTCAACACAAAGCCCTCGGATACAAATCGCGTCTTTTTTGGCTGCTGGATCGGACTCGAGGACGAGGAGGGACGAACGCACAACTATCGTATTGTCGGCCCTGATGAATTTGATCTCAGTCAAGGACTTCTAAGCTGTGACTCGCCTCTCGGCAGAGCGTTATTGGGCAAAATTGCGGGCGATACCGTGCATTTGAAAACCCCGGAAGGTGAGACGGAGTGGTACATCCACTCGATCACCTATGAATAGCTAAATTTAATTAAAATTCACGCCAACAAAAGCGACATAACGGCCTCGGGAGCGGACTGACAAGTGCTAAAATCGCAACCAGTGATTTATGCTCAACTCAGTTGGAGATCTGCCGTTGATTCGCAATGCTACTGACGCTTTCAGGCACCGACACCTCGGTACCACTCCGGTTCAACAAGAAGAAATGGCTCAAAGTGCGGGTTTTGAAAGTGTTCAAGAACTCATCGAAACAACCGTCCCAGACAACATCAAACTTCAGAACGCCCTGAATTTACCGCCCGCTCTTAGCGAGAGCGAAGCGCTGACAAAGCTTCGACATTACGCCGACCAAAACAAAGTGCTCAGAAGCTGTATCGGCATGGGGTACTACGACACCATCACCCCCCCTGTATTGCTTAGAAATGTTTTTGAGAATCCGGGGTGGTACACGGCCTACACACCCTACCAGCCAGAAATCTCACAAGGTCGTCTGGAAACGCTGCTGACCTTCCAGCAAGTCATTATTGACCTCACGGGTATGCCGCTTGCCAACGCGTCTCTACTGGATGAGGCCACTGCGGCTGCAGAAGCCATGACGCTCATGCAACGCATGAACCGGAAATCCAAATCAAAGCGCTTTGTGGTTGCCAGTGACTGTCACCCGCAGACCATTTCATTGGTTGAGACACGTGCTGAACCACTGGGTATCACCGTAGAAATCGTCGAGCCTGATAAACTGACTGATGTTACTGATGCCTTCGGTGTATTGGCCCAATACCCCGGAACCTTCGGCGACGTTCGAGATCTCAGTGACATCATTGGTCACTGCCACAATGCCGGTGCCCTAGTAGGTGTCGCCTCCGATTTGTTGGCGCTTACCCTCCTCAAATCACCGGGCGCCATGGGCGCCGATGTCGTTTTCGGAAACTCACAACGATTTGGCGTCCCCCTGGGTTATGGAGGGCCCCATGCGGCCTTCTTTGCAACGCGTGACGAGTTCAAGCGCTCTATGCCCGGGCGGGTCATTGGCGTGTCGGTTGACAGCAAAGGGCGCCAGGCGCTCCGCATGGCAATGCAGACGCGCGAGCAACACATCCGGCGAGAGAAGGCGACAAGCAATATTTGCACGGCACAGGCCTTGCTCGCGATCATGGCAGGACTTTTCGCTATGCATCACGGCCCACAGGGGTTACGGGAGATTGGTGAGCGAGTCCACCAGATGACGTCTTCGTTGGCGGCATCGCTGACCAGCGCTGGCTTTAACCTACAAAATTCATCGTGGTTCGATACGCTCTGCGTCGAAGTCGATGACGCGGCGCAGATCATTCAAGCGGCCGAATTGGCTGGCTTCAATTTCCGCGAAATCTCGTCAACACATATTGGAGTCTCACTCGACGAGACAACGACAGACGAGGAACTTTGCGCGATTTGCAGGATTTTTGATGCTGAACCCGCGGGCGGACGCTCGGGCATCCCCCCGAAGCTGTTGCGTGAGATGGACTACCTCAGCCATCCACTGTTTAGCGACTACCGGACAGAGACGGAGATGCTTCGTTATCTCAAGCGTTTAGAGAACAAGGATATCTCGCTGACACGCGCGATGATTCCGCTCGGTAGTTGCACCATGAAACTTAACGCAGCTGCGGAGATGATCCCAGTATCTTGGCCTGAATTCTCCCGTATCCATCCGTTCGCGCCGCAACATCAGGTGGCGGGCTACCGCGCCATGCTCGATGAGCTTACTAAGTGGCTTACCGAGTGCACGGGCTATGACGCTATGTCACTACAGCCCAATTCAGGGGCACAGGGAGAGTACGCAGGATTAATGGCGATCAGGCGCTACCACCGCGCGCGTGGAGAAGCGCATCGGCATATATGTCTTATCCCAACGTCAGCGCATGGAACAAACCCGGCGAGCGCGGTGATGGCAGGCATGACAGTTGTGTTGGTGAACTGTGATGACAGCGGTAATGTCGACATGGATGACCTAAAAGCTAAAGCTGAACTTCACTCCACCGACCTCGCCGCAATCATGGTGACCTACCCGTCCACGCATGGGGTGTTTGAGACATCGATCGTTGAGCTCTGCGAATTGATTCACCAGCATGGCGGTCAGGTTTATGTTGATGGCGCTAACCTAAATGCATTGGTTGGACTTGCGGGTCCAGGTAAGTTTGGTGCTGACGTGTCCCACCTAAACCTCCATAAAACGTTCTGCATCCCGCACGGTGGTGGTGGGCCCGGCATGGGCCCCATCGGAGTAGGCAGCCATTTGGCACCGCACCTGCCCTCATCGGTGGTCGCGCCCCTTCAGGGCCTCGATGCAACCAATAACGTCATTTCAGCAACGCCGTACGGAAGCGCATCGATTTTGCCCATTTCGTGGATGTACATTGCAATGATGGGACCGGATGGCGTCACCGATGCCAGTCGCGTTGCAATCGTTCATGCCAACTACATTGCCAGCCGTCTCAAAGGTCATTACGACGTCTTGTATACCGGGAGAAAGGGCACCGTCGCCCACGAGTGCATCATCGACATTCGTCCCCTCAAGGAACGGACTGGGGTGACGGAAGAAGACGTTGCTAAGCGACTTATCGATTATGGGTTCCACGCGCCCACCATGTCGTTTCCCGTCGCCGGCACACTAATGATCGAACCGACAGAATCAGAGTCGCTGACTGAAATCGACCGGTTCTGTGACGCCATGCTGTCAATACGCGGTGAAATAAGGGCGGTGGAGGAAGGTCGCTCTGACCCAACCAACAACCCGCTTAAAAACGCACCACATACACTTGACGAGGTTACCGCTGATCAGTGGGACCGCCCCTACAGCAGAGAACAAGCGGTATGGCCAGTAGCATCGTTGCGAGCCGATAAGTACTGGGCGCCCGTGAATAGAGTCGACAACGTGTACGGCGATCGGAACCTGATTTGCTCGTGTCCGAGCATTGAGTCTTATTTGGAACCCGCAGAACCCGTCTAATCAGTTCTAAAAGGGGGGACCCACGTAACCAGAAAGCCCAGCCCTGTCGGTGTCGGCTTACTGATCTTCAGGTAATGGGGTTTGGTACTGCGCTTTCCACTCATCGTAGGGCATACCATAAACACGCTCGCGCGCATCGTCCTTTGATAGGTCTAACCCTGACTCGTTGGCCGCCTCCGCGTACCACTTAGATAGACAGTTACGACAAAAACCTGCCAGATTCATGAGGTCAATATTCTGGACGTCGGTTCTCTCTTGAAGGTGGGATACCAAACGTCGAAAGGCGGCAGCTTCCAGTTCAATCTTGGTCATTACTGTCTCTCAATCATCAAAGTCTGAATGATATCGGCCTGATTCGCGTAGCGCCATTTTAGGTGCTGGAATAGCTCAGGCGCGTACCAGTCGGCATGCTGAATTTCGATAGGACGGCTAATCTCAATCTCACGTCCTGAAACTGCCTCACACCAGTAAAGTCGAAAGCCATTATCAAATTCGGCGGCTAACTCACCAGCGCTTACCTGCACACCCGTCTCTTCCCAGGTTTCTCGCTCAGCGGCGCATTGTGCGGACTCATTACGCTTTATCGATCCGCCGGGCGGACCGTAAGTGCCGCCCATAATCTTAACAAGCAGTAGTTCGCCGTTGTCTACTGCCAAACAACCCGCGCTGGGAACACCCGTATCACCTGACGTTACAGAGCACGTTGGTTGTCGCGAGCACGCAGACAACATAAGTGCTGCGATCACAAGAAGCATGCTAGACGTTTTCATAACATCTCTCCCACGTTGTCTCTCAGATATTGGCTCCGCGTCCGATATCCTAGTCTTTTTATTTTGGCGACAGATTCTGCGCCATATTTTAGGGCGCTTTAAGTAAATAATGCTTGAAATATAGCATTTGGAGAAAAAATGCACTGAATTAGTGCGAAAAATAACAGGACAGTCGGGAGGTACAGCGACCTTGCCAGCCACATTCAAAGACCAGTTGAAAGACCAATAATCTATCGCTCGTAGATCACCTCTACCGACTCGTGGCCAACCAGCTCCTTAAGCTGATCAAGCAAGGTATCTGTTGGCGTGACCCGCCACCGATCACCAAATCTGACCACTGCCGAACCGGCCGGCTGTCGGTACTCAACAATAATCGGGCAGTCTCCCGTGTGAGCGGAAAAGGCACGCTTCAATTCGGATGCCACGCCACTTTGAATCGCATCAGGCCTCAAACCCAGCTTTAGCTCCCTGACGCGAGAGCTTCTCGCCTGTTCCAGTGTAGTGAACGATTTTGCTCTCAATGATAGCTGTCCACGAAAATCATCCATTTGAAGACGGCCATCAGCGAGTACAATCTGATCCTTGACCAGCAAGTCACGGTTCTGCTCGTAGACTTCGCTGTAGGCCGTCGCCTCGATCTGCCCCGTTCCGTCATCAAGTTGCAAGACCGCCATCGTACCGCGCTGTGTTTTGACCAATCTGACATCCACAATGAGCCCAGCGACCCACTGCTTACTTCCGGTGGTTAACTCCCTGATAGAACGAGGCGAGAACTTTCGTACCTCTTGCTCAAATTCATCCATCGGATGACCACTCAGAAAGCTTCCGAGACTCTCTTTTTCGCCGGCAAGGATGTCTCGCAGCGTCCAGGAGCGCGCACGCCGATGATCGCGATAGGGGTCGCCTGATCCAGAGGTAGGTACCACCTCCCCGAACAGATCACCCATCCCAGCGGCCTCGTTTGCAGCGGACTGCTCTGCCGCTCTGAGGGCGTCATCGAGTGCTGACATCAGCACCGAGCGCTCAGCGCCAAGTTCATCAAGCGCGCCACTTTTGATAAGCGCTTCGAGTGCTCTTCGGTTGACCTTGCGTGGATCCGTGCGACTACAAAGATCAAATAAGTCAGCAAACGGCTTTTCCTCGCGGGCGACTAATAAATCCTCGATTGGACCTTCACCCAAACCCTTGATACCACCCAGACCATAAATAATGTGCCCTTCAGCATTAACAGAGAAATGGTGCTTCCCCTCCAAAACATTGGGGGCTCGCACACTTAATCCCATACGACGGCACTCATCGCGCAGCCCTAATAACTTGTCTGTGTTATCAATTTCCGAACTCATGACAGCAGCCATAAACTCAGATGGGTAGTGCCGCTTCAACCAGGCCGTTTGATAACTCACCAGTGCATAGGCTGCAGAGTGGGACTTGTTAAAACCATACCCAGCAAATTTCTCAACCAAGTCAAAGATCTTCATCGCCAGGGTCGGATCAACGCCTTTGTCTCTCGCCCCTTCCTCAAAAACGGAACGCTGCTTGGCCATTTCCTCTGGTTTTTTCTTACCCATGGCACGCCGCAGCAGGTCAGCGCCTCCCAGCGTATAGCCGGCGAGTTCCTGCGCGATCTGCATGACCTGCTCTTGGTAGAGAATAATCCCGTAGGTGGGCTCAAGGATGGGCTTCAACCACTCGTGCTGATACTGCGCGTCGGGATAAGAAACTTGCTCTCGCCCGTGCTTGCGATCGATAAAATTCTCAACCATCCCGGACTGAAGTGGACCCGGTCTAAACAAGGCGACCAGGGCGATGATATCTTCAAAGCAATCAGGTCTCAGATTTTTGATCAACTCCTTCATACCGCGGCTTTCGAGCTGGAATATAGCGGTTGTCTCAGCACTCTGAAGTAGGCTGTAAACCGCGTTGTCATCGAGAGGAATCTGATTAATGTCGACGGGCGACTCGATGTCAGCGCGCTTATTAATCATCGACACTGCCCAGTCGATGATGGTCAGTGTCCTGAGGCCCAGGAAGTCGAATTTTACGAGGCCGGCGTCCTCAACGTCATTTTTGTCATACTGAGTTACAAGACCTTGCCCTTCCTCGTCGCAGAACAAGGGTGAGAAATCGGTCAGTTTTGAGGGCGCAATGACCACGCCGCCCGCGTGCTTGCCCGCATTTCGGGTGAGTCCCTCAAGCTGGATCGCCATGTCCCAAATTTCTTGAGCGGCGCTATCCTCTTGTAGGAGATTAACTAGCTGTTCTTCTTGCTCGATCGCTTTTTCGAGCGTCATTCCCACTTCAAATGGAATAAGTTTGGACATCTTATCGGCAAGCGCGTAGGGCTTATCCTGAACACGGGCGACATCACGCACGACCGCTTTCGCCGCCATTGTTCCAAAGGTGATGATCTGCGATACCGCATTCCTGCCGTAGGTGTTCGCCACGTAATCGATGACTTCGTCGCGCCTGTCCATACAAAAATCGACGTCGAAGTCAGGCATTGAAACGCGCTGCGGATTCAAAAATCGCTCGAAAAGTAAGTCGTATTCGATGGGGTCGAGATCCGTAATTTCTAGTGCATAGGCGACTAGAGAGCCAGCACCCGAGCCCCTCCCTGGCCCCACAGGGATACCGTTCGCTTTGCCCCAGCGAATGAAGTCCATGACCACCAGAAAATAGCCCGGAAAACCCATTTGATTGATGATGTCGAGTTCAAACTTCAGGCGATCTCTGTACACCGATTCATCATCAACCTCGAGTAATGCGAGGCGCTGATCTAATCCCTCGTTTGAGAGGTTTTCCAAATGCTGCTCGATACTGACCCCATCGGGGGTAGGAAAGTCGGGCAGGTAAGCTTTGCCCAGTTCAATCTCCACAGTGCACCGCTGCGCAATGTGCACGGTATTCTCAATCGCTTCGGGGATGTCTTGAAACAAATCCGCCATCTCTTTGGGCGAGCGCAAATACTGTTGCTCGGAAAAATGTCGAGGCCTCCGCGGGTCATTGAGCGTTCGACCATCGCCAATACACACACGCGCCTCGTGCGCATCGAACTCATCAGGCGTTAGAAAGCAGACTTCATTGGTCGCTACAACGGGACAATCTGTGCGAGCCGCAAGCGTCACAGCGGCATGCAAATAGTCTTCCTCGTATTCTCGGCCTGTTCGCTGAAGCTCCAAATAAAAACGCTCAGGAAAACGACTCATCCACCACGATAGCGCCTGCTCAGCGTCACTCTCTCTTCCCGCCAGTAAGTGCTGCCCCACATCGCCGTTTCGGCCACCTGACAGCACGAGGAGACCCTCGCTGTGTGACTCGATCCAGTCTCGGCGTAGCAGCGGCCGGCCAAGAATCTGACCCTCTTGGTAAGCCCGCGAAATGAGAACGGTTAAGTTTCGGTAACCCGCATGATTTTGCGCGAGAAAGGTAATCTGACTGCGGCGATCATCCGCTTCGAGCAGCTCAAAGTCTGCTCCGACGATCAGCTTAACGCCCTCGCGTTCGGCTGCCTTGTACGCTTTGATAAGACCAAAAAAATTATTTCTATCCGTTATTGCAACCGCGGGCATATCAGCCGAGGCCGCAGACTTCATGAGCGGACCCACGCGAACAAGCCCATCAATCAGGGAGAATTCGGAGTGAACACGAAGGTGAACGAACGAGGTGGACATACCCACCATTAAACCTCTTCTTAACGCTAAATCAAACGGGCAACAGGGCCAAAACTTCGTCGATGTATGGGGGTGACGCCGAGGCGCGCCAGTGCGTCGAGATGTTGAGCTGTCGGATAGCCTTTGTGCTTCGCAAGCCCGTAACCCGGGTACTTCTCATCCAACTCGAGCATCTCCCTGTCTCGTGTCACTTTGGCTAGAACGGAGGCAGCACTGATACACGCAATGCTACCGTCCCCACCCACAATCGCCTCTGCCGAAAATTGCCAGGCAGGCAATTTGTTACCGTCTACCAGCACGTGATCAGGCGGTGGCAATAGTGATTCGACAGCTCGCCTCATCGCTAAGAGAGAGGCGTTGAGGATATTCAAACGGTCTATCTCCTCAACGCTGGCACGCCCGATCGACCAGGCCAATGCCGATGCCTTGATTTCATCGAACAAGCGTTCTCGCTTGCGCTCGGTTAGTTTTTTAGAGTCATTCAATCCCTCAGGAATCGATGGCCCCAAAATGACTGCCGCTGCCACAACGTCGCCGGCAAGCGGACCACGGCCTACCTCGTCACAACCGGCTGTCCGGACAGGTGCGGTTACTCCGATCGCGCTCATGGTTTCATTCGGCATGATCTGCCAAAAGCTCCTCAATCGCATCCACAGATCGCGTCGCAAAATCGCTACCAATACGCGTACTCAACTCAGCAAAACGCAGTCGCTGCGTATCACCGGCAGTGCCAAACGACTCAATCACCGACTGGTATAAGTTATCGACTGTTGCCTCGCCTTGCAGGAACTCGGGAACAACAGATTCGCCTGCAATAATGTTGGGCAGGCCTACAAACGGTGATGTGACCATCCTGCTCAGAATTTGCCACGATAACCAGGCCATACGGTAGGCGATCGTAATAGGCCTACCGATGAGCATCGCTTCGAGGGTCGTGGTACCCGACGCGCAAAGGATAGAGTCAGACGCCACCATCGCAAGTCGACTCTGCCCCTCAATGACGGAGAAACGATCATCCTCAATGGGCATAAAGTGCTGTATTTGCTCTAGGCGTTCGAGAGACGCCGCAGGCACAACGACTTCAAGCTCGCTGTCGGATGCCAATAATTTCATGACTACTTGTGCAAATATGGGTCCTAAATGCTCGATCTCGCTAGCGCGACTACCGGGCATACATACCAACACCTGCCCTCTTTGGGATAAGCCCAGGTATTTTCGTGCGGTTTCCTGGTCAGGGAGAGCTGATAACTCCTCTATCAATGGGTGCCCCACCAAAGCGGCCCTGACACCGTGCTGTTCGTAAAAATCTCGCTCAAACGGCAGCAGACACAGCATCAAATCAACCGCTTTCTTGATCTTGTGAATTCGTCCCGGGCGCCACGCCCATACCGAGGGGCTGACTAGGTGAGCTGTTTTGATGCCCCTGTGACGAAGTTTCTGCTCTAACGCCAAGTTGAAGTCGGGACTGTCGATACCCAAAAAGAGCTGCGGCTGATGCTTGATCATGTGCTGCCCAACTGAACGTCGAATGGACAGCAGCTCTGGTAACCGCTTGAGCGGCTCTACCAAACCGAAAACCGATAATCGCTCCATGTCATGCAGGCTTGTAAGCCCATGGAGAGCCATTTGCTCGCCACCAATGCCGGAAAACGATACTTCACTATGGCGGCGCTTGAGCTCCCGCAGTACCGCGCCCCCCAGAATATCGCCGCTCTTTTCACCGGCCAGGACGCCGATGTGTTGCGATTGACCCATCAGCGGACGATACCGCGCTCGGACGACTTCAGAGATTCCAGCAACGGTGTTATTTCGGGCGTATCAGCCGCCATTTCTTCCAATCGCTCCATCGCGATCTCGAGTGTCAGGCCCTGACGGTAGATGAGCTTAAATGCTCGGCGTAAGTCCGAGAGCGAGGCATCACTGAACCCGCGGCGGCGCAGGCCTTCGGTATTGATGGTTCTCGCTTCGGCCGGACTCCCTGATACGGTGACATAAGCAGGTACATCTTTACCAATTGCCGTGCCCATACCACTAAAGCTATGAGCGCCAATTTTGCAGAACTGGTGAACCAAGGTGTAGCCCGACAAGATTGCCCAGTCGTCAACAACCACATGACCCGCCAACGCCGTATTGTTCACAAGAATCGTATGGTCCTTAACAACACTGTCGTGACCGATATGCACGTAGCACATGATGAGGTTGTTGTTTCCCACGTAAGTATCGCCTCGGTCCTGCACGGTACCTCGGTGAATCGTCACGTTCTCGCGTATGACATTGTCGTTACCAATCGTGACTGTCGTGGGCTCGCCCTTATACTTCAAGTCAGGTGTGGCCTCGCCAATGGAGCTAAATTGGAAGATGTGGTTCCTTGCACCAATCTGGGTAGGTCCCTTGATCACTACATGGGGCTCGATAATCGTCCCCTCGCCAATCACAACCCCCGGACCGATGACGCTGTAGGGACCCACCTTCACGGAGGGGTGCAGATCAGCT
>CAJWQE010000025.1 GCA_913045375.1 uncultured Halieaceae bacterium | reverse complement strand
AGGCCATGGCTGATCGAAACGTCTTGATAAGGGGCATCTATCGCGACTACACCCACTGGTCTCGAGTGAGTATGGGTAAGTTGGAGGACGTTCAGCAATACGTAGATGCGTTACCTGCTGCGCTGGAGGTCACGGGTTAACCGGCAAGTGGACCGGGTCTAGTTGCTACGTGGTGTGAAGCAACGAAAAAACGACCGAACAAAAAGAAAAGGGGAGCACACGCTCCCCTTTTTAGTACTAACGGTATAACCATCACACTTAAAACACATACTCAGCTTTCACATACCAGCGACCACCCTGCCACGAGATTCCTGACGCGGAGGGGTACACACGGCCACAGCAATAATCGCTTATGTTGTCCTTGTCTGGGTACTCATCAAAGATGTTCATACCACCCGCTGTGATAGTGTAGCTATCACCGTAGTAAGCCAACGACAGGTCGGTCATGAAAACACTGCCGAAAGTTTGGATGGGTGAATCCGCGCTACTGGATCGTCGATTCGAACCCTCGCCCCAGTAGCTACCTCGCAAATTGAAGCCAATCTTATCCATTCGGTGGTTTGCCTGCAGGATAAGACGAGTGTTCGGATCGAAGTTAACGATGTCGTGTTGAGCCTCAGCATTTAAGAACCCATCGGGGCTGCTGTTAAACTCAAACTTGTTGTAGCCATAGGTGAGTGTGATGTCTGTCGTGCCCAGTTCGGAATCGATGGGTAAGGTCAGGACTGCATCGACGCCTGAGACGCCGACGTCATAGGCGTTTGTGAACCAGTTTACGCCACCGATAGTGTTCGCACCTGCAACACCCGCTGAATCGAGAGCAAGGAAGTTCGTGTACGCATCACCTGCAGTGGGGTCACTTGAAACATCACGTGTTGATACTGCATTGAAGTAGTCGTCTACGTCGATCGTGTAGTAGTCGATGGTGAAATCGGCAGAGCCCACGCTCCCAGTGACGCCCACGGAGAACCCACTCGAGGTCTCAGGTTTCAAATCTGTCGCCCCTAGTGTCTGAGCTACTGTGCTACTTGCAGGGAATAACCCCACCGCAACTGGGAAGCCATTTGGCAGTCGAGTCGAAACATTAGTCGTTCCCTGCTGGCCAGGTGTGGGAGCACGGAAGCCTGTGTTGTACGATGCCCGCAAGCTCAAGCTGTCGGTCACCGAGTAGTTACCCGCGATCTTGAAGATGGTTTCTGAACCAAAATCGGAGTAGTCCTCGTAGCGAATGGCTCCTTGGACGAATAACGCCTCGCTTATGTCCGTGTTCACCTCAACATAAGCTGCGAACGAATCTCGGGTGTAGACGTCCGAGAATGCGGGTGAGTAGCCTGGGAAACCGTTTGATCCAACGCCAACCGCGCGATAAACAGGATCGCTGGAATCAGCGCAGTCTAGGGTGCTACCTGCATCTATAACGGCTTGACCCGCTGCCGTCGGCGCGCCTGCATCACAAAATCCCCATGGATCAGCGGCAGCATAGGGACCTACTCGGTAAGAATCGGGCTCTCCTTCACCGATGTCGTACTCCTCGTCGAGGTATGACACACCACCTAAGATCGTCAGTGTATCGCTGAGCTCATAACTCAGATCGATCTGGAATTGGGTTTCGGTATTTGTGAGCGTGCCGGGCTTGAATGATTTTGGTGAATCTGGGCCCATAGATGGGTTAATCGTATTGGCGAGCGTGTAATCAATCGATGACTCACCCGTTCTCACGCTAACGTCCCATCCCAGAGCACCTTCGTCAGTGCTTGTGAGACCGGCAACCAGTGAGATGTCCTCTACTTCACCAAAGAAGCGGGGAGTGAATCCGCCAGGATACTTTTCCAAGGGGAAGTATATCGACCCGTCCGGTTCCCGCAGTTCCTCAATCGTCCCGTTGTAGGGGTAACGATAGAAGAAACTGCCGTCACTTTCGCTTTCGGTGTAGTTACCGAATGCATAAAAGTCGACGGTCTCGGAGACGGGCATGCCAGCGTTGAAGAAAATACTTGTCCGCTCGGCATTGGGATTTCCCCAAGGCTGCACGACGTCACCTTCCAAAGATGCGTCGGCTGTCGCCGCGATGAACGCTGGGTCAGTTGCATAGGCTATGCGGTCGGGTCGACCGTTTTCGATGAAGCTGCTGTATGCAGCACCATTGGGATCCAGACAAAACCATGATCCGCAATACTGATTGCCTCGGTAGGTAGCATCAGCGGAGTAATGCTCTCCCGATACACTCAGGAAGCCACCATCGCCAAGAGAAAAGCCTATATTTCCGCCGATTGTAGTGTTGGAGCCATCCCCCTCGTAATACTCACCAGTAGTGACAAATAATGATCCACCTGAGTCGTTATTTTTCAGCTGGAAATTCATGACTCCTGCGATGGCGTCCGAGCCATAAAGCGCCGCGGCGCCATCTCTCAAAATTTCGAGGCCACCAATAGCTGCCGCCGGAATAGTCGCTAAATCAGGCCCTTGAACGCCTGAGCCACCAATCTGCACCAGTGCTGCGCGATGGCGACGTTTGCCGTTGACTAGCACAAGAGTTTTGTCTGTTGGCAGGCCTCTGAGCGTGGCGGGGCGAATAAACGTTGCGCCATCGGATATTGGTTGTCGGGAGAGGTTGTAGGTTGGAACCAATGTTCTAACGATATCGTTCATGTCTGTGAACTCAACGTTCTCCAGATCTTCAGAGGAAAATACATCGACCGGTACGGGGGAATCCTGCACGGTACGAGGTTTCCCTCTCACGCCTGTGATGACAACTTCCTCGATCTCGCTTGCTTCCTGCGCGGAAACAGACAGAGACAATGCTGCCGCGGGAACGGCTACGCTCAGTGCGAGAAACTTTACTGCTGCACTCCGCAGGGCGGGAATCGCTGCCCCGTGGAGTTTTAAATTCACTGAATAGTTTTTCATGTGGCTCTCCGAAGGTTGTAATGTTTTGGAGCTTCACTTACTCCTACGCTTTTCTACGGATCAGGGCGTTTACACGGATCAGGGCGCAACCGCCGGGCCTAATTGATGCAATCCGCCGCGTCGAAGACAGCTCCAGTAGTCAGTACCAAAGAGCGTGCCCGCTTAATTTTTCGCAATAAAAACAGGTATTTGTAATTTCTTTGACTGATACGTCACGTACAAAATGCACTTTTGGAGTGCATTGCCCTAACGACTTTGCACCAACTCCAAGCGGTCCCAAGGAATAAAATTTGCATCACGAGACTGACTAGGGAGCCAATAGTTGATGTCTACGCCGTTGACGTCCGCTCATGAGTTTCGACAATTTTGAGGGAATGACGCCATTCTGGCGCTTAGGGTAAGCTGGAGAAATCATCAGATGAGAAAACCGAAGCATGAGTTGGAAACCCGAAGTTGATGAGATCAAGCAACGCCGAGCGCTCGCGCTGGGTCAGGGCGGGGCAGAGGCGGTTGCCAAGCAGCACAGTCAGAACCGACTGACCATTCGCGAAAGGGTCGATCAGCTACTGGACCCCGGTTCGTTCGAGGAGCTGGGGCCGGTCGCAGGCACCCCTGTGTACAACGAGGCGGGCGAGCTCGTTAGCTACGATCCGGCCAATTTCATTTTGGGTTTCGGCAAGGTGAATGGCCGGCGCGTCATTGTCGGTGGCGAGGACTTCACCATGCGCGGTGGTTCGCCCTCGCCGGCAGGGCTTCGGAAAAGTGTTTATGCCGAAGACCTTGCGGTTCAGTACAAAGTACCGCTGATTCGATTGCACGAAGGCTCCGGCGGCAGTGTGGGCGGCACCAGTGGTAAAGGCCCTAATCTTCCGGGCCCGGTGAATGCGCCCTCGCGTTTTCGCTCGGTAGCACAAGCCATGGCAACTGTGCCGGTGGCAACCGCTGCCATGGGCGCTGTCGCAGGACTGCCTGCCGGTCGTCTTGTGGCATCACACTTCTCAGTTATGTCGAAAAGCACCGCTCAGATCATCACGGCGGGCCCGGCTGTGGTGGAGCGGGCTATGGGCGAGAAGAAAACCAAGGATGAACTGGGTGGTTGGAAGGTACACACTAAGAACGGGACGGTGGACAACGGCGCGGACGACGAGAGTGCCTGCATCGAGGAGATCAAACGTTTCCTTTCCTACATGCCTGACAATGTGAATCAGTTGGCTCCTGTTGTTGAGTGTGATGACCCTGCTGATCGCTGCGAAGAGTCTCTGCTGGAGGTTGTCCCACGTGACCGTCGTGTGGCGTTTGAGATGCGTAAGGTCATTCACGCCGTGTTTGACCACGGCAGCTTTTTTGAGATGGGCAAAGGTTATGGCCGCTCGCAGATAACCGGACTTGCTCGCCTCAACGGGCAAACGGTTGGGGTGTGGGGCAACGATTGCAAGTTCCTAGCTGGCTCGATGACGGCAGACGGAGCCCATAAAGCGCGACGTTTCATGGAGTTGTGCGAGACGTTCAGTTTTCCCATTGTGACCTTGGTAGATGAGCCGGGATTTATGATTGGCAGTCAGGCCGAGCGCGAAGCGACCATTCGGCACGGAACGTCTGCGGTGCTGACGGCGGCCATGACAACAGTGCCTTGGGCGGCGGTGATGGTTCGGCGCTCGTTTGGCGTTGCTCAGGCGGCGCACTACGGGCCTGAGGCTTACGTACTGGCTTGGCCGTCGGCAGAGAGTGGGCCCTTGCCCGTGGAGGGTGGCGTTGCCGTAGCCTTCCGTCGTGAAATCGAGGCGGCGCCAGATCCTGATGCAAAGCGTCGGGAACTCGAGGAGATGTTAGCCGCGAAACAATCGCCATTCCCGCGTGCAGAAGCGTTATCGGTTCATGATCTGATTGACCCGCGGGAGACACGACCTGAGCTGTGTAAGTGGTTGGCACGCGTTCAGCCCTTGCTGCCCGATTTACTCGGCCCGTCGGCCTTCGCTATTAGACCTTGAGACTGGGGGATATGTTGATGACAAAGATCGAACTGGAAACTGGTGGTTCTGTCTGGAAGCTTCTGGTCGCAGAGGGCGACGCGGTCGAGGAAGGGCAGACCTTATTTATCCTCGAAGTCATGAAGATGGAGGTGCCTTACGAGGCACCGCACGCGGGTACGGTCGCTACAGTACATATCGCCGAGGGTGACTTCGTCGGCGAGGATGATCTCGCACTCGTCATTCAAGCCTGATGGCTGCGTAGCCGGGCATCGGATGAGTTTTCTGACGCGTCTCGCTCGGTGACGCATCACTGACGGGTAACTGACGTCCCAAACCACTCTCATAAAGTTGAGGCAGGTTTGTACCGCAGAGTAGACTGTTGGCTCATTTTCGATTTATACCCATCGCTCGCGTCGTTAATTCGCGACTACAGGATCCTGCATGCTCAGTTTGACTGATGTTACCCACGTTTACCCAAACAACACCCGTGCCCTCGACGGCGTCACGCTCGAAATACCCAGAGGGATGTACGGGCTATTAGGTCCTAATGGTGCAGGTAAGTCGACACTCATGCGCTCCATTGCGACCTTACAAACACCATCCTCGGGAGCGATCACCTTTGATGGTGTTGATGTCGTGGCTGAGCCCGAGGCGATTAGGGCTCGACTCGGGTATTTGCCGCAGGATTTTGGCGTTTATCCACGGGTGACTGCCTACGATATGCTCGAGCACATGGCGGTGCTCAAGGGTATTGCGGGCAGTGCAGAGCGCAAAGAAACGGTTGAGACGCTCCTCAATCAAGTCAATCTCTGGAAGGTGCGCAAGAAGGCGATTGCTGGATTTTCCGGCGGTATGCGACAGCGCTTCGGTATTGCCCAAGCACTGATTGGCAACCCGGACCTCATTATCACCGACGAGCCAACTGCTGGGCTTGACCCGGAAGAGCGCAATCGGTTCCTTAATTTACTCGCCGAGGTGGGTGAGAACGTCGTCGTTATTTTATCCACTCACATTGTGGAAGACGTTGCGGATCTGTGCCCTCGGATGGCGGTCTTGGTAGGCGGTAAAGTGCAGTTGGAAGGCGCGCCATCGGACCTTATTGCATCGACCGAAGGGATGATCTGGGAGAAAACCATTCCTCGCACCGAGTACGCGGCTTATGACGCGAAGTATCAGATTATTTCTAGCCGTTTGATGGCAGGTCAGAGCGTTATTCACATTATGTCCGTGGTCGATCCGGGTGAAGGCTTTACCTCCGTATCGGGCGGTTTGGAAGATGTCTACTTCACCACGCTGGCTCGAACGCGTGGTGAGTCTGCAGCTGCTTAACCGGAGGTCAGCACGTGTTTGCATCGATCTTTGGATTTGAGCTCCGCTACCAACTGCGAAATCCGGTTTTTGTTGTCACGTCATTGGTCTTTTTCTTGCTGACCTTTGGCTCTGTCACCATCGATAACATTCAGATCGGGGCGGGTGGCAACATCCATGTTAACAGTCCCGTGGCCATTGCTCAGACCGTGCTCATCATGACGGTGTTTTACATGTTTGCGAGCACGGCGTTTGTGGCAAATGTTGTCGTTCGGGATGATGAGAGTGGCTTCGGCCCCATGGTCCGCTCAACCAGCGTAACCAAGTTTGCCTATCTGCTGGGTCGCTATGCTGGAGCCTACACCGCAGCGGCTTTAGGTTTTGCGGCAGTGCCTCTAGCGATTTTAATTGGCTCTCAGATGCCCTGGTTGGACCAGGAAACCCTAGGTCCAACGGTCATCGGTGACTACATCCGTATTTTCCTGATATTCGCGCTGCCGAATATTTTGGTGACCTCAGCTATTTTCTTTGCGGTTGCCTGCGTATTCCGATCGATGATGCTGAGCTACGTGGGTGTGCTGGTTTTTCTGGTCCTGTATTTCACATTGACGAGTCTGGCAGGGAGCCAGCCTGAGATGCGTGACACGATTGCCACCATCGAACCGTTTGGCTTGGGTGCCTTTTCTGATGTAACACGGTACTGGAGCGCCGCCGAAAGCAATAGTTTGGTGCCACCATTTGAAGGCACGCTCATGTGGAATCGGCTCATTGCAATCGCTCTGGCGGCCGTTGCCCTAGCCATCGCCTATTCACGCTACAGCTTTACCGAAAAGGGTGTTTCGGCTCGTAAGCTCAAGAAAGAACAGAAGCGCGAAGCAAAAGAAGCAATTGAGCGGCCCGCACTGGTAGATCGCTTGCCCACGCCCAACCAAGCTGCAGCCGCTTGGCCTAGATTGGTTGCACGGACGCGACTGGAGATGAACCTCATATTCACCAGCCCGGCCTTCTTCGTACTGATCTTGATTGGCCTGTTCAACTCCGGTGGCGCGCTTTGGTTTGCTAACCAGGTTTACGGCACGCCTGCGGTCCCAATGACCTTTGCGCTGTTGATGCCACTCTTTGGCTCGTTCGGCATTATCCCCATCATTATTGCCATCTACTTTGCCGGTGAGCTAGTTTGGCGCGACCGCGATCGCGGTATGCACGAGATCATCGATTCAACGGCATTACCCAACTGGGCGTACTTCATTCCCAAGGTCATTGCTGTTGCGGCCGTACTCATTGCGACGTTATGTATCGCGGCGCTCACCGCCATCTTGGTGCAGTTGTTCCGCGGTTATACCGCCATAGAACTCGACAAGTATGTAGTGTGGTTCATCCTGCCGTACTCTGTCGATATGCTGATGACAGCCATTCTGGCGGTATTCTTCCAAGCGCTGAGCACCAGTAAATACATGGGCTGGGGCCTGATGGTCATTTATCTCGTGGCCTCAATTACGCTGGTTTCACTTGGCTTCGAACACCCGCTCTACAACTTCGGTGATGTTGGCTTTGTGATGGTCTCGGACCTAAACGGAGCCGATGTGGGAGGCGCAAAGAGTTGGTGGCTGCGTCTTTATTGGGGTGGCGTTTGTCTCATTTTGTCGGTTATCGCCTACTTACTATGGCGTAGGGGCGTCGCGGTCTCTCTGCATGCGCAAATTGCGCGCGTTCCATCGCGTCTCGTGGGTGCTCCAGCCGCACTTCTGCTGTCCGGTTTCGCTATCTCAGCGGTCACTGGGAGCTGGATGTTCTATCAAATGAATGTCGTGAACGAGTATGTGATTAGCGACGAGCAGGAAGAGCGTTTAGCTGATTATGAAAAACAGTTCCTGCAGTACGAGTCGGTGAAGCAGCCTTCCGCGACACACGTCCAGTTAGCAGTTGATCTTTACCCTCATCAGGGCCGCGCATTGGTGAACGGTCGTTACACGCTGGTCAATGATACGGGTGCTCCGGTCGAGGAACTTCACGTGCTCTTCCAGGACGGGTATTCAGAGCTGACCGAGCTCGAGATTCCTCGAGGCTCCTTGACGCTCGATGAGCAGGAAGACTACGGCTATCAAATTTATACGCTCGAGCCTGCGATGGCCCCCGGTGAAACGCTAGAAATGCGATTTGCTACCGAGCGTGTGCACGATGGATTCTCAACTCGTGGCGCCGATACGCGTTTGGTGAAAAACGGAACGTTTTTGAACAACGCCGAGTTTGCGCCTCAGCTCGGATTTGATCGCTCGGCATTACTGCAGGATCGGTCTACCCGTCGTAAGTACGATCTTCCTGCCGAACTGCGTATGCCAAAACTCGAAGATGAGTCAGCTCGCGATCGAAACTATGTCGGGAACGTGGATTGGGTAATGTCTGATATCACGGTCACGACACGTGCCGATCAAGTCCCGATCGCGCCAGGAAAGCTGGTTTCGGACGTGACCGAGGGCGATCGCAGAACCGCGCGCTTTAAGTCTACGAATCCCATTCTCGGCTTCTTCTCGGTTCAGTCAGCGGAGTATGCCGTGACCAAGCGCGAGCATACCGGTATCGATATGGAGATTTACCACCATCCCACGCATGGGTTTAATGCCGAGCGCATGCTCGATGCCATGGCGGTGTCGCTCGACTACTTCCAGGAGAACTTTGGTCCCTACCAGTTCGATTACGCGAGGGTAATCGAATTTCCGGGCTACGCGACCTTTGCTCAGGCCTTCGCCGGCACCGTGCCTTACTCCGAGCGCATTGGTTTTATTGCCAATACGGCGGATGAAGATGACATCGACTACGTCACCTATGTGACGGCCCACGAATATGGTCATCAGTACTGGGCGCATCAGCTCATCAGTGCCTACATGCAAGGTGGGACTGTCATGGTCGAGACCATGGCGCAGTATTCCGCGCTGATGGTCATGAAGGAGATTTACGGTGAAGAGCAAATTCGCCGCTTCCTGAAGTACGAGCTCGATGCCTACCTGTCGTCGCGCGGGAGTGAGGCCATCGAGGAGCTGCCACTCAATCGCGTTGAGAATCAGGGATACATTCACTATCGAAAAGGCGCAGTCGTAATGTATCTCTTGCAGGACCGGCTGGGTGAGGAGCGAGTGAATACCATGTTGGCTGAGCTGCTCGATCGCTTTAAGTTCAAGAGTCAGCCCTACGCCAGCTCGACCGATCTGGTGGATGGCTTCAAGGCATTAGCGCGAGACGAGGCCGAGGCTCGTTTGGTCGAAGACCTTCTTGAGAATATTACTCTGTACGATTTTACCGCTTCGGATGCGACCGTGGCGGAGCTTGAAAATGGTCAATTTGAAACAACGTTTACTGTCACTGCCGCAAAGTTGTATGCCGACGGAGAGGGTGAAGAAACCGAGGCAGATTTCGAGAACCTGGTCGATATCGGTGCTTTCACTAAGCGTCCCGGTTACGAAGTGCTTGAGCCTGCCGACGTGATCAGCTTCCGTTTAGAGCCCTTAGTGTCGGGCGAGCAGGTCGTCACGGTGACAACGGATGAGAAGCCAGCGTTCGTTGGGGTGGATCCGTACAGCAAGTTCGTTGACCGGCAGGGCGACGACAATATTACGGCTGTTGAGGAAGCAGACTAGCGACCGGCGCTGGCGTTCACCGGCCGAATCTGCGCAAAACGGACGCCGGCAAGGGGACTTGCGTTAAAGCCAGTCTCGGTTCAGACGGCAGACGTGTCTCACAAGGCATCCGGTGCCGGAAGTGGACTCCAAAGGGCCGCCGACTGATGGTGACCCTTACCTGATCTGCGCTTTCTCAGTAACTGAGACCCCACCCGTACGGGAACAGCGGATTGGCCGTGTCATCGGGCACGTCTTCCAGCTGAGCTTCTACTTCAGCCATCGAGGAGGGCAGTTCAAACGGCAGTTTGCCTACTGGGTTGTGTTTGCCGAACACGACATCCAGCATGGCTTCATCCGATACCCCAAAGGTTCCGACTAACGCGCCGCTTATGTCCCTGAGTTCGGTCAGGACTGCCGGGCGGTTGAGATCCACCAAGGTCACCAACTGACTGACCTCGCGGTAGGAAGCGGCCTTCGCCAGAATTTCCTCACTAAACGCAAGGTTGGTGTCTGGGAAACGCGTGGCCATCATCTGATCGAGCGTGCGATCGGTACCCGCCGGTTGGTTACCGTTGAAGACAGTGTTGAGGAACAGCAAAACCACGTCTGCTTCATCAGGTGTCTCGACAACTGTTCCGTATTTGGCCGCAACACTTGGATCGAGGCCATCCACGAAGATCCGCGTCTCTGCCGGTAAGGGAAGTGCACTACTTTCGTTATCGAGCAAGACCACGGCGTTTCGCTGTGCTGTCATGCCGAGAGAAACATACTCAGGCAAGTTTACGAGCGCGTTAACTTTAGCCTCATCGACGAAGGGCCTTTCGAACAGTCCCAGATCAAATTTGTTTCTCAGGATTCGACGGACCGACTCATCGATACGCGCCTCACTGATCGCACCTTGGTTGACGAGGTCGACAATGTACTCGGGATCACTTTCACCACCGTACTGGTCAACCCCGGCTTCAATTGATTTCAGGTAGCGTTCCTCGACGGTGAGTGGCTCAACGCCCCAGATGCGACCAGTAACGACACCCCAGTCGGTGCAAATAACACCCTCGAAGCCCAATTGATCACGGAGAAGGTCGGTCAAGATGTAGCGGTTATAGGCCATCGCGACATCCTCATCGGTTTGACCCGTTGGGATGCCGTAGTAGGGCATGACAACGCGCATGTCGTTCTCAATGGCAGCGATGAAAGGCGCGAGGTGATAATCGAAATGATCGCCGGGATACACCTGGCTTTCGCCCGATTTAAGGTGTGGGTCTAGACCATCCAACTGGGGTCCGCCGCCCGGGAAGTGCTTGACCATGGTCATGACGCTCTGGTCGCTTAGACTCTCGCCTTGAAATCCTTTCATGTAAGCAACAGTCATTTCGGCTGACAGCTCCGCATTTGAGCCGAAGGTGCCGAAATTTCTTGCCCATCGTGGTTCGGTTGCCATGTCACTCATGGGGTGGAGCGCTGTGGTAAAGCCCATCGCGCGGTATTCAGCGGCAGCGATTTTCCCAAAGGTTTCGAGCATGCTGGCGTCGCGGCCGGCAGCGAAGCCCAGCTGCGATGGCCATTTCGAGACGCCGCCCAACGTGAAGGAAGCGATCCCGCCGCCCCTGGGGACTTCGTGAACCGGGTCACTGCTGATAGAGAGTGGAATGCCGAGCCGTGTCCGTTCGGCAATTTGCTGCAATTCGTTGAGTCGCTTGGCGATGTTTTCAGGGCTCGCACCGCCATAAAAATTAAAGTGTGTCAGTGACTTTCGGCTAATCAGTTCTTCAATGGACGTGCCCGCGTTCATGGCTTCGAGGAAGACGCGGAAGAGCGGATCTGGCTCAATCAGAACGGGCGGATGAAACATTTGACCGACTTTCTCTTCGAGGGTCATTTGACTCAGGAGATCCTCCACCCGATCGGTCGTTGCGACGCGGTGGTCCTCATAGGGATCAAGAGAGCCGTTGCGGTTTAAGTCGCGAAAAGCCTCTCCGTCCACGTTAATGGGCGCGGCAATCGATGATTGTGCGAACGACGCCTTCATCTTACTGACGGGTTTTAGAAAAAGGTTCACCGCGTAAAGCGCTGCCAAAACGACAGCGATAATTAAAACGCGAACGACAAGCTTGATTATTGTTTTCATATGACGAGCTCCTGCCCAAGTCGGACGTATTCAGTCATGACCTGTTGGGTTAAGGTAAAACGCATGGCCCCAAGCGTCCAATAAAAACAATGGCTAGGAGCAAGAGATCATGTTGAATGCCAGCGCTAAAGAACTCGCTATGCGTATGTGGATGGGAGAGCTCTCATCCGTTGAAGTAACACAGTTCTACATAGACCAAATTGAGAAGCACAACCCAGCGATCAATGCGGTGATTGCAGAGCGATTTGAAACTGCACTCGACGAGGCTCGACAGGCGGATGAGAAGGTACGTCGTGGTGAGCCTTTGGGTGCGCTTCATGGATTACCAATGACTATCAAAGACGCTTACGAGGTGACCGGTTTGACCTGTGAGGTCGGGCATCTTCCTTTCAAGGGGCGAGTCTCGGATACGGATGCCGTTGTGGTTCAGCGATTGCGAGCGGCTGGCGCTATCATTCTTGGTAAGACGAACACGCCGCTTCACTGCGCGGATCTGCAAACCTATAACGATATTCACGGTACGACGAATAACCCGCATAACCTTGCTCATACGCCGGGAGGATCCTCTGGCGGCGCTGCAGCGGCGCTGGCCTCGGGTATGACACCGCTCGAGTTCGGCAGTGATATCGGTGGATCCATCAGAACCCCCTCCCACTTTTGTGGCTTGTTCGGTCACAAGCCGACCTTCGACATTGTTCCTCAGCGCGGACATGTACCACCGGTACACGGTGCCAAAACAAGCGGGGAGCTCAGTGTTATGGGGCCTTTAGCAAGGTCTGTCGACGATCTCGAATTGGCCTTCGATGTCACCGTGGGTCTAGACGAGCAACCAGGCTCGGGCTTGCGACTCGAATTGCCTTCATCCGCGGTCGATTCGCCAAAGCAGCTGCGGGTAGGGTTATGGTTGGGCGATGATTTCTGTCCTGTGGATACGGAAATTCTGGCAGGTATTGAACAGGCGGCGAGGTCACTCGAAGCCATGGGGGCGCAGGTTGAGGAGGCTAAGCCCGCCTTTTCGTTAGCCGAGCACCATGAAACGTATTTGATGAACCTCTCTCCCATCATTGCGGCAGGCTTTGGTCCTGACGAGATCGCCATGATGGAGCGGATTGCTGCGGCCAGCTCCCCGGATGATAAATCTCAAACTGCGTTGCAAGCCCGCGGATCAGTCTTGGCGCATCGAGAGTGGTTCCTTTGGAACGAAATAAGGGCGCATTTGGCGGAGCAGTGGCGCGCCTTTTTCAGTGACTACGATGTCCTTATTTGCCCTGTCACACCCACCACTGCTATGCCCCATGATCAGGAGACGCCATTCGGTCAACGAAAGATCTGGGTGAACGGAGAAGCGCGGCCGTATTTCGATAATGTGGTTTGGGCGGGCGTGGCAACGCTATGCAATCTGCCCTCGACGGCGGTTCCCGTGGGCCGGCATAGCAATGGGTTACCTTTTGGTCTTCAGATTGTGGGTCCCGAGTATGCTGATCGCACCACGATGGTCGTTGCGCGCTGGTTAGAAGAGGCGGGATACGTCACGAGGTTGGCAGAGGGCTATCAATGAGAGCTATTCAATGAGAGCTATTGATCAGAGCTATCAATAAAAGCCATCAACGAGAGACATGAAGAGCAACTGTCAATAAAAGGCGACTCGCATCGGTATGTGGATTGCGCGGCTGGTAATGAAAAGCGACGCAGGTACACTGCCGGTGGAGATCAAATAAACCATGGCGCGCTGCGTCACTCGATTCAGCGACTGGGGAGCACACCATGAATACGTCGACGAGCAATGCCCAGCAGGGCATGGGTGGATTTTTAGGTTGGATTGAGCGCAGCGGCAATAAACTGCCAGATCCTGTCTTTTTATTTTTCTGGCTGATTCTCGGTCTGGTTGCCATCTCGGTATTGGCGGCAATGACTGGTGTTTCGGCCGCACATCCGACAAAAATTGATCCCGCAACAGGTACCAATCAAATCATTTCCGCCACGAGCCTCCTGTCCGCAGAGAACATTGCAAAGCTCTGGGTAGATATGCCCAAGACCTTCACGCACTTCCATCCTCTGGGTTATGTGCTCGTGGTGATGTTGGGCGCCGGTGTTGCCGAGCGTGTGGGTCTGTTCGGTACGGCCATGCGAGCCGGCGTTCGCGATGTGCCCAATGCACTTTTAACTCCGACAGTTGTGCTCGTGGGCATGCTGGGTAATCTCGCCGCTGATGCCGCTTACGTGGTGCTAATTCCATTGGCCGGGATTATTTTTCACGCGGCAGGTCGGCACCCTATCGCTGGCATAGCGGCTGCTTTTGCCGGTGTTTCCGGTGGTTTTTCAGCGAATTTACTTCCGGGTCAGCTAGACGCGCTGTTGTTTGGTATTACCGAAGCGAGCGTCGAAACGGTCTTCGGTGACTTCACTGCGAACATTGCCGGCAACTGGTTTTTCATCGCTGGAATGACCTTCGTGTTCCTACCGGTCATCTGGTACGTCACCGACAAGATTATTGAACCTCGCTTGGGCGCATTTGACCCCAGCCTCGCCTCGGCAGCGAGCGCTGATGATGAAAGTGACCGCGAGCTGACGGAGGAGGAGCGACGCGGGCTTCGTAATGCCGGTTGGGCGGTCCTTTTTGTCATTGGTTTGTGGACCTTGTTCACCATCGGACCGGGAACACCACTCATTGATGAGGCAGCCTCTGCAGAGGCACAAATGGCACCATTCTATAAAAGCCTGGTTGCTGCATTCTTCATTCTTTTCCTACTCGCAGGTTGGGCCTACGGAAAAGGCGCCGGCACCATTAATGACCACCGTGATCTGGTGAAGATGATGACCGGGGCGATGGAAGATCTGGCTTACTATCTGGTTCTGGCGTTTGCCGCAGCGCACTTCGTGGCCATGTTTTCGTGGTCCAACCTAGGGCTCATTTTGGCTGTTCACGGCGCCGACTTTCTGAGCTCCACGAATATGCCAGCGTGGGCATTGCTGACGTCCATCATTCTGGTGTCGTCGCTGCTCAATCTGTTTGTGGGTTCGGCCAGCGCCAAGTGGGCGCTGATTGCACCGGTGATGGTACCGATGTTGATGCTTCTTGGTATCACACCCGAGATGGCAACCGCGGCTTACCGTGTGGGTGATGGCGCTACCAATATCATTACGCCGCTCATGGTCTACTTCCCACTCATCCTGATTTTCTGCCAGCGATGGCAAAGTAACTTTGGTTTGGGGAGCCTCGCGGCCACTATGCTGCCTTATTCGATAGGCCTCTTGGTGTCTGGTCTTGCGATGACCATTGCCTGGGTTGTCTTAGATTTACCTCTTGGGCCGGGTGCTTCGGTGTTTATGGAGATCCCAACAACCGTTCAATAAGGCCGTAGCTCACCGCTCATGCGGTGACGGGTAGCGGTGCCCAAAGGTCTGTGATGTGGCCGCCTGAGAAAACAGCGATTGTTGGGAACTGGAGGAACACGGCTTCGCTCTGTGTCGGTCGCAAGAAAACAAAGTCATCGACTTTGAGCGATGAATTCTTGGGGGCGACCAGCATTTCCTGGTTGCTTGAGCGGCCAAAGAGACTGCTGTTTTTCAGGCCGCCTGGGTAAACGGGTTCCGCTTTCCAATAGCCGCCGTGTAGAAATACGGTTTTTCCGGACTGTGGTTTACCCAGTGCTCGGTTGGCATATTCGAGGCCGGGCAAACGAACGCCTTTGCTTACCTTGATAGCCGGTGTGGCAATGAAGCTTGCAGGTAAAAACGCTTTCAATATGGGTAAATCGAAATCGCTCGGCTTTACCAGCGCTGAGCCGGCTGCAATTTCATTGGCCAGTTGCGTATCGGAGTAGAGCCCAAACGTGGGGCTGCCTGCCATGTTCCTCACCATGCTCGCCGCGTGGTGTTGGCCAAAGATCGCCGCAGTTTGCGATAAGGCTAGCTGAAACTGATTAGCTGCCCCTTGCTTGGCACGTTTGGGCCAGCCAGCAATATTGGGCAGTTTAGTCAGGTGGGGCTCGTAGCCCATGAGGCCGGCGAGGGCCAGATGGTCACTCTGATGAATGGCGTTCAGCGACGCTTCGAGATCAGCTCCCGGCTCCATCCCACCACGGTGGAGGCCAACATCGATCTCGAGATTGATCTGTAGCTGGATGCCCGCGGACTGGGCGAGCTCGCCGTACTCTGCGAGTCGGGCCGGTGTATCGATCAGCCATTGAACCTGATGCTGCAGCTGGCTGCACATCTGGGCATCAGCTCCGTCGAGCGTTCGCCTCAGCGCCTGCACTGGAATCGGCTTGCCTAGCAACTGATTGGCCTGGGGCATTAGCGCAAGAAGCTGCATGACCATGTTGGTGTTGAAGCTCATGAGCCGATGGGTCTCAGTATGGGCTGCAACGTACTTAAGCAGTTCTTCACAGGGCAGGGACTTGGCAACAATGCGGTAGGCCATACCCTCAGGCAGCATGGCTTTTAACGCAGCGATATTGCTGTCAAGCCGATCTCGATCAATGACTAATACCGGTTCCGCGAGCCCTGTGGCAGTAAGCGCCTGTTGCAGTTGTTGAAAGTAGCTGGCGGACAGTGGGTTCATGTCAGGCCTCAAACAGGTCCGATAGATAGCCGTTGAGAAGTCGGCCATCCGGGTCTAGCTCGCGGCGCAGCGCGGCAAATTTTTCGAAGTTTGGATACCAGGCGCGTGCTTGCGCTGCCGTCATGCTGTTGAGTTTGCCCCAGTGAGGTCTGCCACCGTATTTCTGGAAAATCGGTTCGACATCGGTGAATAGGAAGTCGAACGCATCCCTGTGATAGCAATGCACGGCCACCGAAATCCGATTGCCGCCGTTGAATGGTGATAGCCAAGCATCATCCCCCTTGGTCTGTCTCGCCTCAAAGGGGAAGAACACATCGGGGCGCTTGGTTTCAATGTAGTGCCTCACTTCTTCGAGCGCCTCGAGCCCTCGCTCCACAGGGAGGTGATACTCCATCTCGTTGAAGCGGACATTGCGCTCACTCGCCAGTAGATCCCAACTCTCGCCAATTACATTCTCAGTTGGCTCGTTTTTAACGGCGCGTTTAAGCAGCCAGCGCCTGAGGGGTGTGCACCATTTGAGTGAATCCCTGAGACTCTTTAGCTGCATCATGCCCGACGTACTGGTGTCTTCATTTGGCGGAGTTGATGGCGCCGTGGTTACGTTGTGTGTCAGCAGTAAGCTGGTGTCGGAAAACGGGATATAAAAGAACTCGAAGTTACGGTTCTCTCTCCAGTAGCGCTCTGCGTTCTCTAGGGTGTGTTTGTTTGAAGCAGGCCATACCTGTCGATGGAGTTTAAAGCGCTCGACAAGCTGCATTTTTATTTCAGTGATAATGCCCAGCGCACCCAGTGCGACACGTGCGCCACTCAGCCATTCAGTATTTTCATCATCGCCGATTTCAATGTGCTCACCTGTACCGGTCACGAGCCTCAACCCTTGAATCTCCGCAGCCAGACCTTGCAACTCTTTACCCGTGCCGTGGGTTCCCGTGCTTGTGGCGCCAGCGAGGGTTTGAACATCGATATCGCCGAGGTTTCTAAAGGCGTAGCCGCGCTCTGAGAGCTGGGGAGACAGGTCATGTAGCTTTGCTCCGGCGCCTAACCACGCCTGATGCGTCAAAGGATCGATATCGCCCACGCTTGAGAAATGATCGAGTTTGACAATGGCATGCTTTGTCGGAACCAGCGGCATCCAGCTGTGACCAGAGCCCACAGGTCTCACTCCCTGACTGTGCGACAGCATTAGAGCTGTTAATTCCTGCACAGATGAGGGTGTCATCACAGGGGCGGGTGAGGGCGGTAGCGACCTCGACCAGTTCTGCCATTTTGTCTCTGCTTTTTCAGTCATTGGCTTTTAATTATGAGTAAGCGGACTTCTCCGACGGTAGCACACTCGCAGGCAACTGGGAGGTGATTTGGACCCGTCAGAAAGTAGGTATGCAATACGCGAACCCTGACGCAAACTTTTCACTTAAATTTTTCATCTCAGACCCTTGCTCATGCCTGTTTTTGTATTTAGTTTGACGGCGAAACAGAGGCCGCTCAAATAATGACCAACAGGGCCTCGGTAGGGGAATCAAGCCATGGCATCAGATATCGAAATCGCACAAGCCGCAACACCGCGCTCAATCTCTCAAATTGCAGATCAGCTCAGTATTCCTGAGGAAGCGCTGGAGCCGTATGGCCGCATTAAAGGCAAGGTGAATTTAGACTGGTTGCTACAGCAACCGGTTCGCGACAGTGCACGAATGATCTTGGTTACGGCCATCAGCCCGACACCGGCCGGTGAAGGTAAAACCACGACTACAGTGGGTCTGGGTGATGCACTGCAAAAAATTGGCAAGGACGCAGTCATCTGTCTCCGTGAGCCCTCGTTAGGACCCGTCTTTGGAATGAAAGGGGGTGCTGCAGGCGGTGGTTATGCGCAGGTCATTCCCATGGAGGACATTAACCTTCACTTTAATGGTGATTTGCATGCCATTGGCGTTGCCAACAATCTGCTGGCAGCCCTTCTTGATAACCACGTTCATCACGGTAACGCGCTCGACATCGACGTACGGCGCATCACCTGGAAGCGTGTGCTTGACATGAATGACCGCGCGCTGCGAGATATCACCGTTGCACTGGGTGGCCCCGGCAATGGCTATCCGCGACAGGACGGTTTTGACATCGTCGTCGCTTCCGAAATTATGGCGATTTTCTGCTTGGCGACCGATCTCGATGACCTAAAAGCACGTTTGGGTCGCATCGTCGTTGCTTACACCCGCGATCGTCAGCCGGTGACCGCCGCTGACCTTAAGGCCGAAGGTGCGTTGACGGCGGTATTGAAGGACGCGTTGGCGCCCAATCTCGTGCAAACCCTTGAGGGCACACCTGCCTTTGTTCATGGCGGTCCGTTTGCCAACATCGCGCATGGTTGTAATAGCGTCATTGCAACAACAGCGGGCCTTCGACTGGCTGACTACGTGGTGACCGAAGCGGGCTTTGGCGCCGACCTCGGTGCGGAGAAGTTCATTGATATCAAGTGCCGCTCGGCTGGTATTCGCCCATCGGCGGCGGTATTGGTCGCCACGATCCGTGCCTTGAAATTCCACGGTGGTGTCGCTCGAGAGAATCTGACCGAGGAAAACCTTGAGGCACTCGAGAAAGGGCTGGCCAACCTCGATCGACACATCACGAACATTCGTGATAACTACGGTGTCCCTGCAGTCGTCTCGATTAACCAGTTCATCGCTGATACGCAGGCAGAGATCGATCTCATTGTCGAGCACTGCCGAGTTCGTGGCATTCAGGTGGCGCTATCAAGCCACTGGGCAAATGGCGGTGCAGGTGCAACAGAACTTGCGGAGATGGTGGTCTCACTGTGCGACGCCGACGAGACACCCGCCAATACCCCCCATCAGTCATTTGTCTATCCAGATTCGGCTACCTTGTTCGAAAAGGTGGAAGCTGTGGCTACCAAGATTTATGGCGCATCCGAGGTGACCGCTAATGCCAAGGTGCGAACGCGGCTTAGGGAATTGGCCGATGAGGGCTATAGCCACTTGCCGATTTGTATCGCCAAGACCCAGTATTCATTTTCGACTGACCCTGCATTAAAAGGTGCGCCGTCGGGCCATGCCATGGATATTCGTGAAGTGCGCTTGTCCGTTGGTGCAGGCTTTGTTGTCGTGATTTGTGGGGACGTCATGACCATGCCAGGACTGCCCAAGGTGCCCGCGAGTCAGAGCATTGATGTGGTTGACGGACAGATTGTGGGTTTGTTTTGAGGAAGGATTGAATAAAAAAGCCCGCATGAGCGGGCTTTTTTATGGACCTTGTTACTTGGAGTAGTAAAGCGGAAATCCTTGGACAGAGCCAACGGGCGTGACTTGCCCAGTTGCTGAGGCTTGAAGCGCCCTAAATTCAGGACTCATGGCAATGGCGTCGCCTGATGACGCCATAGAAGACCAGCTGTCCCAACTCATCACGTAATGTATGTTTCCGGTTCCACCGATCCCTTCATTGTAGATATTGACGTTAGCACCCAATGCCTCGTGAATAGCTTTCGCTTCCAGGAAGGTATCGTAAATATCGGCCATTTTTCCTGGTGTCGGTTGCCAGATGAATACTCGGAAGGGCCCATCGTCTGCGAAGCTTGCTCCGGTTACTGACGCGTCCCAATTCAGTCCTTCCAGTGACATCATCAGTTGCCCTGACGGATCTGCGCCGGCCTTGGCAAAAAATGTGGAAAATTCCTTGCCGCTGTTATAGGTCTTGGTTTTAGCCCATGCCTCACTGCTGTCCCAGCGAAGCACATAATCAAAGGTGGTATTACCCGAGCTGCCAACGTCCATTTGAAAAACACCCACACTGGCTCCACTTTTCTCATGAAGTTTGGCGGCCTCAACAAGACTGCTTGCTAGTTGTGCGGCTTTTCCATCCAGCGCTTGCCAACGAAAAACTTCCAATCGCTCTGCCAGTACCGAAGTTGAGCTAAGAATCATCGACAAGGCGATAAAAACTTTAGTGGTGTGCTTCATTTTTGTTCTCCCCAATTAAAAAGTTCTGAGGCCTTTGAGTGGCCTCAGATTGAAACGTAGACCTAATCTAAGAATTTGCGAGTTTTTTGCGCCATCCAGAGGTACTCAAGCACTTGCTCAAACGGACCTAAACAGCCAGTCTGTGAGCGGATGTTTGGAAATCAAATAAAAAGGAAGCGAGATGAAAAAAACCGGTGGATGTTTGTGCGGGCAGGTACGTTACGAAACCAAGGCTGATCCAATGATGACAGGTGTCTGTCATTGCAAAAACTGCCAAAAGCAGGCGGGATCGGCCTTTTCAACCCTTGCGGCCTTTCAAAAGGCCGATATCGAATTCACGGGAGATCTGGCGCTCTACGAAGACAGCGACACGGACACGGGAAATACCGTTAAACGTTTTTTCTGCGGTACCTGTGGATCGCCACTGTACTCACAAGTGCCTGCACAGCCCGACATGGCCTACTTAAAGACAGGGACCCTCGATGACACCGAGGGTTTTGTCGCTATGTTTCATTGCTGGTCGAGTACCAAGCAGAACTGGGTTGAGCTATCGCCCGATGTGCCGGCTTTCCCGCAAAACCCAACGGGCTAAATAAGAAGCATCGAAGCACCCGAACGAAGTCATAATCCATCCCTGTTTTACACAGGTTTGATTTTTCGCGAGCATCAGTCGATCGATCTTGGAATGTCATCTCGATGCTGTTAGGCCGCTGCCTTTTATCAACGTTTTTAGTGTTATCTACAGGGGCAGTAATTGCAGGCAACCTTGCCGCCCCTAATCCATTTCTGGCGGATAGCCATAATGCGATGGCACATAACGATCCCGCCCAGCAAGATGCGGTGGCACTGCCTGGGCCCAGTGGCCCCAGCCGACAATTAAGCCCTGAGGAAATCCAATATCTACACACAGGCCCCGCGCACTTTGGCCAAGTCGTTTCGGGCGTGTATCCAGATGGCCGCAGAGTCTTTTGGGGTAATGGCATCGATCGGATTGTTAAAGTCGACTACGAGAGCTATGAACTCATTGATGAGTATCGCTTCCCCGGCACCGAGTACTACGACGAGGCTCGCGCTGATGCATCGATAGAGAAGTTTGACGACAACAACGATGGCTTTTTTGCGCTGGTTCACGCCTTTCGTGAGGCGAGTAAATTGCGCGATCTTGCGAATCTTTATACCGTCCTAGATCGAGATCACCGGTATTACATTGGGAGTAAAACGGGGCTGATCACAGCCTATGCCGATGAAGACCCCAATGACTCACGTTCCAAAATTATCAAAGAAGGTGAGTTCCAATTCTCCGAAGAGATCACCGGACCTGTCATGGGCTTGAGCATGACGTATGACGGCTGGTTAATTGCTGCGACGGAGCACGGGTACGTCGTGGCTATGAGTCGCGATTTCTCGGAGTACCACACGATACGCCTTAAACACAGCGAGGGTGCAGAAGAGAAAGCCACCAAACCGACGGGCTACGGTTGGATACGTAACGGGTTCGCCATTGATGAGGAAGGTGGAATCTATATCGCGTCTCAGCAACACATGCATAAAGTGGTGTGGACTGGAGAAGGTCTGAGTACGTCGAGCACCGATGGTGCCTGGACAGCTGAGTATCTTAATGGTTGGGGCCATGGAACCGGTGCCACACCCTCGCTGATGGGGTTTGACGATGAGGATCGGTTTGTTGTCATCACTGACGGTGAACCACAGATGAACATGTTGCTGTTTTGGCGAGACGAGATCCCCGCGGATTGGGAACAGCTTCCAGATGTGCCAGATCGACGTATCGCGGGTCAGTTGCCCGTTACCTTAGGCGCCGCCTCGCTAACCGAGATTCAGTCGGAGCAATCGGTGGTCGTTTCAGGCTACGGTGCCATGGTGGTCAACAACACGCCACGCAACATTCCTTGGTATTTGCCCGAGCGTGCACGTGGTCTTTTGGTTGGTTATCTGGGCAGTAATCCGGAGCACCAGCCCTACGGCCTGCAAAAGTTTGAGTGGAACGCGGAGCATCGTCGTCTGGACTATGCTTGGACCAACAACGTGATCAGTTCGCCCAGCAGCGTTCCAATCGTGGGTGTGGGTTCGAATCGGGTCTATTTCATTGGAGCCCGTGATAATGAGTTCACGTTGGAGGCGCTCGATTGGGACTCGGGTAATTCTGACTTTCACTACGTCATTGGCGGTCAGCGTTATAACGTCATGTATTCGGGAACTGCCATCGATGAAGACGGAAGAATTCATTACGGAACGCCCTGGGGACGGGTTCGTCTTGTGCCGAAGATCTCGGCCGAAACGCCTTGAAGGACGGGCAACGAGTGCGCTTGTGGAACAAGCGAAAACGAAAGATGATCAACCCGACGCACCACTCACCTAGTTCAGTGTGCGTCTTGAACAAGAAACAAGAAATAAGAAAAAGAAAAGAGAAACCTATGTTTGTGCACACCCTAGCAAAATCGGTTGCCTACCTATTGTTACTGTTCGCGATGCTGGCCGCTCACGCCACCGCTAGTGACAAACCCAACATCGTGATCATGGTTGCAGACGATCTGGGATGGGCCGACGTTGGCTACCATGGCGGCAACATCGATACGCCCTCACTCGATAAGCTGGCGGAGGAGGGGGTCAGGCTTAACCGCTTTTACACAACGCCTATCTGTTCGCCGACACGAGCTGCGTTGATGACGGGTCGTGACCCCATTCGCTTGGGCATCGCGTACGGCGTCATCCTTCCCTGGGACAATATTGGCGTGAATCCAGCCGAGCACTTTATGCCTCAGTCGTTTCAGGCGGCGGGCTATCAAACAGCAATGGTGGGCAAATGGCATTTGGGCCATGCGCAGATGACCTACCATCCCAACGAGCGTGGTTTTGAACACTTTTATGGCCACCTTCACACCGAGGTCGGCTTTTATCCGCCCTTTGCCAACGTGGGCGGCAAAGATTTTCAGGAAAACGGTGTCTCGATTGACGATGAGGGTTATGAAACCTACCTGCTCGCTGATGAGGTCAGTCGGTATATTCGCGAGCGCGATAAGGAAAAACCTTTCTTTGTGTACATGCCTTTCATTGCTCCCCATACGCCACTCGATGCGCCTGAGGAGCTAAAGGAGAAGTACAAGGACATTGAAACTGACCTCGCGCCTGCTCGCTCAAATCAAACAGATTCAACGCGCCGCATAGCGAAGCTCACGCTGCGCGAGAGCGCTCGTCCAATGTACGCTGCGGTTGTCGATGCTATGGATCAAGCGATTGGTCAGGTTTTAGATACGCTGGACTCAGAGGGTTTAACGGATAACACGATAGTTCTCTTCTTCAGTGATAACGGTGGTGCTGCTTATTCAGTGGGTGGGGCAGACAATGCACCGCTTCGCGGAGGGAAAGGGGAGACGTTTGAAGGTGGCATTCGCGTCGTGTCCCTCATGCGCTGGCCTCAAAAACTCGCGCCCGCTCAGGTGTTTGATCAGATCATGACGGTCATGGATGTGTTTCCAACCTTGGCCGACGCTGCTGGCATTGAGCCACTCAATAACTTCGAGTTTGATGGTACGAGTTTGTGGCCGTCGATTCAGGATGGCGTGGTTCACGAGCGTGATGACCTCATCATGTTTGCCTCGGAGATTCCGATATACGGCAGCTTCAAACTCACGGCGTTTGATGATGAGTGGAAGCTGGTCCAGGAAATGGAACAGGACCAGCTCTCTACGACAGTGACCAACTATTTATTCCGGATTTCAGAAGACCCACACGAATACAATAATCTGGCGTCAAAGCATCCCGATGTCGTTGAGGAAATGGCGCGCGCTATTACCGACTGGCGCGCGCTTTATCCGATTAGCGGCACACGGTCAGAGCTGATTCCCCCACCGGGCTGGCGAGCGCCAAAAGATTGGGCCACTTATCCGAGACCAATCCACGAACTTCAGGGGACAGAAAATCTGGGTATGGCACCATCAGAATCAATTTTGCGTATTCTGGACATGCAGCACGGTCAGCGTGGCCGTTTGGTCTACTCGTGTACTGAGCGATGGTGGTCCTTCGGTTTCTGCATTAAAGATGAGTGACGCATAGCGTTTGGTTTTTAGTCCTGACCTTACACTCTAGGGGCGTGGGACACGGGGATCACTACAAAGAGGAGAGACGATATGTCAGCAATCATCATCGCGCACTTCAAAGCGCAAGAGGGCAAGCTTGCAGAGATGGCCGAAGTATTTAAAGCGTCACTCGGCGCTACCCGGGGCTTCGATGGCTGTATTGGCCTCGATGTGTACGTTGAGGAGTCCGCCAATACCTACACGCTGATCGAGGAGTGGGAGAGCGTTGCCCATTATGATGCTTACCTGCAGTGGCGGATTGATACAGGCATTAAAGAGGCGACGGCCAGCCTCATTGCAGGTGGCTGGGACAACGGTGTGACGATCCAGCGCCTCGGAGCCAAACTCGATATATAGTTGCGGCGTTCGCTACTCGTCCAGCTCAAACCATGTCTTGTGCGGGCGTTACTGAGGAAGAGATTTTCTGATGAGCGAGTCGGCGCTTCATATTGTTCTTTGCCAACCTGAAATCCCACCTAACACGGGGAATATCATTCGCCTTTGCGCTAATACCGGGGCGTCGCTTCATGTAATCGAGCCTCTCGGGTTTGAGATGGACGACAAGCGGCTGAGGCGCGCCGGGCTCGATTACCATGAGTTTGCCAATGTTCGAACCTGGGATTCGCTGCCAGTTTATATTGACGCTCATGGGGATCGCCGGCTGATCGCCGTAGAGACCTGCGGCGAATTAGCTCACTCTGATATCGCTTATCAGTCAGGTGATTCATTGGTCTTTGGCTCCGAAACCAAAGGCTTGTCACCCGAGCTGCTGGCACTGTTTGATGCTAGTCATATTGTTCGTTTACCCATGTTGCCAGGCAGTCGAAGCCTGAATCTGTCGAACGCCGTTGCGGTTGCCGTCTATGAGGCCTGGCGACAACTGGGGTACGCGGGCCGATAAACGATCCCGATAAAAAGCGTCAGCTACCCTTGCTTGTCGAGTTTGATCTCGCTTTCCACGGATACCCAAGCGGGTGCCGAGCAACACCAGATTTGGAGTTTGGGAGGTAACTGATCCTTCTGGTGGCAGCCACCCAGTCGAACCGATAACAAGCCACGGCCATCGATGTTGCTGGTATGAATGCCCGATCCGCAATCACCACAGAAACTGTAGTAGCGCTCGTTACCGCTATCGGCGAGCTTTCCGTGTTCCTTGAGTTGCCCGCTGGTGAGCTCAAAGTCATCGCGCTTGATTCGGGCGGTATATTGGAAGGCAGATGAACCGAAAGTCTGACAGTCGGTGCAGTAGCAGACAGCGACCATGTCGGGGTTCGCAATCGCTTTCCAGGTGATGTTGCCGCAATGGCAGGCTCCGTCAATGTTCATTAGCGAGGCGACTCCTTCGTCATCGAGCGTTCTTTTGTTTTGGCATATCGCATGCCATATTATTTGTCTTGGCCGAAAATGAGATGGCCACGGATGTCGGTACATCGTATAACCGTAACCGTTAGTGCGACATAGCGAATAATAAAAAGGACAGTGAACAATGAACGTGGTTCCTATTTGCAAAGGTTCTGGTGGCCAAAGTTCTGGTAGCAGAACTTTTGGTAGCGAAAGTTTCGGTGCAGATATCACAGGTGTCGATCTAGCGAATCTCACGGATGACACCTTTGAGGCGATCTACCGCGCGTGGCTAAGCTTTGGTGTGCTGCGGTTTAAAGGACAAACACTCAACAAGGACTCGCTTCAGATATTCAGCCAGCGCTTTGGACCACTGGAGCAAATTCCCATAGGGCGGATGAGCGAGGAACAAAAGGCGCGACTGGACAATCTCTTTGTCACACCCATCTCGAATATCAAGGTCGACGGAAAACCCATCGGCGGACTGGGTGACGCCGAGGCAACGTGGCATTCCGATATGACCTACGTAGAGGTGCCTCCTCCTGCCAGTGTTTTACTAGGGGTTGAGATTCCTCAAAATGGGGGTGATACCTTTTTTGCTGATCAGCGTGCAGCGCTTGCGTCGCTACCTGATGACTTACGCCAGCGTGTCGAGAGCCTGTCGATCAAGCACAATGCGGCACACGATAGCGTAGGTAATCTACGACCAGGCTTTGAGGCGTTTGATGATCCGCGAGACGCACCGGGTGCCGTTCACCCGATCATTCGAACACACAACGAAACGGGTGATGCCTGCCTGTATCTTGGTCGTCGGGAGTGGGCGTACATTCCCGGTCTGTCGCTGGAAGAGAGCGAGGCCTTGCTCGATGAATTGTGGTCCTATGCGGTTCCGGCCGATTATGTCGTGGAGCAGAACTGGACGCCCGGCGATGTGATCATTTGGGATAATCGACGGTGTCTGCATAAGCGAACATCGATTGATCCTTCCCAGCGGCGGTTGTTACTTCGCTGCCAGGTATTAGCGCGTACTGCTTGATAGTGGTTTTCACGATGGCCAGGGTGAGTAGTTTGTCATGAGAGGGTGGCTACCGCTCTTTACCTTCATCGGAGCACTAATAACGCTTCTGATGGTCGGTCGTTTGTTGGCGGACTACTTTGGTATCGAGCTGACGCTTGACTCGGTTCATGAGTTTCGCGACTGGATCGATTCCATAGGCTGGTGGGGCCCGTTGGCCTACGTGGTTCTTGTGGTCATTCGGCTCTTTCTGGGTCTATCAACGCACGTCGTGCTCACGCTGGGGGGTGTAGCGTTTGGGCTGGCCGAAGCCATTATTTGGGGAGGCGTGGGGCTGACGCTATCCGGCGTTGTCCAATACGGACTGGGGTACTACCTCGGCAGTGATTGGGTCACGAAGCGAGTGGGCGACAAAAATGAGCGGCTACAACGGATTTTGTCGCGCAGCGGGGTTCCTGCACTTTTCCTGATAACCGTCCATCCGCTGGGCCCACAAAGCCCGATGACCATCGTGGCTGGGGCTGTGCAGTTCCCGTTTACGAAATTTGTAGTGACCATGATGCTTGCCTCGCCGATTCGAGCCAGCATTTACGCTGTTCTTGGCGGCGCTGTACTCGAGTTCGATCTATGGCTCATCGCGCAGATCACGGCGGGCTGCGTCGTCGTGATGATATTGCCGTTTATGCACCGTAAAACCCGGCGGCTACTTCTGGGAATGGACGCTCAATAGGGGACCTGTGTTTCGATGGTAAAGCTCGCCGATATACCTGAGTACGAACGTAATCATCTGATGAGCAAGTTGTTGCCTCCGCTGGGTGAGCGAAGGATCCGAATCATCCGTTTTTTCGGGTCATTGCCTCGCGTGAGCAACTTAAACGATCAACCGGGAAATGGGCAATCGATCGAGACGGTGGTTACATGAAAGCGGCGAGCCCGGTTGAAGGCAGCGATTAAGTCAGCAAATGGAATGTCTCTGCGACAACCAAGCAGGAGAGCCAAATAAGCTATACGGAGCCTCCCGCTACGTGCCCACAAGTTGGGTCGTTTCGCTTGCCCGCTAATTTGCTGCGATGTACCGTCCTCCTATGAATAACAAGACATTTATCGGTCGTTTTGCGATGTGGTCTATCGGCATTGCCTGTCTCCACTTTTCACTTGAGACCTTGTTTACGATGCACTTTGGTCAATCCTATGTTGGACTATTACCTGACTATATTGCGGTTACTTTGCTCATTTGGGCCGGCCTGCGAGTCCGGAAGAATAAGGCGGCCCTTGGGTTGTTGTGCGGTGCCTGGGGCTTCACGCTCTGGCCTCACTACCGAGCATGGGCGCGGCGCTTTGAGGAGGTCATGACAGGCAGTGCAACACCAGTGGTCGAGACAACCATGTACGTGCTGACCTACACCGCGCCGATCTCGATCATCTCGTTTATCATTACGCTGTTGCTTTGCATGCCAGCTGCGCGAAACCACGATAGCTAGTGATAACGCACATGCGGGATCTACAGCTCGGCACTTTTGTGGGGGATTGCGCAGCCACGTTGCGGCCTTTAGTTGCTAACTCGCCTTGATTGCCGCCTCCCACCCAGGCGCCGTATATTCATAAAAGGCTGTTGTCTGACCTGCAATGAGATAGTCTTGTCTTTCGAACGTAAATAAACGATAACGAGGCGACGTCGCCCAAAACACTCGGAGATTAATCATGTCTAACGAAGAATGGATGACCAGCGCATGCATCCTCTGTGAGCTGAACTGTGGCATCAAAGTTCAGACCGGCGGCGAAAATGATCGTGAGATTGTGCGTATTCGCGGGGACGAGGATCACCCTGCTTCAAAGGGCTATCTCTGTCAAAAGGCGTCGGGGCTGAATCACTATCAGAACGGTAAGGACCGAATAACATCGCCTTTGCGAC
>CAJWQE010000024.1 GCA_913045375.1 uncultured Halieaceae bacterium | reverse complement strand
GTCAAGTAATTTTCGTTTAGACTTTTCATCAGCCGTCTTGACAAAGTTTAAATTGTAAATTTTCTCGGTTTGTTCCTGCCCGCCAGGCACAAAATCACGTGGCGTGCGTGGACCAAGCGAGGCATTAACTGTGTTTCGGATGAAGTAGTCAGTACGGTTAGAGCCCATCACTGCACTCAAATCGTACGAAATACCACCCATAACGTTGAGGTCACCACGAATACCAAAGGCGAACGATGAATCCTCGTTGTCACCACCGAAGCGTGGAACGAAGCCCGTAGGAATGGTTTCAATGAACGAGAAGCAGTTTGCGTCTGCAGTTACCTGTGCAAGGAACGTAGGATCAGGAGTGATGCCGCCTTGACCACCCAGTGGGATACCGTCAATTCAGCTACTACCGCCGTCCATATCGCCCACCAGAACCGATGGAACACCACCATCAGCAGCGGCGAGCGCCATACCTGTCAGAGGATCTACTGTTGGGCCAGCATAAACACCGCCACGCTGGCCTGTGGATGCACCGGGCGTAAGGTTGCTAGCACGACCAACAACGTTTCGGTAGAAGAAGCCGCCAGTTACGGTTCGCTCAGCGTGGTTACCGAAGGCGTACAACTCGGTCGAGTCGTTCAATTCGATTGCTGAGTTGAAGAACAGCTTGATGTCGTCTTCGACATCGGGCTGACCCCAGTACTGAGGCACTTCGTTTGTGTACGTGTTGATGTTCTGGAAGTTCGACACTGGCGAGTAGCCGTTTGCGATCTGGTAAGCAATATCATCACGAACGACTGAACGCACTGTGCCTTCAACGTCGCGGATTTCACCGGTGACGTTAAGGAAGCCGTTGTCACCCAGAGGCATACCTAAGTTTGCAGCAACCATGTAGTTGGTGCCATCACCTTCAAAGGTAGAACCGTACTTAGTGACAACTTCGAAACCTTCATCGTCATCACGGAGCAGGAAGTTCAAAACACCCGCGATGGCGTCAGAACCGTACTGTGAAGATGCACCGTCACGGAGCACCTCAATCTGCTTCAATGCAAGCGATGGAATAGCAGCGATATCAACACCCTGCGCACCATCAGAGATACCGCCGCCCAGGAACGAAATGATCGAACCGCGGTGACGACGCTTGCCGTTTACCAAGACAAGTACGTTATCGGGTGACAGACCACGAACGTTTGCAGGACGAGAAATGGTCGCTGCGTCACTGATGGGCTGTGTGTTTACGTCGAAAGACGGTACGGATGTACGCAGCATGTCCTGGACGTCAGTTGATGCGTTGTCACGGAACTCGCTACCGCTGATAACGTCAACGGGTACCGGGGAATCGGCAGCTGAGCGATCAGCAACACGGGTACCCGTGATGATGACCTCTTCAATCTCACCGTCCTGCGCAACAGCTTGTACGGGTAGTCCCATTGCTAGGGGCACCGCCAAGGCTAGAATCGCAGCTCTTTTTTTTAAAAGAATATGAGTCACGTTCAATCTCCTATGGATTTCTGTGATGGTTGAGTGAAACCTTTATGTATACAAAGATATCTATGTTGTGCGTCCAAATAATTGGAAGCATTTCGCTGCAACAACGTTTTGGATACGCTGTAGGAAGCGAGCCGCGATAATTCACACAAATGTGTCAAACGCTAGAGGTTTAAATCGCGCTTTCTGGACAAACTAAAATTTAGTTGGACAGACAAAATCGGCCATTAGCCAACTTCTCGAGACCTAAGATTTGGGTTTTGAGTGATCGTGGACGAGGCTACATCGTCTCCTTTTCTTTCCAATAGGCTTCTGCGGTTTGCGCCCCAAAACCCGCGATGGCCTCGAAGAAGGTATCTGGGTCTGCGTGGCGCATCTGAGCTAGCCCCATCTCCATTTCTTTAGCATAAATGTACTCGGGCTTATCCGCGTTGACGGCCTCCCATATACACTTCGCACAATCCATTGGGTCGTCACCTGCATCGATGACCGCATCAGAGATGCCTCGCTTTGAACCATTGCCAGTCAATGCATTACGCGCAACATCCGTCGCTACTGACCCAGGCAAAATATTGGTCACCTTGATGTTGTGGATTTTATCAACTTCCGATCGGAGCGCATCCATGTAACCGATCAATCCGAACTTGGCTGCCGAGTAAGCTGTGCGCAACGGAGGACCAATGCGTCCAGCCACTGAACTGATGGCAACGATGTGAGCACCGCCCGCCTCGGCCATGCGCTTGAGCTGAAGCTGCGTTAGCCAGATGGGCGCAATCAGGTCGATATTGATTAGCTCAGTATAGACCTCGGGCTTTGCGTCGATAGCAAGACAACGCTGACTGATGCCCGCATTGTTTACCAGAATATCGACTCTGCCCTGCCAGGCCCATGCCTCGTCCACCTTGCTTGCGAGTACATCGTAGTCAGTGACCTCGAATGGAAGAACCAGACAGTCGACAGATAGCTCAGTGGCGAGCGCTTCCAGCGCATCGACACGACGACCCGACAAAATCAGCTTTGTATTTTGCTGTGCTGCTGTTTGAGCCAAGGCCTTGCCAATACCAGACGAGGCACCGGTAATCCAAATTACTTTGTCTGCTAAGACTGTCATGCTTATTTCCTGCTAGTTATTCGATTTATTGACTTAGGATGACATGTGACGCCTGCGCAATCTATCCCTGACGGGAGATTTGGCGTCTCATAAAGCTTGCATAGTATGCTGACTCTCTCGTTGATCGTTACTGCAGGAAAAAAAGCTTTCATGTCTACCGCAAAGCCGCTCTCAGGCATCAGAGTTGTCGAGCTCGGTCAGCTCCTTGCAGGTCCATTCACCGGCGCCATTCTTGGGTACTTCGGTGCCGAGGTCATCAAGATTGAGCCACCGGGCGGCGATCCCCTGCGTCAATGGCGAGAAGTGCATAATGGCACGTCGTTCTGGTATCGCTCGCTTGGAAGAAACAAAAAGAGCGTCGTGCTCGATCTAAAGACAGAAGGTGGTCGCCATGTAACGCGGCGACTGCTAAAAACCGCCGATGTCGTTATCGAGAACTTTCGGCCCGGCACTATGGAGAAGTGGGCGCTGGGGCCAGAAGACATCAAACCCGATAATCCGGGTCTTATCTACGCTCGCATTTCCGGCTATGGACAGACAGGGCCATTCTCACAAAAACCGGGCTACGCCTCGGTGACTGAGGGATATGCAGGCTTTCGATACATTAATGGTCACAAAGATGAACCACCGGTGCGCCCCAATATCTCACTTGGGGATACGGTTGCCGCAATTCATGCAGCCCTCGGTGTAACGCTTGCCATCATTCAGCGGCATCAGTCGAATGAAGGACAGGTAGTAGATGTGGCGCTTTACGAATCTGTCTTCAATCTACTGGAGGGCATCATCCCCGAGTACGACGGGGCTGGCGTTATTCGTGAACCCTCGGGATCAACGATCACAGGGATTGTGCCAACCAACACCTATCGTTGCGCAGACGGTAAGTTTGTCGTCATCGGTGGCAACGGCGACAGTATTTTTAAGCGACTCATGTTGGAAGCCGAGCGACCCGATATCGCCAACGACCCAGCGCTCGCTCAAAACCCGGGACGCGTCATTCATCAGCAACGAATTGATGACGCGCTGTCCGATTGGTGCGCCGCGCACACCTCAACAGAAATCATCGATAGGCTTGAGACAGCGAAGGTACCGGTAGGGCCGATCTACAATGTGGCCGACATGCTGGAGGACCCCCATTACAACGCTCGGGGACTGTTCGAAACCGTCGAGATTGATGGTAAGCCGCTCAAGATTCCTGCAATCATGCCAAAGCTCAGTGACAGCCCCGGGGGCACCGAGTGGCCTGGTGGCGATGTAGGTGCTCATACGCATGAGGTGCTGTCAGAACTACTGGGCATGTCAGACGACGAGATCGCCGGCTTATAAGAAGACAATCAGCCGACGGGTTAACCCAATTTCTGCCAACTACGGGACACCCACGAGTAACTGCGTCCGTAATTATCTGCGCCCAAGAGTCGATTTGCGGTGGTAACGGCAGTAAGGAGGTGCTCGAGGCTCACACCCGTATTGACGCCCATGCTTTCGAGCAAGGTGACAAGGTCTTCTGTCGCCAAATTGCCCTTCGCGCCCGGCGCAAACGGACAGCCCCCCAAGCCTCCGATGGCACTATCAAACAGTCGGACATCGTGTTCCAACGCGGCAAATACATTAGTCATTGCCATCGCGCGGGTATCGTGAAAATGACATCCCAAAACCTCGGAACCATGCTGTGCAACCAACTCGGATACGAGTGAACTGACCGCCCTCGGATTAGCAGCTCCAATCGTATCGGCTACCATGAGTCGTGAGGGTCGCCAGCGCATCAGGCGGCTCACCTGATCGATAACGGTGGCTGGGGCGACAAGCCCTTCATAGGGGCACTCGAAGGCGACCGCCAAATAGACATGTATGTTGACCCCATCCTCTGAAGCGCGTTCTAAGATAATCTCGGCGGAGCTGAAGGTGTCCTCAAGACCTTTCCCAATATTGTTTTGGTTCATTAGTTCGGTCGCAGACACGACCAAGCCCATCTCCGTGATGCCCGCGGAGAGGGCAAGCTCATACCCTTTCTGATTGGGTACTAAGACACTGTATGTGCAGCCACTCTGGGGTAAGGCTGCAACCAACGTGTCCGTACCTGCCATCTGAGGAACCGCTTTAGGAGACACAAAGGACCCGACTTCTATCTCGGGAAGTCGTGCATCGATCAAGGCTGTAACCAGTTCTAGACGAGCCTCGACGGTCAGATGGACGGGCTGCGACTGCAAACCATCCCTTGGACCTACTTCTTTTATGGTAACTGTATCGGCCATGCTGAGAAGGCTACGCGCCGCGGCTGAATAAAGCCATAGTGCTAGGTATTTACCTGTAACATCTTGTGGTCAGCCCAAAAGGGTAAGCGACTCTCTTGACCCTCCGCTAACGGTAGGTCGTCCTGCGCCCATAGAGCCTCCCATAGCCCAGCCTCTGTCAACAGTGACTGCAAACCAGGTTGCGCATCCTGTGGCAAAAAATTGAATCGCGAGCGGAGCTCAGATAGGCACCACACCCGGTAATGCGAGCTTCGGGCCTGCGTGTAGGTCACCCCATCAACCTTTGCGGTAAACGTCGATTTACCCTGCCGGACCGCCTCGACGTTAACGTTTAGGTAAGGCATATAGCCTCTCGCCATGTGTTGCAGCAACGCGCGGATATCATCAGGAACACCCTCGATAAGAGCGCCTTGTAAGCTTTCGGGCCTGCTATTCCACAGACGCATGACCCACTCCAGCGTATTGGGTGCTGTGTGCCGAAGTAATTGAAGCGGTATTGGGTCCAGAGCGAAATGTCGGAAGAAGGGTCCAGAGAAACCGATGTCCGCCAGAGTCGGTCGATTGCCCAGTAGAAAACGTCGCTTTGAAAAGATGACTTCGAGCTGGGAGAACAGTGCCGCCACATCGGCCTCGACACCGGCGACAGCCTCGGGGCCAATTCCGTCGCCTCGCGTGTAACCATTGCGCTGACGCCTTCGAAGCATGGCTCGCTTCACAAAGAGCGGCAGATGTAGACCACCCATCACCTCACGAGCCAAATGGCCTGACGCAAATCGCGCGCCCTCCTCGTAAAACCAGCGATAGTGCATCGCCGGCCGCCACCACCACTCATCAGCCCAATCTTCTAATAGGAAGCAGACGAAGGCCTGCACAGGATCATCTGGAACAACGGAATTATCGGGATATTCGCCTTCAAACCAGTCAATCATGGCAGTGGTATCTGTCATCCAGCGGCCGTCAGGCAGCCGGACCGTTGGCATCTGAGAGAGGCCGAGAACCTTTTTATTTCTCTCCTCTTCCCCAGGGAAAACCATGCTTTCCAATCGATAGGGTATACCCTTCAATCGGAAGTAATTCTCCATCTTGCCCGTGAAGTAGGAAATGCTCGAGCCGCGCAGCTCCACTATGTCGTGGTCAATATTGTTTCCCATAGCGCGCCCTTGTTGTTGATCGCCGCCCGAAAAAAAGGCCGTAGTAAACGGCCCCAATTAGTACAACGTACCCTAGTCTCTCGCGCTAGAGATGCGTATTTAAGAATTGAAGATAGGCCTCTGATGCCGTAATCCGGTTTACCCGCTTTCTGAAACCGTGTCCCTCGTCCTCAAACAGCACGTATTCGACCGGGACATTATTGGCGCGAACCTCATCGACTAGCTCGTCACTCTCCACCTGCAGTACCCGCGGATCGTTCGCTCCCTGCACAACCAGCAGCGGCTTCACAATATTCTCCGCGTGGAATAGCGGCGAAATCGCGGTCAACCGATCTGTGTCGGTTGCAGGATCACCTAATTCCGCATAGAGGGAGTCCCTAAACGCACCCCACCACGGTGGAATAGACTCCAGTGTTCTCAACCAGTTAGTCACACCAAAAATGTTTACACCCACCTCGAACGCTTCTGGCTCAAACGCCAGGGCAGCAGCCACCATGTAGCCGCCGTAAGATCCGCCGATGATGCCTACGCGCTCACCGTCGATCCAATCGTAAGACGCCAAAAAAGCTCGTGATGCGACCACATCTCCCAGGTCCGCCTCCCCGTGCTTTAAGTCATCGAGGTGATAGAAGGTTTTTCCATAACCGCTAGAGCCACGGTTGTTGATCTGATAGACCGCATAGCCATGGTTCACGAGGTGCTGAATCGTCGCGGAGTAGCCCTTTCGACTCTGACCACCAGGACCGCCGTGGACCCACACCATGGCGGGCGCCGGATTCTCTGCCGAGGCTTCGCGGGGCTTGTACAAAATACCCGGAACTTGCAGTCCGTCGTAGCTGGCGAACCGAACAACTTCTCCCTCGACCATGAAGTCGCTGTTGATCGCTGGATTCAACGCCTTGGTCAGTTGTACTGCATCGCCACCCAGAGGCATGTGGTACAGATCGTAAGGCGCAGTGTCGCGGTTCAATCCGAAGGCAATCGCCGTCTCGTCGCGGTTAAAGCGGACTTGAGCAAGATCGCCATCAGGGACATTTTTCAGCACAACGGCATCGCCCGTCGCCAAATCTGTCAACGTAACGTCCGTGCTCGCGTCGTTGTTTACGCCACTCACACGGTACCGTCCGCTTGGGGAGTAGCCAACATACATCACATCCCAGTCGTCGGCGACAAGCACCTCGCGCTCACCCGTCTCCAAGGAAAGCGTCCAGGCCTGGCTGAATTCACCGAACTCGTTGGTGGAATAAATCAGCTGGCTGTTATCCGGTGTGAAACCCATCGCCGAGTACTCGATATCGCCCTCATGCGGTGTGATGTTGACCAGCTCCAGCTCGTCAGCCGTTACATCTATCAGAAAAAGGTCGCTGTCGGCATTGCTGTTATTGCGGGCATACACCACCCACCGGCCGTCCGAACTGATCGAGCCCAAATCGAGCCCCTCGCTGTTCTCGTAGAGGACCTCACGTGAGTAGTCAGTGGCGCTATAGCGGTACATATCGAAAGCGGCACCGTCGCGCTCATTGCTGAAGACATAAAAGCTCTTCCCATCCGAGGACCAGCCGGCAAAGCCCGCTTTATGACCTTCGCCCGGTGTCAGGTCAGTTACCGCACCCTCCGGTGTCATGACAAATACGTGAGTCAGCTCGTCACCATTACCGTCCTGCTGGTAAATGAACCGATCATCCTCAGGAAACCAAGAGTCCGCATACACACCGCGGTCGTCAGACTGAGTGAGCGCTGTCATCTGCCCCGAAGTGACATCCAATCGATAGGCGTTGTAGACGCCAGTCTCATCAGAGCTCACCAAAAGATCACCATTCGTGGCTGAAAAAGCATACGGTCCCGCACCGCCTATGCGGTAGCTGGTGGTCTGGAAGAATTGCGCGGCCGTGTAGGTTTCATGCGAATCCTCGGCTGTCGCAGCTGCTCCCTGCTCAGGTGCATCGTCTGTTGAGCATCCAATCAGCAACACAGCCAGCAGTGAGGCCATACCTAAATGAGAAAAACGTGTCATGCCATGGTCCCCCTTGGCGTTATGGAGTTATTTGTATTGGACTATCGATGGTAGCCCTCGACAATTCAACAGCGGCTGCACTTTTAGAAGCTGTGACCAGCTCAATAAACAGCCGTGAGCTGTCCTTAGAAAACATCGAGGTCACGCGCTGAAACCACAGTTCCGCTGAATTCGCTTTTCACCTCGTCGATGAGTGTCTCGTGCGTCGAGCCCCACAGCAGCTGGTGATACAAGATGAGCAATTTGGGCTCAACCTCGGCCGCCAAACGCCCCAGCTCCGTGGTCGAGGTGTGATTCTTCGCGTGGTATTTCTGCCATTGAGGCTCTTTCTTTGCAAAGCCCTCTTCACTGTACACCTCATGAATGAGCACATCGGCACCTTGTGAAAACTGCTTCAACACATCGGAGGGCGCGGTATCACCAGAAATCACAATGACCGTGTCTGGTGTTGTGAATCGATAACCCCATGCTTCTGGCCAGCTACCGTGTGGTACGCGGAACGCCTCCACCTTCACATTGTCATCTTCAAAAACGAGGCCTGTGTTTCTGATCTCATGGGTCTCAACACGCCAGCCCTCGTTATTAGCCGGCTGCTCACTGTAGAGCCGATAGCGAATATCTTCCTCATAGGCCTCGAGCACTTTATCAGCCATGTGCTTGGTGCCCTCAGGACCAAACAGTTTCAGAGGCTCGTCACGACCCACTGTCCAAGCTGTCAGGATGAGGTCGGGCAAGCCCACGGTATGATCTGAGTGAAGGTGAGTGAGAAAAGCGTGTTTTATTTTCTCGACAGCCAAGCCTTCGACAGACCCACCGTACTCGGGTGACATGGCGGAGGCTTGACGCACAACACCGGGACCAAAATCGATCAAGTAGGGCTCATCATTCACAACGATGGCAACAGAGGGCCCAGACCTATCGGGGAACGGATTGGGTGTTCCCGTGCCCAGCATGACAATCTGTGTGGTCTCAGAATCCAGTGCCTCTGCCACAACGCCATAGGGCGCTAGCATGCAGCCAATGACAAGAACCATGGTCCGAATCGCGCCTTTAAACATACATCCTCACTTAACTGCCTTCGCTTGATACTCAGCGTGATAGTTGGCCTTCACTCGTTGTGAGACCTCAATCCCCATTCTCGCCATATTGCAGAAAGAATCGATACCGTCGTTGGGGAATCCTCTGCGAGTCCGATGAATGTTGAAGTGGTCTGATAAAGACTGTCCGAACTGACCCTCTATCGCCTGTCGGCCTAGGGTATAGCCCAGAAGACCACCCCAAGTCGCTGCCGGGTTGTCGGCATCCCAGCCGGCCAAGATCGCTATTTTCAGCGTCTCTTTAAGGTCACCCTCTCCATAAAAGAGGGACACCAAACTGGCAGCGAAATTGATCCCGGCGGCAAAGCAGCCATTGCAATACAAGCCTCGTGAGGTGACATCGTAACCATCTCGCTGTTCAACTTGGTAGCGCTGATAGATCGCATCGCGCGTTGCTTCCCACGGGAGGCCAGCCTCGTACTGGCGTCTCACGAAATCGAACATAGCCGCTGGCACAGAGTCATCTGGCAGATACTGCCTAGCGGCGAGGGCGATGTGGTTAAGACGTTCCGGGGACAGTTGACCACGAGGCTCCATAGCAGCCAGGGCATGCATGATCACGTAGAACTCAGACACAAGAACCGCATCCCCATACCCTGCTGTGCGAATCGGGTAATGAGCAATATCAAGAGCAACATGGGGTGCACCCGGTGCCAGCAATCCAAATATCTCGGTCGTCAGCTGAGCATCGATCATATCGCCGTGCGGGTTGTTGTCTGGATGGGCTGTTTCCGGCGGTAAGTGCCCCTCTAACATGAGCGTGTGCGCGCTCTGGTTAGATACCCAAAGGAAGTTCTGATAACCAAATTGGTCCTTGCCATAAGGTGTTGGTTGCGACTCGTCATAGATATGTCGAATCCAGGCTCCACGTATTTGTAGCGGAGTCAGTTTCGCGACCTGCTGGTGATACAGGGTCCACAAATAGATGTACTCGATATCCGTGTCGTCGTCTGCTCCCCAAATCTCACTGGGGCCGCGAAGCACAAAGTCGATATTGCTAGATATGTCGCTGGGAGTTTCACTCCAGATGGCCGGCTGATCAGGCATACCCCAGTCTTCTCGGGTGTAAAACCGGCCGTGCTCACCGTCACCCCCAATCTTGTCCATCTCTGTAACCAGGCCCGTCCAGTTGCCTATCGACTGACCTAGCCAGAAGCCCTGCCACTGATCTGATCTGACATCACTGATTGGAGTCTCGCTAGCATCACAGGCCGGCTCCCCAACAGCGGGCTGAGCCAGTGGAGAGATCGCCAGAAGAAAGGTAAAAATAACGGGGAAGAATGCCTGCGAGATCAGTTTCATCTTTGTTGCGCTCTCTCTTTCTTCTCTTTCTTTTCGCTAGTTCTCTTCGCTGCCTTTCTTCACCATTTCAACGGACCTCATCCACCGGAATATTGCCGATCCCAGTGCGCCGCATCTGTGCGTGCCAAGACGCATACCAGCAGTGTAACTCCAACCCAGCCAAGGTACTCTAAACATACAGCCGAGAAACAACCCAACAACACAACTGAAAAGTTTGAGATACACGTGAGCCAGAGCGTCCGCGACTTTTACCATCTGAATAACGACTCCACATCGGTGGTTATCGACTGTCGCCGCAACCAACCCGTGCTCGGCTACTTTGGCAACCGTCTCGTGACAGTCAATGCATCGATGCTCAGCCAGCTCGATCGGCATGAGGCGCCCGCTTCTTTACCGATCGAACCTGCAATCAGTCTGACCCCGACCATAGGCGAGGGCTTTTTAGGTCATCTGGGACTCGAAGTGCATCGAAGCGCAACACAGTGGAGTCTTGCGCCCAAGTTGACTGAGGCCAACACATCTCAATTCAATCTAGAGCTTACCAGCCGATGCCCAGTCTCAGATGTGGAAGTGACTCATCAATTCACACTGGATCCCACTCATTCGGTTCTGTGTCTATCGGTAAGCGTCCGCAATCTGAGTGATCAGGCGACGCTGTTTATCGATAACTGCGCGGCGACACTACAGCTGCCCGACCATCTAACCGAGTTAGAGGAAGTCACTGGCAGATGGGCGAATGAGTTCCAGAACCAGCGCCACGCCATTACCCGCTCAGCTTATGTGCGAGAAAACTGGACAGGGCGTTCATCGCATCACATGAATCCAACTCTCACATTGTTTGAAAAGACAACGTGCGCGTCCCATGGCGATGCACTCGGCGTCCATCTAGGGTGGAGTGGTAATCATCAGATTCGGGTCGAATCACTGGCGGACGGACGGCAAATGCTTCAGGCCGGAGAGCTGTTGCGACCCGGGGAGCTGGAGCTTGGGCCCGGCGAGGAATATGAGAGCCCTCGTCTTTACCTCTGTCATAGCAGTCATGGACAAAACGGGCTGACGCGCCAGTGGCATCAGATGATCCGACGCGAATTTATATCAAAGCAACGCCCCGCCAGTACGAGACGTCCCGTGCAGTTGAATACCTGGGAGGCGCTCTATTTCGGTGTCGATCAGCCTTCGGTCCTGGCACTGGTGGATCAGGCAGCATCGCTGGGCATAGAACGTTTCGTGCTCGATGACGGTTGGTTCCTCGGGCGCACCGATGATCGTCGTGCGCTCGGTGACTGGGTCGTGGATCCGAAAAAATTTCCAAACGGACTGACACCCATCATTGAGGCTTGCCACGAAAAAGGTATGGAATTTGGCCTGTGGATCGAACCTGAAATGGTCAGTCAAAAAAGCAAGCTCTTCGAGACTCACCCGGACTGGGTGCTGCGCCATGAGGGAGTACCACTCAATGAAGCGCGACAGCAGCTAGTTCTCGACCTCTCGCAGCCCGCCGTTGTCTCGCATCTTTTCGATACCATCAGCTCGCTCCTCTCAGCGCACTCCATTGGCTATATCAAATGGGACATGAACCGGGACATACATCAAGCCGGAAATGCGGAGGGTCGACACGCGCCGCACCAGCAAACACGCGCACTCTACCGACTTCTAAATCAAGTCAAAAAAGCCTACCCGGAAGTCAGCATCGAAACGTGCGCATCGGGCGGTGGCCGCGCCGATCTCGGTATACTCGAGTACACCTCGCGGGTGTGGCCCTCCGATACGAACGATGCCCTCGATCGGCTTCGGGTCCAGCGAGGCTTTCAAAACCTTTTCCCATCTGAGCTCATGGGCTCACATGTTGGACCCAGCCCCTGTCATATCACCGGTCGGCAACACAGCATGGCGTTCAGAGCAGGCGTCGCGTTTTGGGGCCACATGGGCGTGGAAGCCGACGTTCGGCAATTATCTGACGCCGATCGTCAGGTGCTGTCCGAGGCCATTGCGCTTCACAAACATCACCGCGAGCTCATTCACGGGGGGACCTATCAAGTCGTAGATCGGCCTGCAGGCGAACAGGCCTGGATAGTTCTCGCACCCGATCATTCAGAGGCACTGGCCGCGCTTGCAATGTTAGAAACGCCATCGACGCCTTTCCCCAACCGGTACCGATTTATCGGTCTGGACGCCGACCGTTACTACGAATTGAAGCTGGTTTGGCCAGGGGATTTGCGTCCCAAGCAAAAAAACCACAAAGATGAACTGTCCGACGCTCATTGGAGCGGCGACTGGCTAATGTCTGTCGGCTTATCGCTCCCTATTCTTCAACCCGAGTCGCTGCTGATTTACCACCTCAAGGCGGTCTAATTGCGAGTCAAGGCGCGAGGAATGTTAGCTAGTTAAGGCGAATAACCGGGTCGAATACCGGCCGTGTTCCGAAAATGAGTCGACTTACTGTGAGTGCCGAGAGCACACAGAAGATAACGGTGAAAAACATCATGTGGATGTAGTGGAGCGGCGCCCAAACGAATGAGAAAAACCCGTAAAGTAAAACCCCAAGCACCACCGCAATGATGGCGGCACCTGCCGCAACATCTCTGAACAGTAGGCCCACAATAAACGCCGATAGTATGGGCATGCTCAGGAGCCCATAAAGCTCTTGCACCAGATTAATAATACTGTCCGCCGTGGCGTATACGGGCACCATCGCGAGCCCAATAACGACAAACACAAGCGTGATAACCAGATTAAGGCGTTTGAGATCAGCTGATGCATTGATGAAGGGCTCGTGGATATCGCACACCCACAGTGTGGTCGATGAATTCAGGACACTGTTCACGCTGGTCAGTACAGCCGCTGCGATCGCAGCCGCGAAGGCACCCGAAAGCCACAAAGGCAACACATCACCGACGATCGTTCCGAACGCAGCATCGCCAATGTCACCATACAGCTTGTAGGAGACGAGCCCCGGTATAACCACCAGCGGTGGAATGACGAGGAGACGAATAGCGGCAGCTGCGAGCACACCCTTTTGTCCCTCTTCTACCGTCGGTGAGGCCATAGCCCGCTGCGTGATGGTCTGATTGGTTCCCCAATAAAATATCTGAATGAAGACCATGCCTGTCAGCAAGGTATGCCAAGGAATCGGGGAGTTGTTATCGCCTATCAAGGTCAGACGCTCAGCAGGGATACCCGAGAAATCAAAGTCGATAGCCGATAGTGACAGCAGCACAACGACGATACCCAGTGTTAAGAGCAACACACCACTGTAGGCATCAGAAACAGCCACGGCGCGCAGCCCACCGAGTACCGCATACGCAGACCCCACGAGGGCAAAGGCAATGGCAATCCACAACAGCGGGATATCGACGTTAAACATGGTTTGAATGAACAGGGAGCCGCCGTAAAGCATGGCGGGGATAAAAATGAACAGATTTCCCAGCAAGAACAACAAGCCAATCAAGGCGCGAATTCGGCGATCGTCGTAGCGCTTTTCAAGGAGCTCGGTCGTGGTCGTGCAGTCGTAACGGTAGTAAACAGGCAGGATAACTTTGGCCAAGATGACAAGTCCTACGACGGCTGCCAATTCCCACCACGCCAGGAGCACCATCTGATTACCGTTCATGCCCACTAACTGATCAGTACTCAGATTGGTCAGCGTGATGGAGCCCGCAACGACAACCCAGCTCAGACCTTTACCGGCAAGAAACACCTCTTCTCGCGCGGTGCCCAACCCACCTTGTGCGGCTAGGTCTGCGCTTACTTTGCGGTAAGTCAACCAGCCAATGGTGGCAGTGATCAATACAAAAACGGATAGCTGGAGTGTTTCGACGGGCATGATAATGATCGCTGAGGCAGGGAGAAAAACGTCGTGTTCGTCGAGAGTAACACTCCAAAACGCCAGCGCCTATTGAAGGCGTCTCGGTGAGTACTTATCCTCAGGACACTCTACAAAAGGACGCCCCATGAGCGCGACTGAGTTAATCAATGTGGCTCTGACCTGTGTCCTTTTCATGGGCATTGTTGGCTGGATCTCGTATCAAAAGTCCCGAAGCTCAACATCAGACTCGGAGGGCTACTTTCTTGCCGGCCGAGGCTTAAGTGCGCCTTTCATTGCAGGCTCTCTGCTACTGACTAACCTGTCCGCTGAGCAACTCATCGGTCTTAATGGCTCAGCCTATGGCTACAACATGAGCTCAATGGCATGGGAAGTGACAGCGGCCGTTGCGACCGTGGCCATGGCCTTTTTCTTCTTGCCACGCTACCTACGCGGCGGCTTTACAACGCTGCCCCAGTTCCTAGCAGACCGATACGATGATGACGTCAGACGACTCAGCGTCATCCTGTTCTTGTTGGGCTACGGGTTGGTGACCATTCCAAGTGTGCTGTACTCGGGCTCCGTCGCTGTTTTAAAGCTCTTTGATGTGCCAGAGCTCGTGGGCTTGAGCTATAGCAGCTCACTGGTGGTCACCGTATTCCTCATTGGCGCCGTTGGTGCGCTGTACGCCATTTTGGGTGGTCTAAAAGCCGTTGCCGTCTCGGATACATTGAACGGCATAGGCCTCCTCATCGTGGGCATCACTGTGCCGATTCTAGGACTCAAACTTTTAGGCGGCGACCTGGTGTCCGGCATCGACATCGTGGTGAGTCAACACCCCGAAAAACTCAATGCCATTGGGGGTCCGAGTGATCCCACTCCCTTTGGCACGCTGTTCACCGGCATGATCTTCGCGAACCTCTTTTACTGGTGTTCAAACCAATATGTCATCCAGCGCACGCTCGCCGCGAGTAGCTTTTCGGAGGGTCAAAAAGGCGTCTTGCTGTCCGGCTATTTCAAGGTGCTGGTTCCGTTTTTCATGATGATCCCCGGGGTCATTGCCTATCACCTCTACGGTCCGGGACTGGGCTCGATTGATCTCGCCTATCCGCAGTTAGTAAAAGACACCTTGCCCATATGGGCCCTGGGATTTTTTCTCGCAGTATTACTCGGTGCTGTGTTCAGCTCGTTTAACTCGCTCATCAATAGCGCAGCGACGATGCTGACGCTTGACGTCATTCAGCCCCTGTCAAAAAAGCCACTGGCTGACACCACACTGGTTCGCATTGCGAAAGTAGCGAGCGTGGGTATCGCCGTCGTTTCGCTAGGAATTGCACCCCTGCTCCAGTTTGCGCCAGAGGGTCTCTGGCAGATCATCCGTATTTTTACTGGGTTCTATAACATTCCCATCATCGCCGTCGTGCTCGTGGGCATGCTCACCACGCATGTGCCGGCATTAGGGGTAAAGCTCGCGATTGGATTTCATATCGTCGCCTACGGGCTGCTTCAGTTCGTGTTTAAAGAATCAATTGACCTGCACTTTCTGCACCTCTACGCGATTCTTTTCGCCGCCGAAATTGGCCTTCTACTTCTAGTGGGGTGGTGGCGGCCCAAATCAAACACTCGCAATGAACAAGTGCCTGAGAACACTGAAGCGCTTCGCCCACCGCCAGTCGATATGACGCCCTGGCGTTTTGCTCGGGCCTGTTCCTTCTCACTCTTGTCGTGTGTGGTTTTTCTCTATCTGTTGTTTTCGCCCGTTGGACTCGCGGGCACAGCGGGTGAGGATGGCGGGTCTACGTTCGTTGCGGTGGTAGCTATTCTGCTCGCGTTGAATAGTGTCGTATGGTGGCGGTCAGTCGCCATTGCACGTGTATTGAGGCCATCGCATCCGTGAAGGAACAGCTCGACAAAATCATCTCTGACTTACAAGCGAGTATGGGGCGAAATGCTCCTGAGTCAGCCAACGCGAGCGAGACGGGAGGCGGCACACCTGGCTACGCCATTATTGGTACGGGGATGATGGGCCGAGAACACATTCGAGCCATCTTGCAGCTAAAGCAGGCGCGTATCGTCGGCATTTTCGATGAAGACGCCGGAAGCGTTAACCGTGCAATCCGCGAATTCACTCAGTCGGGACACGAAGCACCAGCCGTCTACACCGGTCTCGATGACCTCACCAACGATGATCGCATTGACGCCATTTTGATTTGCACCCCCAACTTCACGCATCGGCAAGTGTTCGACGCTGTAATGCACACGGGTAAGCCAATCTTTCTCGAGAAGCCAATGGCAACGACACTAGAGGATGCCATCTACTTAGCGGAGGCATCGCTCAGTTACCCCGCCTCAATTCTTCTTGGCATGCAGTATCGCTACAAATCGCAGTACCAGCTGGCGTTAAGCGCTATCAGCAACGGCGATGTCGGTTCCGTAAAGATGATCAGTCTCTGTGAATATCGGCCGGCCTTTCTTCCCAAAGTAAAGGAGTGGAATAAGTTCGCTGTTTATTCGGGCGGTACCTTAGTTGAAAAATGCTGCCACTACTTCGATCTCATGAATCGCATTGCGGCCTCGCTGCCGGCCCGCGTATTTGCTTCAGGTGGTAGGGCCGTGAACTTTAAGGATTTTAATTACGAGGGCCAGGCATCGGACATCGACGACCATGCACTCGTCATCGTCGAGTATGAAAATGGGGTAAGAGGCCAATTTACACTCAACATGTTTAGCGAGGAGCTTTACGAAGGCCTCGCTGTAAGCGGGGACCTTGGCACACTTCGGGCAGAAGAACAGGCAAGCTTTAAGCCTGGACGAGGGTCCTCCTCCAAGATCACGGTTGAGGTGCCTGGGCATGCCGCCTACGACGGCTTCGACTGCACCTTCCCGGAGGCAATTGAATCCGGTGGACATTACGGGTCTACATTGTTCGAGCACGTACGCTTCGCCAAAAGGGTTCAAGGCCAACAAAGCGATGGTGCCTCCTGTGCCGAGGGGCTGTGGGCTATCATTACGGCATGGATGGCGCAGGAGTCTATAACGACCAATACGGTTGTTGATGTCCGAGAGACGCTTTCCGGTCTCGGTTTGGACCCCTTTGGTGAGGGTCTCATTCCAGATATTAATAAGTGCCCCAAATCAGGCGAGGCGAATCCTTCATGACCGTGCCGCATGTGCCCATCCTCAGCCCAGACCAATTACCGATTTCACTCGGCACGCACTTGGACGGCCGCTCAAAAACCGTGGTCAGTGACCTCATCAACCCTCATGGATTTGTGGTCTTCAGAGGCTACGGCGTTCGCTCTGATCAGGAGTTCCACGACTTCATCGAGTGTTTTGATCTCCCCAACTTCACTTATGCCGAATCGTTCTCTAATGCGGTCAGACGCAATCGCACACCGCGCGTATTTACCGCGAATGAAGCGCCGCCTGAGATCGAAATTTTTCTGCATCACGAAATGGCACAAACGCTTGTCTTCCCCGGTCAGCTGTTTTTCTTTTGTGAACAAGCCCCGACCGAGGGAGGAGCAACACCTATTGGTCGATCAGATCTCGCGCTTGTTGCAATTGAAAAAGCGCGACCGAATTTTGTGGCGAAACTGAGAAACCTGGGCGTACGGTATCGTAATGCCATGCCCGACTCTGCTGACCTAGCATCAGGTCAGGGTCGCAGCTGGAGAGACACGCTCAACGTTACGGATCGGAAACAGGCGGAGCAGCGTCTTACAGAGTTGGGGTACAACTTCCGATGGTTGGATGACGGCGGGATATCGGTTCAAACACCACCACTGCTGGCCGTGGATGAGTTTGGCCGGGGTAAGGACGTTTTCTTCAACCAAATTGTGGCCGCCGCAGCCGGCTGGACCAATGACGAGAGCGATGAAGAGCCGCGGCTGTGTTACGGAGACTACAGCCGTATTGATCAGGATGATTTAGATGCAGCTATAGCCGCCAGCTACGAGCACACCGTGGATCTAGAATGGCAGGCCGGCGACATTGCGCTCCTAGACAACCTGAAAGTCATGCATGGCAGGCGACCCTTCTCGGGCAGTCGCTCTATCTTGGCGTCACTCTGCACGCCGATATCGCGCCCAAGCCTTGCCTCATAACCTTAGCGACACCCGTCTAAACAAGAGACCGCTAAAAAACGGCTGAAAGCCCTCGACCACTCGTGACGTCACTCAAACCCGGGTTATTGAAGCGGCATCGCCAAAACCGCCACTACGAGAAACTGGTACTACTAGACCTTGGTACTACTAGAAGTCGGTATTACTAAAAATAGCTATGAAAGTTTGAACGCTGCCATCGCCTCGTAATGCACCATCATGTCCGCAGCCAAAGCATGATCTGTCTCATCGAGCTGCGATGCTGACGAGGGCGGCGATGAAAACTGCGTTGATGACTCCACCGCCCCGTACCAATGCGATGCCCAGACACCGTCGGTAGACCTGCTGCCGACCTTCCAATGAGTCATTGCACCTTCGCACCAAGGTACATCGAGCGCCACGCAAAGCTGCCGAAGCATGTGCGCCGGGTCGTTCAGAATGTCCAAGCTGTCAACGACCGGTGGACGCTTACCAGTGATCGCGGTGATCTCATCAAACAATTCGCGCTGCCGAATAATGCCAATATCCTCCGCCGACACCGAAGGCATCTTCTGCCGATAAGAGGCAATGACTCGCTCGGGCGAGCGAATCAAAAACACATGCTTCAGACTTCGGGTCCAGGACAGATCCACACCCCGCGGCATATGGTGGGTCATATGTTTCTCATATTGAAGAGCTGCAGACGACCGGGCAGACAATGCATCCACGACCGCCGCCCGCGTCCCTGGCTGACTCGCGATGATGTCATCCCGCATGGGGTGATCGGCGCCTGACTCGAGCAGATAGCAGGCATAGAAAGGCTCATCAACCACAACACAGTCGGGGCGCGAGTCCCATGAACGCATCATGGCCGTCGAAATGTTGCGAGGGCCCGACCAACCGGCGATACGAACCGTCATATCAGCTACTACAGTTCTCCGGCAACGCACTCTCGCTGACAACCAAATCTTTGTACAGCGCCTGCAGCCGATCAACCATAGGACCGCGCTGCGTGTGTGTCATGGTACGGCCATCCACTTCAAAGACGGGCGTTAAACCCGCAAAGGTACCCGTGACAAACGCCTCGTCGGCACCATAGACCTGCATCAGTGAGAAGTTCTTTTCGTAGACTGGAATACCGTTCGCTTTGCAGACATTGATGACATTGCGTCGCGTAATGCCATCGAGACAATAATCACCAGATGACGTCCAAACTTCTCCATCACGCACGATAAAAAAGTGCGTGGAATTGCAGGTAGCGACATGCCCATGGGGATCCAGCATCAGTGCCTCGTCATAACCCGCTTTAGCTGCCTGAATACACCCGAAAATACAGTTCAGTTTTGAGTGGCTGTTAATCCTGGGGTCCTGCACATCGGCATAACCGCGCCGGGTATAAACGGTATATAACCGCAAACCGCGATCATTAAGAGTCGGATCGGGCGCTTTGTATTCAGGAATGATGACAATAGTGGGTCCCCCAATAGTCACTGCTGGATCCTGGTAGGGTGTCGACTTAATACCGCGCGTAACCATGAGCCGAATATGCACATGGTCTGTCATTTGGTTGGCCTCGAGTGTTTGGAACAACCGATCAGTCAGCTCCTGTTGCGACAATCCCATATCGAGATCGAGCGCCTTGGCTCCCTCCCAGAGACGCTTAAGGTGCCGACCCAAAAAGGGAATGGCAGCGTTGTGCACGCGCAGACCTTCCCAGATACCGTCGCCCAAAATGAAACCGCTGTCGAACACGGAAATCGTTGCTTGTTCGCGAGGAATCAACGCTCCGTTGATGTTGATGAGTATCGATTCGTTGCGGTCATCGGGGGCATAGGTATGAGTACTGTTGGCCATTACGGGTTACTCCTGCAGTAGACCGTTAAGTCTGCTGATTGGCTAACGCGGGCGCAACTATTTCACGGGTACCGTTCACGGGTGACGGTCAGTACCTAGGATTACCCAAGTCACTACAACCTCATCGGGCCAAGAAGCAGAAAAATGACGGACAACCGGTTTCCAAAGCAAGATTTCATGCGGTTTTATGGTTCATCGCACTGAAAGTCCCAGTCGTCGAATTTAACTCCCTCCGAAATGGCCCGCTGTGAGATAACAAACTCGGATTTCTCCCTATTTTAATTTTAAGACCGAGATCAGTAACAGGATTTAACTATGAATTCGATGACACGGATCATTTCCCGAGCACTGGTAGCTAGCCTGCTAGTCTTTATCGCTGCATGTTCCGACAGCGGCGACGGTGTTCTCTACAGCGGCGATCTGCCAAGTGCTCCTGAAGCGAGCCCACCAGCGCCAGAACCATCACCCGGCAATATCGTTGAGGTGGCCACGGCTGCAGGAAGTTTCCCTACTCTGCTAGCTGCCGTTGAGGCCGCTGGACTGGTGGATGCACTGTCAGACGACGGCGCTTCACTGACTGTATTTGCACCGACCGAGGAAGCATTTGCGGCGTTGCCTGCAGGCACGCTTGATGCGCTGCTGGCAGACCCAGAAGCGCTGGCTAATGTCCTGACATACCACGTGCTTGATAGTGAAGTGGGTGTTGGTGCGGCGCTTGATCTCGCGCCCACCACCGTAGCCACGCTGCAAGGCGGCGACGTTGCGCTGACCAAGCGGGATGATGACTATCTTTACGTCAACCTCTCGCAAGTCGTTGATTACGATATCGAAGCATCGAACGGTGTCATCCACGTTATCGACTCTGTGCTACTGCCACCCGATCTGACGCCTTCTACAATGACGATTGCTGAAATCGCTCAAGCAGATGGCAACTTCGAAACCTTGGTTGCGGCACTGACGGCTGCCAACCTCGTAGGAACTGTCAATGATCCCGATGCAGCGCTGACCGTCTTCGCGCCCACTGACGCAGCCTTTGAAGCTCTCGGTGAAGCGTCGCTAAACTATCTTCTCAACAACCCCGACATCCTTGAGAGTACATTGCTCTACCACGTTGTCGCAGGCGCGGCATTGACGTCAATCGATGCTATTGCTGCAACAGGCACGTCGCTCGAAATGGCGAATGGTGACGAGGCGATGATTTCGCTTGGCGAATCAGGGTTGATGATCGAAGGCGCCAACATTGTTACTACAGACATTGTTGCTTCAAACGGCATCATCCACGTTATTGATGTCGTGCTTGAGGCTCCTAGTGCAATAGGTTCACCTCTCGCAGTGACCCTTGCAGCCAACGGCTCATTCTCAACACTATCGGGATTAATCGAAGATGCTGGCCTGACTGATGAGCTAATGGATCCAAATGCCAATATGACCATTTTTGCGCCAACTGACGACGCATTTGCTCAGATGAAGGCCGCTGGCATGTTCACCAAGGTTCTTAGCAAAGAAACCGGCGACCATCTTGCTGACTTCACAACAGGCTCTTTCGGTGATGCGGTTGTGGACCCAGAAACCGAGACCTACACCTTCCCAACAGGTGCTCAGGATTGGGCTGGGTTTGCCAACAATGCGGACATTTATCCGCTGACATTTGCAGAAGGCGGTTCAATTACCTTTACTGCCTCAGCTGCTACCCCCACCAACGTCCGATTCCGTTTCGAATACCTGCCTTATCCCGATGTAGATCCGGCGTACGATACGGAGCAAGTGCTTATCGACAGCACCGAGCCCATGGAGTACACCATTGAGATTCCATCTCAGGGTGAAAATACGTTCTCGTCCTTCCTCCTTTACATTGTTGAGCGAGATCAACCAGTAGTGGTGAGCAACGTTGTTGTTAGCACTGACACCGCCCCACCGCCAGAACCTGACGCAGAGCTGGTAGACCTACTGCTGTATCACGTTTATGGCGACACTGTTTACTCCGACGCGGCTATCGCATTGGACGGCAACTCTATTGAGATGCTAAACGGAGAACTGGTGAATGTAGCCGTCCAAGATGACAACCTCTTTGTTAACGACGCTCGTGTTGTAACGGCCGACATCGTGTCAGGTAATGGAGTGATCCATGCAATCAACAAAGTTTTGTCGGGTGGTCAAACAGCGGTTGTCGCTGACTTCACAACAGGTGCCTTTGGTGGCGCTGTCGCTGATGCGGAAACCGAAACCTACAGCTTCCCGACAGGTGCCGAGGGATGGGCAGGTTTCGCTAACAATGCAGATATCTACCCAATCTCATTCTCCGAGGGTGGCTCTATAACGTTCACTGCATCCGCAGAGACACCGACTAACATCCGCTTCCGCTTTGAATACTTGCCCTACCCTGATGTGGATCCAGCATACGATACTGCTACGGTCCTCATCGATAGTGCTCAAGCTACGGAATACACCATTGAGATCCCTTCTCAAGGCGATAACACATTCTCATCATTCCTGATGTATATTGTTGAACGTGACCAAGCGGTTGCGGTAAGCGACGTCATCGTAATGAGTGGAGTGGCGCCGGCAGAGCCCGAGCCAGCGGTAAGGGAGGTAACGGCGGATTTCACGACGGGTGCCTTTGGTAACGCCGTGGTTGATGCTGAAACAGAAACCTATACCTTCCCGTCAGGCGCCGAGGGTTGGGCTGGCTTTGCAAATAACGCAGATATTTATCCGCTGACTTTCGAAGAAGGAGGTTCAATCACCTTCACGGCATCAGCGGAAACTGCTACTAACTTGCGCTTCCGCTTTGAATATCGTCCCTACCCAGACGTGGATCCGGCGTACGATACCGCGACTGTGTTGATCAACAGTAGTGAACCAACGCAGTACAGCATTGATATCCCATCACAAGGTGCAAACACGTTTTCGTCGTTCCTTATGTACATTGTCGAGCGGGATAGCCCTGTCACAGTTACAGACGTCGTAGTATCTAATCAGCCAGCTCAAGAAGCACCTACAGACGATGCAACAGCGGACTTCACCACTGGTGCATTTGGCAACGCAGTAGTTGATGCTGAGACAGAAACCTACACTTTCCCATCTGGCGCAGAGGGATGGGCTGGTTTTGCTAATAACGCAGAAATCTACCCATTGAGTTTCCCAGAGGGTGGTTACATTACGTTCACCGCGTCTGCTGCGGTGGCTACAAATGTTCGATTCCGCTTCGAATACCTGCCGTATCCTGACGTGGATCCCGCCTATGACACGGCAGGCGTCTTGGTCGACAGTACTGAAGCGGTGGAGTACACGATAGAGGTGCCTTCTCAAGGCGAGAATACCTTCTCCTCGTTCCTGCTCTATCTGGTAGAGCGTGATAGTCCTGTGATGATTACTAGTGTTGTAGTGTCGAGCTACATACCTGCTGAGTAATCAGATGAAGCAACACGTTAAAGGCGGCCAATGGCCGCCTTTTTTGTTTTTGGACCTCAGCTTTTATAGGTAGCTCAGCCGCATCGCTTTGGCAATTAACCCGCATGCAAGATGACTCGGGGCTCACTATCCCGGCGTACCGTGTATATGTCGAAGAGCCATGGTGACTCGGTCAGCTATCCAATGATCAGATATCGACTCTACAATACGAGGCCAACTTGAGATAAAAGTTTTAGCCGAGTTCTTAGTGCAAAAGCCTCTGGTTACAAACCACTTCGTGTTTTCACTATCTCATCCGAGTTGGCAGGCAATGAAAAACTCACGCCATCTTGCCCCACCGTGTAATCGGGAAAAATATCCTCAGCGCCGTCCAAAAAAAGAAGCTCCTGGCCAGGGAAAACTAGCGGCGGAACGATGTGGTAATAGAGTAAGTGGCCGACTCCGGCAGATCGCGCTGTCTCAGCCGCTTCCTTTGGGCTTGCATGATAATCCAAGATATCAAACGTGATCTTTTCCATCACTGCATTGCCATTCTTGGCTGCGGCAGCATTCATCATCATGACTAGATTGGGTGCTAGCGCTTCATGCACCAGTAGATCGACACCATTTGCATGCTGCTCAACAACGACCGACTCATCGGTATCACCTGTTATTAGCGCGGTGCGGCCCTTGTAGGTAAATAGATAGCCCACCGCAGGATCAACTGGCATATGGTCAACAGCCAGAGCATCAACCGTCAGACCACCTCCTTCAAAAACACGGGTCAAATTCGCGTCCGTGGGAAGCGGAAAGGGAAACGCCGTCATGCCGGCTGACCAGTACGGTGCTACCAAATCGCCATGGTGCTCATGTCGATATACGAAGTCATGGGAATACGCCTTGTTGAAACCATCCACCACAGTCTCAACACCAGTGGGACCATACACCGGGAGAGGCGATGGATTCGATCCCGCAGCCCATCGCAGCGTCGCCATCTCCCCCAGCGTATCGATGTGATCGGAGTGAAAGTGAGTAATAAATACAGCAGCCACATCGCCAACTTGATAACCCATTCGACCCAAATTTCGGACGCCGTCAGTTCCCGAATCCACAACGTAAAGTTGATCGCCCGCAACCACGGCAACGCACGGGCCGGAGGCGTTTGGTGCCGGCATCGGCCCACCAGCGCCACAGAGCGCAACATGAAGTCCGTCGTCGAGTGACGAGAGGATATTTTCATTCATTCTGGCGTCGAGACCACGGGCCATCACTACTGTAAGAATAGCCGCGCGCTGTGAATAGGCAGCGACAGCAGCTACGAGTACTACGAAAACCACTATTTTTTTCATCATGCATCTCCCAGCAGGCGGCATATCGTTAACGGATTTATTGGTTACATATTCGCGTCAAACTCGGTTCCATGCGCTTCAAAAGCAACGATTAAACTCGGATACCAGGCCATCAACTTACATCAAGATTTATTGTCAGTATATATGTCATAAATTAGCGCCGGGAATATCATTTATCGAGTCGTTCCGGTTATTGTTAATCTCGGGCATACGCCAGTCCCCACTCGTCTGGCATACGTACGATCGGGCATTACCCGCCTTACAAGCCCAATAAAAGTGGCTTGAACACTCCGAAGCCCTGATGCTTGCGTTACTATGATCAACAAATAACGAGGTAATTAAAGGCATACGATGGAAAATCTAGAGACATTTAGACAAGACACGCGCGACTGGCTCGAAGCCAATTGTCCGGAGGATATGCGTCAACCTATGCGGTCGGATGAAGATCAGTGCTGGGGTGGCCGCAACTGGGTATTCAAGAGCGAGGGCCAGAAACTATGGCTGGAGCGCATGGCAGCAAAAGGCTGGACAGCACCACGCTGGCCTACTGAATACGGCGGCGGTGGTCTCTCTGGCCCCGAGGCTAAAATCCTGGGCGAGGAGATGGCGCGCATCGGCGCTCGGCGTCCGCTGAGCAGCTTTGGTTTGGATATGCTGGGCCCAGCCTTGTTGCTCTATGCAACTGAAGAGCAAAAGCAGCAGTACATTCCCGACATCATCAAAGGGAAGATTCGTTGGTGCCAGGGTTACAGCGAGCCCAATGCAGGATCTGATCTTGCTAGCCTACGCACAAAAGCCGAGGACATGGGCGACCACTACCTCATCAACGGCTCAAAAGTCTGGACCTCGTATGCCGATAAGGCTGACTGGATTTTCTGTCTGGTTCGAACTGACTTCGATTGCGCGAAACATGAAGGCATCAGCTTCCTGTTATTTGACATGACATCCGAAGGTGTCAGCACCAAGCCTATCAAGCTGATCAGCGGTACATCGCCCTTCTGCGAAACCTTCTTCGATAACGTTCAGGTCCCCAAGGCACAGCTTGTGGGCACGCTGAATAAGGGCTGGGAAATTGCCAAGTATCTGCTGACGCACGAGCGTGCCATGATTGGTGGCTTCGGACTTGCTGGCGGCGGTATGAAGGGCATGGGACAAATGGCAGCTGCCAAGCGCGGCACCACAGATGGTCGGCTTCGCGATGCATCGCTGCGCGCCGAAGCCAGTTCCTTTGAGATCGATGAGATGGCATTTGGTCTCACTATCGAGCGCATTACCGACGAGACCAAAGCAGGTCAGGGAACAGGCGCGTCATCGTCGATTCTTAAGATGTACGGCACCGAGCTCAATAAGCTCCGTCAGGAACTATTCATGGCCATTGGCGCTACCGACGCGCTGAACTTTGATACCGATAGTAAAGGCGCATTGGTAAGAAGCTGGCTTCGAAGTAAAGCCAACTCGATTGAAGGCGGTACCACTGAAGTGCAGCTGAACATTATTGCCAAGCGCATTCTTGGCTTGCCAGCGTAGGGGGAAACAACGTGGTAATGATCTTAAGTGAGGAGCAACAGCTCCTCAAAGACTCGGCAAGAGCATTCCTGTCAGAGAGTGCGCCGATTTCCGCACTGCGTGCCATGCGAGACGCAGGCGAAGACCACATGCCCGAGCTGTGGACAAAAATGAGTGAAATGGGCTGGCCGGGCATTGTCATTCCAGACGCTTATTCTGGCCTCGAATTCGGCTACGTTGGCGCAGGGGTTGTGCTAGAAGAGATGGGACGTACGCTTGCGCTGTCACCCTTCCTTAGCTCAGCTGTCGTTGCCGCAAGCTTGATTAACCAGCTGGGATCCGAGCAACAAAAAGAAAAGTATCTACCGGGCATTGCCTCTGGCGAGTTAACCGCAGTGTTGGCGGCAGATGAAACAGGCTACTTCGATCTCTCCTCGATTGAGACGACTGCCTCCGAATCCGGTGATGCCTACGTGCTCTCTGGCAACAAGCGCGGTGTGATCGACGGTCACAATGCCGATTTACTACTTGTTGTCACCGGTGGGGACGCAGGTATGAGCGTCTTTGCAGTAGAGAGCGGCGCCGAGGGCGTATCGTGCGAGACCCGCCTGATCGTTGATAGTCAGCGTGCCGCAGATATCACTTTTGATAGTGTGACGGTGAGCAGCGATGCACTCCTTGGCAGTCTCGGTGGTGCCTCAGAGGCCATGGAATTTACCATTGATGTGGCGGCGGCCTGCTCTGCCGCCGAGATGCTCGGGATTTCCATTGAAACCTTCGAGCGCACAGTCGGTTACCTCAAAGAGCGCGAACAGTTCGGTGAGAAAATTGGGACCTTTCAAGGGCTTCAACACCGAGCAGCGCAATTATTTGCGGAAATTGAAGTCAGTAAGTCTGCTGTTTTGGCCGCACTTCAGGCACTCGATGCCAACAGTGAAAAGCGCTCTGTTCTCGCAAGCATGGCAAAAGCCAAATGCTCAAAAGTTGTGCGCAATGCCACTGAGGAAGGCGTGCAAATGCATGGCGGCATCGGTATGACGGATGAGTTCGATATTGGCTTCTTCATGAAACGTGCGGCTGTCTGCAGACAGGCTTACGGCGACTATCACTTCCATGCCGATAGATTTGCGAGCCTACGAGGCTACTAAACGATCACCAGACTAAAAAACCCCGCATTCACCGCGGGGTTTTTTATATCGGTTCGATGCTAGCGAGTTGACGCAAACAGCGCTGCCTCCTCCTCACTCATCTCAGCGGGAATCGCTTCAAATAATGGCGTCGACAGATAGCGCTCACCCGTATCGGGCAGCATCACCAAAATCACCGACCCCTCTGGCGCGGTTTCGGCAACTTCGACCGCTGTGGTTAACGTCGAACCCCCGGATACCCCTGTGAGAATGCCCTCTTTGGCCGCGAGGTGCTGCGCCATCGCCATTCCTTTCATACCGTCAACGGGTCTAACCTCATCAAAAAAAGCGCTGTCGATTCCTTCCTGAAGAACCTTTGGTATGAAGTCGGGCGTCCAGCCTTGAATGACATGAGGCTCCCAGGCAGGGTGACTTCCTTTGGGCGAATCATCTTCATTACGCTCCTGCGGGAGACCCGAGCCCAACAGCGTTGCATTATGCGGCTCCGATAAAATGATCTTGCATTCAGGACGCTCACTTCTCAGCGCTCTGGCAACACCTGTAACCGTACCCCCTGTTCCATAGCCCGTAACCCAGTAATCGAGTGCTGCGCCTTCGAAGTCAGAAAGGATTTCCCGAGCTGTTGTGGATTCGTGAATATCAGCGTTCGCTGCATTCTCGAATTGCCGCGCAAAGAACCAGCCATTGTCCTCAGCCAGCTTCTTCGCCGTGTTGTACATGCCGATGCCACGTTCCTCTTTCGGGGTCAGCACAACCTTTGCACCCAAAAATCGCATCAGGCGCCGGCGCTCGATTGAGAAACTTTCAGCCATGGTAATGACCAGAGGGTAGCCTTTGGCGGCACAAACCATCGCGAGACCAATGCCGGTATTTCCCGATGTCGCCTCCACCACTGTCTGTCCCGGCTTTAGCAGTCCCTCTCGTTCAGCAGATTCAATGATGTTTAAAGCCAGACGATCCTTAACCGATGACAACGGGTTAAATGACTCCACCTTTACGAACATCGATACGTGATCAGGGCCCGTCCGATTGAGGCGAACACACGGAGTATCACCCACTGTCTCCACGATATCGTTGTAAAGCCGTCCGCGCCCTTCTGTCCTGTAAATATCCATGTCGTTGTCTCCTCGTCTATCACTAATGTAGCCCGAATACTGATCGCTTCCCCATGCTCATTGAAATTCTTTGCTACCTGCCAGAGAAAGCAACTGCTTTATGAATTTATACCCCCCCAGGGTATTTGACGACAAATACCCCCTAGAGGTATTCTTACGCCAAATCGGAGGTGAAGCGTGAAACAAGAAACCCGTGACAATGTTGATAGACGACTTGCGCGCATCGAGGGCCAAGTCAAAGCACTGCGCCGAATGG
>CAJWQE010000023.1 GCA_913045375.1 uncultured Halieaceae bacterium | reverse complement strand
ATTGACAGACCAGGGCACACTGCCTTTGTTCTCGGCGCCTGGTCAGTTGGCTGCAGACTTCATTGAGAGTCAGGGCAACGGTCGACCAACACTGGGTAGCGAAGAAGCGGATAACTTCTCGATCGGTGTTGCGTTTGATCTTGAGAACTCTAGCTGGACAATCGATTACTACAACATTGAAGTGACCGATCGTGTAGCTCTGGGTGCGAACATCAACTTCCTTGATGCACTGAACTACGCCGGTGGCTCTGCCTACGGCTCTGTGAGCGATGCGTTGACAGGCCTGGGCGATGCGGGCGTTATCAACCGTCAGGAGTTCGTTGGTCTTGAAGATCTGAAGCAGTTCCGTTTCTTCACCAACAGCTTCGATACCACAACATCAGGTATTGATCTGGTTGGTAGCACGGACTTTGACTTCGCTGATGGCGTTTCAAAGGTGACTGTTGCGTTTAACTACAACAAGACTGAAGTCGACAATCGTGGAACCATCAACCCGATCAGCGGTGGTCGTGTTGAAGCGTTGGAAGACCTTCTTCCAAACGTGAAGGGCAACATTGCTTGGAGCCACACACAAGGCCAACTCCGTACGCTGGTTCGCGCGAACTACTACGGTGCTTGGAAGTCGACGGGTAACGGTTACAACGTGGGTGCAACCACTTTGGTTGATGCACAGGTTGCTTACGATTACACCGAAAACCTTGAGTTGGTATTGGGTGTCGAGAACCTCTTCGACGAGTACCCAGACAAGAACCCAGGTCGTGGTGGTGTAGGTCAGCTTTACCCAGAAGACAGCCCATTTGGCTTCAACGGTGGCAGCTGGTACCTGCAGGCTCGCTACTCGTTCTAAGTCAGACAGACCTTGAAAAACAAAAACCCGCCTCGGCGGGTTTTTTTATGCCTACAGCATCGGTAAGTCACATCGCTTGGTAAACGATCTCACCGCCGACGATGGTCATAACGGGTTTAGTTGCCAGTATCTTGGTCTCATCGACGGTCATAAGGTTCTGATCGGTCACCGTCATATCGGCACGTTTACCAACACTGATCGATCCAACCTCGGCCTCTTCAAATGCCGCATAGGCATTCCAGAGCGTCATTGATTTGAGTGTCTCGTGGCGAGAGAGCTTCTGCCCTATTTCGTACCCATCGTCCGGCAAACCTTTAAGGGTCTTGCGCGCCACCGACGCATAAAAATTGGCGATAGGATTGATGGGCTCAACGGGCACGTCGGTGCCGTTGGCGATATTGACTCCAGCATTCAGAAGATCTCGCCACACGTAGGCGCCGGACTCGATACGCTCTTTGCCGAGTCGATCAATGGCCCAGGGGCGATCTGAGCTCATGTGAATGGCTTGAATCGACGCAATGACTCCGAGCGTCGAGAAGCGTTCGATATCGGAAGGAAGCAGATGCTGCGAATGCTCAATGCGCGAGCGGTGATCCCGTTGGGTTAGTGTTGCTCTATCAATGGCGTCGAGCACGACTGTATTGGCCTTATCACCAATGGCATGGGTATTAATTTGCCAGCCGTGGGCATTCGACCGATTCATGATATTGACGAGGCGATTCTCATCGAAGGTTTGAACGCCAGAGGTGCCTGGATCGTCGGTATAGGGTTGGTGTAACCATGCTGTCCGGGACCCTAATGCGCCGTCCATTACCGCTTTAAACGAGCGGATCGTTAAGCGTGAGTCGTCGTCTGCGATCACTGGTGGTCGCGCCAACCAATAGTCTGTTAATGCCTCGTCTTGGGCACTGACCATAGTGTAAACCCGCAGTTTCAGGTCACCAGAGGCATCGAGTGCCCGCTGTGCCTCGATATCGGTTGAGCCCGCCCCAGCGTCGTGGAAGTTGGTGATGCCCCAGCGAAAGGCGTGGTCTTGTGCTGCTAAAATAGCCGTCTTGGCGGAATCGGTAGATAGCGCAATCAGGGGGTAAGCCAGGTCGATCGCATTCTCATGCAAGATGCCGGTAGGGTCGCCCTTGCCATCTTTGACAATGACACCGCCGTCCGGGGTTGGTGTGTTGTAGGTGAGATTCAGTGCATCCATTGCCGCTTGATTAACCAATGCCGTGTGGCCATTGGCATGGCCCAAAAAGACAGGGTTATTCGGACTGACCTCAGAAAGAGATCGATGCGTTGGAAAGCCATCAACCGTTACGCTCGGCTCTTTTGACCACTTGCTCTGATGCCATCCCCGGCCCTTGATGACCTGTCCCGGACTTGCCTTAGCAGCCGCGTCCGCCACCATGCCGACAATGGTTTGATAGCTATCTACGCCATTGAGGTCGAGGTTGGTGATTGCTTCGCCAAGACTACTGAGGTGTCCATGACTTTCAATGAAACCTGGATAGGCGGTGGCAGCGCCAAGTGAAATGTGGCGGTGATCCTCGCCAGCTGTACTCTGCGCTGTTGCTAAATCACCCACAAAGGTGAAGCGGCCGTCTTCAATGACCACGGCTTCTACCTGGGTATTGGCATCGTCTGCCGTGTAAATGGTGCCGGAAACCACAAGCGTGTCCGCAAAGCTGGTAGCGGTAATGAACACTGTTAACAGTGCGAAGAAAGGTGCGAAAAAAAGGCGAGCGCCATGTCTAACCATGGGTTTATCTCCAGAGGTGGTGAAACATCATGTCGGTGAGTCTAGTCGGAAAGCGATCGCGTTGCAGTCTCCAGCGGCTGCCTCCGGTAGCCATCAAGTACCCCAGCCTTGCGACGCAATGGGATCCTAAAAAAGACGCCAGCCGCGCGCTTCGAATTGATCGATGTCGTCCGTAGTGGGGAAGCTGTAGTAAGCGCCGGCGGGTAGATCGTCACCCTTGCTTGAAGCCAGTGACTCTAGTTGATCGACCGCCTCACAAATCTGTTCTACACCCGGGCGATACAGCGATAGAACTTGTTCGCGGTAGGTATCAGATGATCTCACGGGCTGGGAGCGGGTCGAGATGAGCGCGCCGGAATCAATTTTCTTATCCGTAATCCAGTGCAGTGTTGTGCCCAGATTGGGCTGCTCGTTGAGGAGCGACCAAAAGCTCGCCATGACGCCTTTGAACTCGGGTAACAGACCTGAATGCAGGTTAATAATGCCAGTGCGCGGTTGGGCGATGGCTTCAGCTTTGAATATTTGCCCGAAACGGATACTGATCAGGAGGTCTGCATCGAATGCACGAAGCACGTTGAGATCCTTGCCATTGATGTCAGTAACCGCGATTTCGCGGCAATGATTCTCGCTGGCTAGCGTTTCAAAGCTCAAGCCGGGCGCTGCCGCAAAGTCTGTCTCTACCTGCGCTAATGCTACCAGCCGTGGGTCACGCGGTTGGGATAGGCTGCCCACGCGCTGGGAGTAAAACATGCCGAGGTTGTGATCACTAAGCTTCGGAATCAGTTGATTCAGCGCCGCATGAGCATAGATATCGCGATTGTAAAAAAGGCCGATCCGCACCGGTAATCTCCACAGGTGGTGGCGGCCAGCATACTCTCTCCTTTATGCTCGATCGAGATCTGAGGTCTATTCGATTAAGGTAAATACATGCGCAGCTATTCCGTTCAGGTGGCTACTGCGGTCGTCGTGGCCAACATGGTGGGTACCGGGGTATTTACCTCGCTTGGCTTTCAGTTGCTGGAAATAGAATCGACGGGCGCCATCCTGTGGTTGTGGGTCTTAGGTGGAGTTTGTGCGCTATGCGGTGCCCTGTGCTACGCCGAATTGGGCGCTCACCACACGGCGTCGGGTGGGGAATATCACTTTCTGACTGAGCTGATTCATCCCTACGCTGGGTTCCTCTCGGGCTGTGTTTCAGCCACTGTCGGTTTCGCGGCGCCCATCGCACTAGCGTCGCTGACATTTGGTATTTATCTCGCCACTGCCTTTCCCTCCTTACCGCCAAAGATCACTGCGACAACCTTGATCGTGCTCATGGTGCTCATTCACACACGGACGTATCGCGAGAGCTCCAGCGGTCAATATTTACTGACTTTATTTAAGCTTCTGCTGATCGCTGCCTTTGTGCTGACCGCATTTGCCAGTGGCAGTGACTTCTCACATCAGGTCACGGGCGCTTCATTGTTGAATGCGGGTGAGATTCTGTCCGGTCCCGGTGCGATTGCCTTGATCTATGTGACCTACGCCTATTCCGGTTGGAATGCTGCCACTTACATTCTGGGTGAGTTGGAGCATCCTCAGAGGGATTTGCCAAGAGCACTGATCGTGGGTTGTGCCTTGGTCACCGTACTGTATGTACTGCTCAATACTGCGTTTTTGACCTCGGCATCTATTTCATCGATGACGGGTGAAGTCGAGATTGCCTTTATTGTGGCTGAAACTGTCTTGGGAGAGAGCGGCGCTTTTATTGTCTCGCTGCTTCTATCCGGCGTTCTGATTTCCACGGTCAGTGCGATGATTATGGCGGGACCCCGAGCACTTCAACGTTTGGGGCAGGATTATCGAGGTCTCGGATGGCTAGGAAAAACAAATCAGGGCGGTCTTCCCGCAAACGCCATTGCGTTTATGGGGCTGGTTGCCCTCGGCTTCCTGTGGACGTCGACGTTCGAGCAAATCTTGTTGTTTGCCGGCCTCGTCATGGCGGCAAATACGTTCTTCACTGTCGTGGCTGTTTTTGTCAGCAGGAGGCGACGCATGGGTCTCCCCAACGAAACGTCGATATTTACCATGCCATGGTACCCGCTTCCCGCACTGATCTTCCTAGCAATCACAGGATGGACCGTGCTCTACACGGCCATTCAATACCCGATTCAGTTACTTGTAACTGCTGCAGTGATTGCATTGGGCTATCCCCTCTTTCAGCGAATTCGTTCGGTGCAGTAAACGGGAGTGACGTTCCTGCTGGCGCAAAACTGGTCCCAATGTTGTCACCCTGCGTAAGGTTTTAGTGAAAGTTGGCCAAATTGAGTTCTGAAGATCTCTTTTTCACAACAGACCTATGCCTTAGTTGGTGTGTCGTGTAGCTTTACTTTCGATGAGCATCTGGGAACAGGCTCGTTACCTCAATAATTCAAATAGTGGTATCTCATGACTGACTCAACTGCTGCGGCAGAAAACGCAAACAATCCATATGCGTCTACAAAGGCGGCGTATTACGCCCTTGGCATTCTAACGATCGTCTACAGCATTAATTTCATTGATCGACAGCTACTCTCCATTTTGCAGGAGTCGATAAAGGCTGACTTGATGCTGAGCGATGCACAGCTTGGCCTTCTTACAGGCTTTGCCTTTGCTGTGTTTTACACCTTTGCGGGCTTACCCATTGCGAGCCTTGCCGACAGGAGTAATCGACGAAACATTGTTGCTGTCTCGCTTACGATCTGGAGTGGTATGACGGCGATCAGTGGCCTGGCTCAAAACTACTGGCAGCTGCTGGCGGCGCGGGTCGGTGTGGGCATTGGTGAGGCTGGCGGCAGCCCGCCCTCGCACTCGATGATTTCCGATATTTTCCCGCCCGAGAAGCGTGCAAGCGCCATTGGTTTTTACTCAACGGGCATCAGTATTGGCATCTTATTCGGATTCCTATTTGGTGGCTGGTTGAACGAGTTTTTTGGGTGGCGTGTCGCGTTTTTCGTCGTTGGTATTCCCGGCGTGCTGCTGGCTTTCGTCCTTTATCTAACAGTGCCTGAGCCCATTAGAGGGCTTGCTGAAAACAAGGCTTCTACCGGTGACAACCCCTCAATGATGACGGTGTTCAAGGTGTTATTGAGCCGGCGCTCGTTCTTGTTCATGGCCCTGGGTGCAGCGATGAACGCGTTTGCTGGCTACAGCACGGCCAACTGGGTTGCGTCATTCATGATCAGAACCCACCAAATGCCAACGGGCGAACTCGGCACTTGGCTCGCGCTTATTATTGGTGTGGGTGGCGCGATCGGTGTATTCGGATCAGGTGTTATCGCAGATAAGCTAGGTAAAACGGACAAGCGCTGGTACATGTGGGTGGCGGTATGTGCCTGCGTCATATCGGTACCGCTTCAAATCAGCACGTTTTTGGTTAATGACCCCTATACAGCGCTCATGTGCATGGTCATTCCGTCGGTGCTCTCGAATGCTTATTTGGGTGCGACGATCGCCAGCGTGCACGGGTTGGTGGGCTTGAAAATGCGCGCTGTATCCTCGGCTCTACTTTTCTTCATTCTGAACATGATTGGTTTGGGAATGGGACCCACAACTGTTGGGCTAGTGAGCGATTTACTGGTGGATCAACATGGCGTTGATTCCCTGCGCTACGCGATGATGTACATCATCCCCACGGCTATGTTCCTATCGGGTGTGTTCTATTTGTTTGCTGCTCGATATATCAGAGACGATCTTGAAAACGCCCCAGACTGATTGCGGGGTCGAATAAAAAAGCCCGCTGCCGCGGGCTTTTTTTGTGTTCAATCAATCGAGCGAAGCACCTGTCTTGATACCGCATGGGTTTCGATGTCGCTTGGCGTAAAGCGCACTGGTCGCCATGTCTTCTCGGCATAGAGCTGGGTTTGATCATCGAAGTGTGGGGACTCAGGGTCGCCTGACTGTGAGTAGGACAGTATGGCCTCGGCCTCTGGGCCTGTATCACTCCAGCCAAGCGTCATAATGAAGCTGGAGCCGTGAATGACGTTGTAGCCTGATTTCGACAAGCTGTTGCTGTCCCCAGCGAACTCGTCGCTTCCCGTAAAGATGGGTGTTTCGGTAGGGTTATTACCCAAGCTGGTACTCATTTGCAGGTTGGCAATGCCCTCGTGCCTGTTGCCGCCATGAACTGGGTATTGGCGATCAGACCGGTGTCCAATTTGCAGATTGCCCAGCGCCGTATCGAGACCAATGTCCTCACCTTCAAGCAGTAATACCGCACGAGCGAGTCGGTCGAGCGCGAGGTCGGTATTGGCAAGTCCGGTGGGCGTAGTAGCGGCTTCCATGGGATTAAACGGCTGTCGAAACAGCGATGAGCCAAGTGACATTTCGTCTGCGGGGTACTGCGTGATCCATTCTCTGAACAACACAGCGCCGCGAGACTCGCTGTTGAACCGGCGATCCCAAGCGGCCAGCACGTTACAGGCTTGGGTCAGGTTGACTGGGGTATCTTCGATAGTTCGTTGAGGCGTTGCATCACAGGCCGCCAGCAGCTCGGGTAGGAGCATGTCTGCGGTCAGACTCTCATTGCTGAACAAGGCGGTCTGAATTTCGCTGCGACTAAATTTACCATCCTCACCGGCATGTCCGTACGGGCTATCCGGGCGCAGTAAGGCAATGTTCATACGTGTGCGAACGCTGCGAGGTGTCATGGTCGGGCCGAAGAGGGGTGACAGTGCCGCGGCTGGCTTGTCCGGGTCACTCAGCCAGTAGCTGTCATTCGCATTGAAGACGTATTGATTGCTCTCGATGAGTGGCCGACGCTCAAATGGCTCGGTATTAGGAACAGGAGAACTTGTTTCTAGCCACTCATTAACTTGCTGGCTGCCATCAAGGATGACGAGTCCTCGCGAGAGGTAGAGATACTGAAGCTTGGGTACAGCTTTCAGGGTGTTATGCCAGGTGAGAATGGTCTCCTCACTCAAGGCACCGACATTGGAATTATCAATGTAAACCGCACGACCATCCGCTGAAGCCGCGATCGTGTTAACCCAGGGCATTGCATTGTAGGTGCGATGTGCCTCGATGAATTCATCCATACTTTTCGCACTACCCATGGCTTGCCACTGGGCGAAGGTATGAAGGTTTTCCGCGTTGGCATCTCGGACGGCATACGCAGTGAAGGGATCCTCGGTCAGCCCGGGTAGCGCCATCAACGGGCCATGATGCGAAAACCAAACAGTGTGCTGTTTATTGCTTAGCCCATCTGGCGTTTTTACATCAGCGCTGACGGTTACTGAGTTGAGGTCGCGCCAATCATTTTCCCACCGGTACTGCCGAGGGTTATCTGGATTAAGTGTGAGTTGATAGATCACGGTGCGCTTTGAGTTCGACACTGTATGTGACCAACCAACCGCCTCATTGAAGCCAATAGCGACGCCTGGCGCGCCGATCAAACCAGCGCCGTAGGCATCGTAGACGCCGGGAATCGTCAGGTGTTTTTCCCAGAATCGAGCTATGCCGTACCAGGGGTAATGTGGGTTGGCTAGTAGCAGCCCCTTGCCGTTTTCTGACCGCTCCGAGGCAATTGCCCAGGCATTAGAACCCATATCGCGAAGCTTCATATCCGTGAGCGTATCGCGCAGTGGTGGCGCTATCTCGAGCGCAGCGATAGTTGCACTTGCCGCTATTTGCGGACTTGGTGGTGCCGCTGCGGTAATTGCCCCCGCAATTCGTGGCAAGGTGTAGACCAAGGTAACGTACTGAGCCATGAACTCCGTTGCTGTGACCGGTCTTACCCAGGTCGCGTCGTTACACCATGACCCAAACTTGCCGGCGCGCTCATTAACAAACTGGTTGTATCCGGCGGTATATCCTTCAACCCATTCTTTGATCAGAGGCTCTTGCGCTGCAAGCGCCTCGTCAGCCTTTTCGGGGATGCCAAGCGCCTTAACGACAATGTCTCTACTGAGATTTCGGTTGCGGGGCCCCGGACCAAAAACTGCAGCGCTCTCACCGCGCGATTGCACCAGTGCTAGTGCCATATTGCAGATGTGATCTTCCGCTGCTGTGTAGGCTTCTCCAAAGCCTAGAGAACCCCAGGACTCAGCTGTGATGTGTGGAATGCCGTATTCGGTCTTTACCACGGTCGCTTCATAGCGATGTGGCCGATCAGTCTCCGATTGACTGCATCCAAGACTGACCATCATTCCACTGGTCACAACGACCGCTAGGAGCCGTTTCGCCCTGCTAAGACGAGGTCTGCTTATTTTTTTGGTTGGTTTCTCGGGGGAGAGTGAGTACATGCGGCATCTCTTTTTTCTTTGATGGTCGCGTTACACGTTACTCGGAAAGTGGCAGATAGCGCCAGTGAAAGCGCTGTTTTGTTGGGCGATTGGGAGCTCTTGGTGATTAGCTATGAGTGAAGATATCTGCGTCCGCAAAGTGACGGCTGCTGACTAGAACGCTGTCGCCTCTTCGCCATTTACGCGATGGTAAATTCAATCGTACCCAGAGGCCCGTAACTGACTTCGTAATGGCCTGGATCCGCTTCCATTGCGGCTCCGTTGGTCCCAGCCAGCAATACTCCCCCTTGAGGTATCGCAAATCCAAGGCTGTTCGCTTTACTGATACACCAATCAAGCGCGGGCTTTGGGCCACCAAAAGAATCGAGGGGTGAGGTCGTGAGTATGACCTCACCGTCCCGCTTCAATTCAATGTCAATGTCCGCAAGTGCTGTGAAGTCGAAGCTATCCCAAGCGCTCATCTCACCCAAGATAAATTGGTCTGCACCCAAATTGGCGAGTGCCACGTTGCCGGGGGTCAAATCTTCAGGTCGGCAGAAGTCGACACGGACAAATTCCACGGCGGGGCCGATGCTGATGGGGCTGCCATCGCTATTGAGCCGCATAGCCAGCTCACACTCGATGCGGCGACTGGCTGTATGGGACAGTGTTGCCGCGTTCTCGGTTTCACTCTGCTGGTAAAGTAGGCCAAGCAAGGGCTCTTGTAGACCAAACAGCGCCTGAAGGTCTGCGTTGGTTACGCCGGCTTTGATCCCCGCCGACGTTTCACCGGAGATGAGGCTCGTCAGCTGAGGGATGAGCGAGTAGGCCTCGGTAACAGTGACGCCAGAGGGGAATTCAGGCCAGGTTGACTTGGTCCTGATGGCATCCGCGAGATCCTCGATAAACCTACCTGCGCTCATCATTCAGTATTTCCCCACATTGCGATTTTCTTGCCACTTACCACTGGGTGTCCGCAATGGTGACCCGATGTAGCAGTCGATCGTAGCCATCGAAGCCGCCAGTCGCTGAGTGAAGCAAAGACCGATTGTCCCAGATGACCAGCATGTCTTTTTCCCATTTGTGGCGGTACTGGAACTTCTCCTGCGTCTGATAGACATACAACTCCATCGCGAGGGCCTGCGAGTCTTCTAGCGACATACCTTCGAAACTTTGTATGTAGGCAGCGGATGAAAACAGCGCTTTCGTGCCCGTCTCGTGGTGCTCCCGCACAAATGGGTGTGGACAGGTTTCTCGTGCTTTTTCGCTCGGTTTGATCTGCATGCTGCGACCAGCCGCTTGATCGCCTTCACCATAGGCGCCGTCGGGTGCATAGCCCAGCGCGGCGGAGTGTATGGCGGTGAGGCCCTCAACTTTCTCGCGAAGCTCGTCGGGCATCTCCTCGTAGGCCTTCACTTGGTCGGCAAACAAGGTGTCTCCACCGTGAGGAGGAATAGTGATGCCAAACAGTGCTGTGCCCGCCGGCGGTATCGCCATAAAACTCCAGTCGGTATGGAAGATTTCAGCAAAGATGGGGGTCTTCTCGTCCGCGTCGCGTTGAATCGCACAAATATTGGGGTAGCCATCGATGTGCCCGAAAAATGGATCCTCTCCTACTTCGCCAAAGTATTGCGCTACTCGTTCGAGGTCCTCTGGCGTTAGGGCTTGATTGGGTAGGGCGATGACCTTGTGCTCGAGCCACAGTTGTCGGAGCTCGGCGATCTGTGAGTCTGTGAGGTCTTGGGTGAGGTCGATGCCCTCGATACGAGCGCCGCAGGCTTGCCCTGAGGGGGTAACGGTTAATGTCATGCCGAGTTCTCCGCTAATTATTCTTTTGTTTGTTGTTAGATTAAGGCGCGTGGTTCCACCACGCTAGATCTGAGTACGCCCTCAAATCCAGCTCGTGTGTCCACGCTGATCGGTGTTGATGAGCGATATGGAAATAGGTCTCTGCCATTTCGGTGGGCAGTAGTAGACCGTCATGCTCTTTGCCACGGGTCTCGCGGAGTTTCTCGAACATCTCAGCACCCAGCATTTTGCCAAGTGTATCGGGTGCATCGACGGCACCATCCACGATGATGTGCGCAACGTGAATGCCCTTGGATGCGTATTCGGCATTCAAGGTTTGACAGAGCATGCGTCGGCCGCCCATGGCAGCCGCGTGTGAATGCTGCCCGGCATTACCGCGAACCGCAGCGGTGGCGGAGGTCACCAGAATGGTGCCCTTGCCGCGAGCTTCCATCGCTGGAATTACGGCTTTGGCGAGTCGGAATAGGCCCATGCAAGCCATCTGCCATCCCAGCTCAAAGGTTTTTAGCGCCGTGCTCTCCAGTGATCGGTTTCCGATCTGTGCACCTAGGTTGAACAACACCACCTCGATAGGACCGATTTGCTCAACCTCTTCCACTAGCTTTTCGATGGCACCCGCTTCGACGGCGTTGAGCATGTGACCTGAGGCAGTTCCGCCATTTGATTCAATGCCATCAACGAGTTTTTGTAAGCCCTCAGCGTCACTTCGACGGCACAGGGCGGCGTGATAGCCATTCGCGGCAAACTTCGCACCAACTGAGCCGCCAATGCCCGCACCCGCGCCGATAATCAAACATACTTTTTTCATCTCATTGTTCTCCGATGCTTAGTGGCCGACCTTAAGCCGGCCGTTCTCGATGAGTGACTCGATGGTTTCTGCGTCATAGCCAAGTTCTTCGAGCAAGCTTGGACCGTGTTCGCCAAGCTTTGGCGCGGGCCCTGCGATTTCGCTGGGCGTTTTGTCAAAACGCGCGGCTGGGCGAGCCTGCCGGACTTCGCCGAAACCTTCATAAGACGTTTTGTTAATGGATTCGTTGGCGAGGATCTGATCGTGATCCATCAACTCCATGCGTGTCAGTAGCGGGGCGCAAGGAACGCCCTCGGTATCCAGCCTGTCGAGTACTTCACTGCTCGCCCATTTCTTGATCTCGCCTGCGGTGATTTTTTTACGCTCTTCGACATTCACGAATCGATCACCAGCGGTCTTGAAACGCGGGTCTTCAATGAGGTCTTCGCGATTGAGTGCGCGGCACATGCCGGCCCATTCTTTGTCTGAGATGGCACCCGCGGTGATGTAGCGGTCTTGTGTTTCGTAGATGAGGTCCTGAGTGCCCTGCAGTTTGGTCACGTCGAACTCCATGTCACCGTAGGTGAGTCCAGCCATGCCCTCAGGCCAGAAGAACGACAGCATCGTCTCAAGCATCGATAAGCGGATGTGTTGACCCTCGCCAGTTTTCTCACGCACGTACAGCGCCGAGCTAATCGCCTGTGCCGCGGTCAATGACGTCACCTTGTCCGCGAGAATGATGCGGAACATCTGTGGTCGCCCTGAGGCCCGATCCATTTGGATGTCGGTGGCGCCTGACAGTGCCTGAATGACGGGATCGTACACCCGCTTTTGTGAGTACGGACCGCTCTCCCCAAAGCCACTGATCGACACGTAGATCAGTTTTTTGTTGTCCTGTCGGAGGACATCCTCACCAAAGCCCATTCGCTCGATTGCACCCGGGCGAAAGTTTTGAATGAAGACATCGGCGTCAGCTGCAAGTTGTAGAAGAATCTTTTTGCCCTCATCGGATTTTAGGTCCAAAGAGATCGACTCCTTACCGCGATTGCACGAGTAGAAGGCGGGCGAGACCTCGTTATGCTTCCCACCAATATGCCTCATTTGCTCGCCTACAAGGGGCTCTACTTTGATCACGCGCGCGCCCTGGTCGGCCAACATCATTGCCGCTACCGGCCCCGAGACCATGCTGGTTAAATCAAGGACCTTCAGTCCGTCTAAGGCACCCATTAGTTACCTCCAAAAAGATCAGGATAGTTTAGTTTCATGGCTCGCATATACGCGGGGCGTTCGGCAATGTGAGCGTGATAGGCGTGCAGACTGTCCGGCAGAGCGACGTGGTAGGCATTCGCCCAGTCAATGCATGACATGAGGAAGACGTCAGCAAGTCCAAATTGGTCACCTACCAAATAAGTACGTTTTTCCAGCAGCTGTCCTACGACTTCAAAGTGCTTCTCGGCGTAGGCGCGCGACGCGTTGACCGTCGTTTGAGACTCACCATAAATCATGCCGAGATCGCCATGGCGACGCATGACGTACAAGCTGGTCTCGTCTAACTCACCGTAAATGTAGCAGCACCATTCGTCTTCTTTGGCCTTGGTAACGATGTCCTGTGGTGTGAGCACCTGCTCCGAGGGATATTGATCTCGGAGGTAGCGGCAGATCGCCAGACTTTCCGATAGCTTTACGTCGCCATCCTGCAGAAAAGGAATTTTCTGCTTTCGATTCAGCTGCTGGTATTCGGGGGTCTGCGTCTCGCCGGTCCTGGGTCCTATGGGCTTGTGCTCGTAATGAATACCCAGCTCTTCAGCCATCCACAGCGGTCGAAAGCTTCGCGGTGTGCTGGTCCCCCAGATGGTTACTCTTGGTGTGTCCATGCTGATAGATGTCCCTTTATTTTCTTACACCGTAACAAGCATCTAGCACTAAAACTAATGAATAGTTTTATGAGTTTTACTAAAATAAATGAATAGCAAGTTGTGTTGGTGAGAGTGAAACGGTAGCCACCCATGGATATTCGCGATATTGAATTGATTGAAGCAGTCCACAGAACGGGCAGCCTCTCCAAAGCCTGCGGTGAGCTTTCGATATCGCAGCCAACATTGAGTAAGCGGCTCGCCCGGCTTGAGCGCACTTTGGGGGCTGAGCTGTTTTTTCGTTATTCAACCGGTTTGGTGGCCACCCCTGTGGCTGACTATGTGCTCGCGCGATCGCATCAAGCGAGATCTCAGCTACGCGATATCAAACGTCACGTGGAGTTGATGACCTCACTGGATTCAGGTGAGCTTCGATTGGGGGTGGGGCCAATTGTTGAACAGTTGATGCTGCCGCAGGTTCTCAGCCGTTTTCTGGAAACCACAGGCGATGTGTCAGTGTCGATTGTTGCGGAAGACGATCAGACCTTGCTCAGGTTATTCGCCGATGCTGAGCTCGACATCATCGTGGGTCCATTTTCTGCGTCTGAGCAATCAACCGATCACATTCGCGGTTTTGAGATGGTCAGTGACAACATTGTCGCGGTAGTTCGAGCCTCGCATCCACTTTGCGGGGCAGACATTACCGAGGCGACCTTAGCTCAATACCCGTTGATTTCGCCCAAGGCTCAGGGAACGGTGCGAGGGCAGAATATTCCTGCCGGTTTTAACAACCTAAAAATTGTCTCTGATAACTACGACTCGTTGAGATCTCTGACTCTGTCATCCGACGCTATTTGCATGGGTCCCAGGGCCGTGTTCTCCACTCAGTTACAATCAGGTGACCTGATCGAGTTGCCGCTACCCATGTCTGTCGAGTGGAAGAGCGCGTTGCTGGTCAAACGCGAAACCTACACAACACCGCTTGCGCGCCATCTGGTTGGCCTATTTGAAATCGTAGCGAGAGAGGTCAATGAATCGCTGAGGTAACTAAAGCTTCGCGGGTGCTCGGCGCTGACCAGTCAGTCCTTGTTCTTTAACAGCGGCGATAATGCTCTCGACGTCGCTCAAATCTGTGATGAGCTTTCCCACACTAAGCGTTTTTGTCTTGTAGTTAACAATTACAGGTAGAACAGGGGCTGACGCCGCTTTAGCAATGCGAGCAAAGCCTGCTCTTAAGGTCCCGTCACTGTTGCGAGTCCCCTCTGGTGCAATTGCAAGCATTAGTGACGACCGCGAGTTGAATTCGTTAGCCATTTTTTCGATCAGTCCTTGGGGTGATCGCCGGTCTACGGGAATACCGCCGACAGCTCTGAAGAAGAAGCCATGGGGAAATTTAAAGAGCGTGTGCTTGCCCATATAGTTGAGCTTAAGACCCCAGCCCCAGATGACAGACAGTCCTAAAATGAAATCAAAATTCGAGCTGTGCGGTAATGCCACAAGGACCAGCTTGGATTTATTGGGTAGGTTTCCCTCGAGCTTCCACCCAATGAGCTCGAACACTGCGCGCCCGATGAGCGTGCGAATAGGATGCTTACGCTGAGGGATAGCGTCGCCAAGACGGGGCCACTTCATTCTTCTTATTTACACCGCTTTGTTCGAGGTCAGCAGTATCATTATTTTTTTCTTGGCTGAAAAGTAAATTTTATAGGGTGTTGGGTGATGTATCCATGCTTTACTGACGGGGTCGTCAGGGATCGACGAACACCAAAATGACTGAATAAAAATAAGTAGTCATCGTGCGAGAGCGTTAAGGGGGAGTTATGAAGACCGCATTTATCACGGGCGCTGCTCAAGGTATTGGGCTTGCCATCGCAAGGCGGTTTGCCCGTGAGGGTTATCAGGTAGGTTTGTTTGATATCAATGCAACTCGTTGTCAGGCGTTGCTGTCTGAGCCGGATTTTCAAAACGCCATTGCCGGTTACTGTGATGTTAAAGATAGCGCTTCGATTGAAGAGGCTATTGCCATGTTTTCGCAGGCGACGAGTGGGAGGCTCGATGTGCTCGTTAACAACGCAGGCGTTTTGACGGGCGGTGAGCTGATGACGCAATCGGAGAGTCAGATTCGCGCGATGGTGGATGTCAATGTGACGGGGCTCACCTTGGTCTCTTATGCGGCACATCCTTTCCTGAAAGCTACCGAAGGGTCCATGGTGATTAATCTGTGTTCCGCATCGAGCATCCACGGTATTCCTCTGCTTGCTGTTTACAGCGCGACCAAGTTCTATGTCGATGGCTTCACTCAGGCGCTAAATATCGAATGGGAAAATGACGATATTTATGTGACCTGCATTAAGCCGCCGGTTATCGATACTGAAATGGGGCGCTCGCTAGATCCTCGGCATATCGAGAATATGACCTGGGAAATGAAACCCGACGATGTTGCCTCTGCCGTCTATGGCTTGACCCAGCGTCGCGAGCTTCATCATGTTTTGGGCTCATCAACCCGCCGATGGCACCGTTTGAGCCGACTCTTTGGGATGGGCGTCAGTCGGTGGTTGACCCGCCGACTGGTCGGATAAAGCGTCTCAGTCAGGTGTATTGAGGCTCTGGGAGAGGGCGACAGCAAGTGTCTCGCAAGCGCGTTCGGCCTCATTGCTGACGCGGCCAAACATAAGGTAACTGTGTGTCAGACTCTCGAAGCAAAAGTGTGTGACATCGTTTCCTGACTCTGCAAGCCGGCTGGCAAAGGCATTCCCCTGGTCGCGGATTGGGTCAAAGCCCGCGGTTCCGATGACGGTCGACGGGAGACCAGCAAGATTTTCTGTATGCAAGGGATTTGCCCACGGGTGATCTTTATTGAGGTCGTTGGGAAACACCTGCGAGTTAAAGAAGTGCATGGTGTCCGTGGTCAGAGGAAAGGTGTTTGCACAGCTACTGAGGCTCGGCTGATTCTCATTGTTGGTGGTGACCCAGGGGTAGGCCAGACACAGGGCCCTGGGTTGACGACCACCCTCGTCTCGTAAGATGAGTGCGAGCGTGCTACTGATCAAGCCACCTGCACTGTCGCCTGCCAGCGCAACCCGTGCAGGGTCGATACCGTAGTCGTCACTAAAAGTCTGAACGTGTTCCCAAAGCGCCTTAGCATCTTCAATGGGTGCGGGAAATGCATTCTCTGGGCACAACCGGTAATCGAGAGAAAAAACGACAGCCCCGCATCGCGCTGCAAGTAGCGAGCAGAAGTGGTTATCCGTGAGATGGTCCATAATGACCAGCCCACCCTGATGAAAAAACAGCACGGCGGGCTTGGGGTTAGCGTCTGATGCTGGGCGATAGATTCTGGCTTTTAGCGAATTACCCAGTAGCTCAATGGCGGTGTCTTCAGTGGAAACGCCCGCTACCGTGGGGAGATTCAGTTCGTTGAACTCGGCCGCTGTGCGTCGAATGTCATCAACGCTGGGTGGGCCATCCGAAGCACTCGATCCACGCGCTGACAGCTTGGCAAGCACCTGCATGTTCATGTCAAGGCGATTACCGTCAATCTCCTGCGGCTTGCCGCCAACCCATGTCAAAAGCCAATGGGGCATGACGCGTAATGTATCGAGGATAAGTAGTTGGAGATTCATAGCGAGCAAACCTTTTGGTGACGCGGGCAATGTATTACAGCTAACGCTCATTCTCCAAGACCAGCAGCACACTCGCCTTGTCGCATTTTATACCCTTACCCGTTAGGCTTTTGCCTGCATGTAGTGAACTAATAATGAATAAGGAAAGACGTGTGACAATTGCAGTAGACGCAAAAGCAGCGGGGTTTGAAGAGGCCAAGCTGGCGCGCATCGGAGAGCACCTTCGACAAAGTTATATCGAGCCAGAAAAAATACCGGGCTGTCAGGTGCTGGTTTCTCGGCACGGTATCCCCGCCTATTTTGAATCGATTGGCTTGATGGATCGTGAGCGCAGCAAACCCATGCAGGACGACACGATTTTTCGCATTTACTCGATGTCAAAACCCATTACATCGGTCGCACTCATGATGCTGTGGGAAGAGGGCCGTTTTCAGTTGACGGATCCGATACACCGATTTATTCCCTCTTGGCGAGGCCAGGAAGTATGGGAGCGTGGTGAGGGAGATAAGATGGTGACACGCCGTCCGGCCAACCCACCAACCATGCAACACATCTTGAGTCATACGGCGGGGCTGACCTACGGTGGTCTGTTGCCGGGTTTGGAGAGTCCGGTTGATCAAGCCTATCAAGACCTTGGTATCGCGCGAGGAGACGGTGAGACGCTCCTTGAGTTTGCCGATAAGTTGGGACGCGTTCCTCTGCTGTATGACCCCGGTCATAAGTGGTGCTATTCACTTGCTACCGATGTGTGTGGTGCGCTCGTCGAAATAATATCGGGTCAACCGTTCGAATCATTCCTGCGCGAACGGATTTTTGACCCTCTCGGTATGACGGATACCGGTTTTCGTGTCACTGACGAAAAGCTTGATCGATTTGCCGCGTGTTACATGCGATCTATGGATAAACAGGTGCTGCTTGAGGACGACCCTCATACCAGCCACTACCGGCATAAGCGGAACTTCTTTTCTGGCGGCGGTGGTTTGGTGGGCACAACGGCTGACTACATGGCGTTTTGCGAAATGCTCAGACAGGGTGGGCAGTTTAACGGCTACCAGCTTTTAGGCCGCCGAACATTAGAACTCATGACGGCGAACCATTTGATGGGTGGGAAGTCACTCGCCCAAATGGCGCTCGGGGCGTTTTCTGAGACAGCCAATGAGGGAGTTGGGTTCGGCCTTGGTTTTGCCTCGACACTGGATGAGGTTGCATCGTGTACTGTGGGGGCAGGCGATTTCTATTGGGGCGGACGAGCGTCGACGATATTTTGGGTTGATCCCGAGGAGGATCTGCAGGTCATTTTCATGACGCAGCTGATACCGTCATCGACGTTCAACTTTCGTGGCCAGCTGAAGAACATCGTTTACGGCGCCTTGAAATGAGGGCACAGTGATGACGCCGGTTACCGATAAAATAAACAAAAAGCCGGTTTACTCATCATCTGTTCATGGAGATCAAGCAGGATGGAAGCAGCACAAACTAGCGCGCTGGCATTGTATGTCGGCCTCAATCTTCTTCTCACCTTTCTATTGGCACTCAACGTGGTGCGGCACCGGTTCAAGGGAGATTCGGTAGATCAGGTCAAGCTCGAAAAAGCGGTCCGAGCTCACGGGAACAATACGGAATACGTTCCCATTATTTTGATCGGTCTCGGTGTCATGGCCATGACGGGCGCATCGGCTCAAACCATCAGTATTCTCGGTGGCACACTTTTCGTCGCACGTATCTTTCATGCTTACGGCATTCAACAACCCAAAATGCCTAATATTTTTGGGATGGTCGGCAATATCACGACCTGGTTGGTGATGCTCTGCGTTGCGACGACGCTTTTACTGCAAGGCATCGGCTAGTTCAGTCAGGTGTGACTGAGCAAGGCTCTGAAGTCGTAGCAAAAGATGACGGAAAAAGGGGGCTATTGGTCCCCTTTTTTTCGGCATTTTCTATCTAGGTTTTGAAGCCTGGGCTCTTAACTGAGGCTCTCAAATCGGTGCGCTAAAACGCCTTGGTTAGCCATAGTCGGTAGACGACATCAGGCGACCGATCATTAAGGCTAGATAACACGCCGCCATATACGGTCCATCCGGGGTCGATTCGAAAATTGAAGCTGGGGCCGAATTGATGACGCTGTTCGTTCCACGCAGCGATGTGCTCAAGTTTTCCCAATTGAGAGTAGTGCTCCACATTGAGACTTAGGGTCGACGTGGCTCGGAATCCTATTAGCGCTCGAGCTTGCAGTCTGATGTCGTTATCTGCGTCACCACCAAAGGCCCGTGTGTTCAATATCGCCACTCGTCCATGCCACGTATCATTGAACTGGTAGCGCGCGCCATAGTTAGCACTGAATAACGAAGGTTTAGAGCGATTCTGTACTCGAGCATCGAATCGAAACCCGTGGCGAAATTTGTCGCTGTCATCACCTAGGTCCCAAAACAGCTCAGCTTGAGCAAAATCGAAGGTTGAGTGTCCGAGGGCATTTTTAGAACCATGGATAATGCCTCTCAGCATCACGCTATCATCTAGGCTTTGCTGATAATGCAATCGCGTGCCCCAAGCGCCGGAGTCAGGGTCAATGGTTATCCGATATTGCATTGACCGATGCCCCTCATTCACTACCGGAGGAAAGACGCCGGCGGTATTGCCCCAACTCGCAGTGCTCAACGTGAGTCCGGCTGCGAGACAGAAATAGGCCGTGATTAAACGGATCGTCATTTGTTTGTTGAGGAAGATCATTGGCTTATCAGGTCGATCTTAGCGGTGCTTTCGATATGGGGTGTGGGTACAGAACTTCAAGTCGAAAAATCACTTTTCGTCGCTGACCTGCATGGGTTGCTGGGATGTCATCCATCCTGTGTTTCGCGCTGAAGTGGTTTATCACTGCGACAAGTATTAACGGTTAATACTGCAGTCATCGCTCTCTGGTTCCATACTACTCCCGCTAGCAAGGTTGGGGATTTTTTGCCGTGAATAGGATCGTTTTTTGGGTTTTTAAGGTTGGTTTTATCGGTGCTTTATTGGCGTCATGCAGTACTGATCGAGGCGCCGCATCCAGCCCAGCACCCGAGATGATATTTGGAAACCCTGATTACCGAGCGGTCTCCTATGGCGGCTACCGCGGCTTGAGCCGTGAGGATGGACCAACGGTTGAGCAATTAATCGATGACGTGAAGATCATGGGCGCGATGGATATCAAGCTGTTGCGCACCTACAACACGTCCCAGTTCCCGCAGGCCGAGCGTTTGCTCCAGGCCATTCGCGAGGTTAAGTCCGAGGATCCAAGCTTCGAAATGTACGTCATGCTCGGTGCGTGGATCGAGTCGAAGAACGCCTGGACCGAGGCCGTATGGAATCCAGAGGCGAATGCCTGGGTTGAGGGTACGGGCCCAGACCACACTCAAGGTAACGTTGAAAACAACAGCCAGGAGATAGCGACTGCCATAGGCTTGGCGAACGAGTACCCGGATATTGTGAAGGCCATTGCCGTTGGTAACGAGGCGATGGTCCAGTGGGCGGTGAGCTACTTTGTGTATCCCAAAACGATCCTGAAATGGGTCAACCACCTACAAGCAGCAAAAGCATCAGGTGCGCTTACTCCCGACGTATGGATCACTTCCTCGGATAACTATGAATCTTGGGGTGGGGGTAATCCGATTTACCATACGGATGAGCTTACGGAGCTCATGCGAGCTGTCGATTTTGTCTCGGTTCACACCTACCCATTCCACGATTCTTTTTATAACCCCTCGTTCTGGGGCGTACTTCCTGAAGAGGAGTCCTTGTCTTTCGAAGCGATAAATGAGGCGACAATGCAGCGCGCCATCGCATACGCAAAAAAGCAGTATTTTGCTGTGGCTGAGTACATGGCTTCAGTGGGCGTTAGCAAGCCAATGCATATTGGAGAGACAGGCTGGGCGAGTATCGACGAAACCGCCTATGGAGCCGCAGGCTCTAAAGCAGCGGACGAATTCAAGCAGAAAATCTTTCACGATCTGTTGCGTGAGTGGACGGATGAAGAGGGCATTTCCCTCTTTTACTTTGAGGCCTTCGACGAGCAGTGGAAAAAGGCAGATAGCCCCGGAGACTCTGAGAACCACTTCGGGTTGATCGCACTCAACAACGAAGTGAAATACACCCTGTGGGATGAGTTTGATAGTGGTGCCTTTGCCGGTTTGACCCGCGATGGCCAGCCTTTGCGAAAGAGCTTTGGCGGTGACCGGGAGGTGTTGGTGGCGAGCGCGATGACGCCTCCGTTCAGAAGCCAGATGGCGGTACGAAGAATAGAGACAACAAACCCCGATCGAGCACCGGGCGAGGCAGTTACCGAACCAAAATTGCTGGTGGTACATAACCAGTTCTCTAACGCCGATGTGGATGCGAGTGCGCCGAGCGCTGCATTAAAGTTGACCCCATGGGAGGGCACGACTGCCATTGAACTGTTGCCGGGTGGTGAGGTCCGCGTTGAGACACGTGCTAGTGACTGGTGGGGTGCCAGTCTCGAGCTCGATGCCGATGTTGGCGAGAACTTAGCGAAGTTCCGTCAGGGTCAGATGCACTTTGATATTCGTGGTAGTAGCGATGTGAACTTCAGTCTGGGTTTCCAGACGGGAAATTTCTTGCGTGGCGATCAGGTGAATAACTTTGCGAGCTTTGGACCGGGTACAGATTACGAGATCGACGAGGAGTGGCGGTCGATTAGCTTACCCATAGCTGAGATCGATGGCGGTACGGACATGACCGACGTTACCAATATCGTTGCCTTCCTCAGCCAGGAAAAAGCACCCGACAAAACGATTTTTCTGCGTAACGTCTACTTTAGTCAGTAGCGGCCGTCAGGGTGCGTCGCTTGACTCGAAGTTTTGCGACCACGGCCGTCGCAATGAGAGCAACATAGACCGCGTAAATCGGCGCAAAGCTTGTCAGCAGTCGCCCAGAAAAGGCGACGAAAAAATAAAGCATGAGTATGAAAATCCCGACTGTGTGGAGGTGCTTCCATTTAGCAGGGCCTAGCCGTGTGACGCTGTAATCATTAGAAGTTAAAGCGAGCAAGGCAGTGACCACGTAGCCGAAGCCCGCTACCGCAACAGACGCATCGACGCTGTAGCCCTCAAGGTTGCTGAGAAACAAGATGAGCGCCACCAAGTGGAAGGTATGCGCAGTGGCAAACCCCAGTCCTAGCTGTCTTCGGTATCTCACCAAACCTCGAGTTTGCGCGTTATTTACAAGGACTTTGAGCGTACTCGCAGAGAAGGCCAATAACAGAAAAACGAAGGCGAGATGTGCTGAATAGCGCGTCCATAGCAATAAAAAGCCAGGTGGCGAGTCACTGGTGACTGCGATCTCCGCTGCCGGTGCTAGGAAGGTAACTAGCATGACCATGGCCGACAGCAAAACAATCCCAATCCATACCATGAACCATCCCCCGAGCTACGCCGTGCGCTTGTTTGATTGCAGATCTATGTCTACTGTTAGGGGTAAAGCCTATTACAGGAATGCGACGTCATGAAGCTTTGGCAATCAATGGTCGTGTCGACAGTCGTTATATCGGGTTGTTCATCAGCGCCGACAGAGCAGGAGATAGACGCAGCTGACTTTGGCTTATCCATGTCAGAGGAAACCTGTCTGGCTGTCGCTACTCCTTTCATTAGACAGCGAATGGGTGACCCTGAGTCAGTCATTTTTGAAAACCTTAAGTGTTATCGGGGGCTGGAGGGTCGTGTTCCGGTTGCTCGTGTTGAAGCGACCTATGGCTACCGATTTGCAGGCGATGTCGATTCCAAAGGGGAGATTGGCCGATACACCGGCATGACACCGTTCTCCGGCATTGTTCGTGATGACGGCGATGGCCCTAGGGTGGTCAGGTACTGCATTACCAGTGGCACCAAGGACTATCGATTCTGTATTCCCTCCATGGTTGATTGAAAAGCACTCTTATTTCTTTTCATCACCGCGCGTCTTCTCAACCCCGCGCTGCCATTTATTTGATGATGCGTCGCGGGCGAACTTCTTAAACCTCCATCGATTCGCGGTATCCGCGCCTAAATGTGTCGCACGGACCACGCTATCTAGATTGGTGTTATGTCACAAAAATAGCGGCGAACTTTCTTATTGCAATTATAAATGCGAATCATTATCATTTACGATAACAACAAAGAGAGTGGTCCAATGTTCCCAAAAAAATTGGTGAGTGTAAGTGTTGCCAGCTGCTTAATATCTAGCGCGGCGTTGGCGCAGCAAGTAGATATAGCTCAAAACCAAGTGATCGAAGAGGTACTGGTTTCAGGGCAGTACCTATACACCGATACGATTAACGCTCTCAAAACTCCGACACCAATTTTGGATGTACCGCAAAGCCTGAGCATTGTCTCTGCGGAAGACATTCGAGCGCGTGGCTTTAATAGCATCGGTGAAGTGATCAACTATTTGCCGGGCGTCACGACATCTCAGGGGGAAGGCCATCGAGACGCGGTGGTGTTCCGGGGCGTTCGGTCCACCGCCGACTTCTACATTGATGGTGTGCGAGATGATGTGCAGTACTTTCGACCGCTCTACAACTTAGAGCAGGTTGAAGTGCTTAGGGGCCCCAATGCTCTCTTGTTCGGACGCGGTGGAACGGGCGGTGTGCTCAACAGAGTTACGAAAAAAGCACAGCTGGATGAGTCGTTCACAGCCTCGCAAGTCAGTGCGGACAGCCTCGGGGAAATGGGCGGTCAAATCGATACTAACGTTGTGGTGAGCGAGACCGTGGCATTTCGAGTAAACGCGATGTTGGAGCGGCTAGATAATCACAGAGATTTCTACGACGGCGAGAGACTAGGAATTAACCCGACGTTGAGAATTGAGGCAGGTGATAGCCGATTCGACCTGTCATATGAATACATTGACCATCAACGCTTCATCGACCGTGGCATCCCAACGGGCTCAAACGGACGGCCAGTGGAGGCCTTCCAGGACATTGTTTTTGGCGATGCCGATGTGAACACCACAGAGCTCAAAGCGCATTTATGGCGTGCGGCAGTACAACATACATTTTCCGACACCTTAAAGGGTAATCTGTCAGCGTTTTATGGTGACTATGACAAGCTCTATCAGAATTTTTATGCGTCCTCTTACAATCAGGACGCTAGTCCGGACGTGGTTACCTTAGATGGTTACGTTGATACGACGACACGCGAGAACACGATCCTGTCGGGGAATTTAGTTGGCGAACTGGAAGCGGGTGGGTTGGAGCATACCCTCCTTGCTGGCGTCGAGTTCATATCGACGAGTAGTAACCAAGATCGATGGAATACCTTTTGGGACACCACCCAAGACGACAACGAGGTATTCACAATTTCGAGAAATTTAGGCGTGTTGGGTGGTTCCGGAATTAACGCGTTGGGTAACGTCGCGACGAATCGATTCGACCAGGATATCAACGACGACACCCGCGTTTCGATTGACGTTACCTCGCTTTATTTACAGGACGAAATTGAATTGACCGATCACTTTAGGCTGGTCGCCGGGCTGCGATATGACAGCTTTGATATTGACGTGCTTAATGTGGTGGCTGATGACATTCGGTCACGCAAAGACAGTGAGGTGTCACCGCGCCTTGGTCTGGTTTACAAGCCAATAGAAGGTCTCTCGATTTACGCTAGTTACAGCGAATCTTTCCTGCCACGTAGCGGAGAGCAATTTGCCAATATCAACGGTAACAACGACAAGCTGGCCCCCAATACCTTCGGTAATCGGGAGGTGGGCGTTAAGTACGACTTCGAATCAGGACTAAGCTTCACTGCAGCAATGTTCGAAATCGAACAACGGTCTCCCCAAGTTGCTGACAATGATCCAGCCACGTTAGACGTCATCGAGTCACAGATCGATGGCTTTGAACTGCAGCTCCAAGGTCGAGTCAATGATGTTTGGACAGTATCAGCGGGCTATAGCGCACTTGATGGTGAACAGGTAAATCGACAGGGTCCGACTGGCCTTACGCCGCGCGAATTGCCGGACTCCATGTTCTCCATTTGGAATCAATTCGCTGTATTTGAGCGGCTTGATATTGGTCTGGGTCTGACGCACCAGAGTGAGAGCTTTATCAACAACAGCAATACTGCCGTCCTGCCAAGCTATACGCGGGTAGATGCTGCGCTGAGTTATGAGTGGTCACCCGCAACGCGCATTCAGCTCAATATTGAAAATGCGACCGACGAGCTTTATTTCCCGAATGCACACAGTACGCACCAGGCATCGGTCGGTGCGCCGATTAATGTGCGACTCTCTATCAACACTACTTTTTAATCAGAGCTGAAACCGAGTCGAGTTATTTGGAAAGCCTCATTTACGTGAGCTTTACCAGGCTCTTAGTGTCCGCTCGGCGGGGCGTGTTGTGCAATATTGTCAGACCGTGCTAAAAAATCTCTCGGTTTATCGCACAATTTAGGGGGTCTGAATGAGCTTACGGGCTTTCGTTTTTGTCATCGGCGTATTCACTTTTGGCATTGCCCATGCCGATGATCACACGTCTGAGTTTCTTGACGTCGGCGACTGGCTGGAAGCCGAGCGAGTCAGCGACGCGCGGATCTCGCCGGACGGCCGACAGATCGTTTACACGCGTCGATACGTCGATAAGATCAATGATCGTTTCGAGTCGTCGTTGTGGATTATGGACAGCGACGGCGAGCGTGAACGATTCCTGATGAAGGGTTCGAATCCGCGATGGTCGCCAGACGGTACGCGACTGCTATTCACGGGTCCGGACAAGAACGGCAAGCCCCAGATATTCGTTCGATGGATGGATGATGAGGGTGCGGTCTCCCAGGTAACGAACGTCACTGTGACGCCGGCGTCGCCGACCTGGTCACCCGACGGCAAACATATCGCGTTCGTCGCTATTGTTCCGGCGAAGAACAAGTGGAATGTCTCCATTCCCTCGCCACCCGAGGGCGCGAAGTGGACCAAGGGACCTCGTATCCTTGATCGTATTCACTACCGTCAGGATCGGGTTGGTTTCCGCGATCCGGGGTACTCCCACCTCTTCGTTGTGCCGGCCAGTTCCGGCACGGCCCGTCAGCTGACCTCAGGCGAATGGCACGTTGGTGCACAGTTCGACGGACTGTTCTCGGGGGCGGGCTTAAGCTGGACGCCGGATGGCAAGCGAATCCTGTTCGACGGCCTCGATGATCCGAACAATGATCTGATGTATCGGCGGTCCCATATCTACGCTATCGATGTCGCGACCGGCGGACGGGAGATGCTGACTGACAGCATCGGCTACTGGACCGATCCAGTCGTCTCACCTGATGGCAAGCGCGTCGTCTATTCCGGTTACCCGGAAGCGAAGGAAACCTACGAAATGCCGCATCTCTTTGTCATGGACATTGATGGCGGCAACTCTACCAACCTGACGGAAGACTTCGACCGGCCGGCTAACGGTGTGATCTGGGACGACAACAACCGACAGGTCTATTTCACTGCCCAGGATCGCGGTTACGTCAATGTCTTCAGAAGCGATCTCAGCGGAAAGGTCACTCCCGTAACCTCTGGACAGCAGGTTGCAACGCTGGTGTCGGCCGACAAGGCTCGCAATGTCGGTGTCGGACTTATCAGCAACTTTAGCGAGCCCGGCGACATCTACCGTTTTCCACTGGCCCGGTCCGGAGAACCAACCCGGTTGACAGCTGTCAATGCCGATATGCTGCAGGGCAAGACGCTCGGTGAGCAGGAAGAAATCTGGTTCGAGGCGGAAGACGGAAGCATGGCGCATGGCTGGATTGTCAGGCCGCCTAATTTCGATCCTGAGATGAAATACCCGATGATTTTCGAGATTCATGGTGGCCCGTTTGCCATGTATCAGGGCCGCTTTAATCTGACCTATCAGATCTACGCGGCGAACGGATTTGTCGTTCTCTACACCAATCCGCGGGGTAGCACGGGTTACGGCGAGGCGTTTTCACAAGCGATCAGTCGTGCGTATCCAAGCGTCGATCACCTCGACCTGATGGCGGGTGTCGACGCGGCACTTGAGACCGGTTATGTCGACGAAAAGCGCCTGTATGTCGGTGGCTGTAGCGGCGGTGGCGTGCTTTCCAGCTGGATGATCGGGCATACCGATCGGTTCGCGGCGGCGGCTGTCCGCTGTCCGGTCGTCAACTGGCTGAGCATGATGGGTACCACCGATATTCCCTTCTTCACGCTGTCCTTCTTTCAGAAGCCCTTCTGGCAAGACCCGACCGACTGGTTGAAGCATTCATCGATCATGTATGTCGATAATGTCACCACCCCGACACTGGTCATGACGGGAGAGAAGGATCTGCGGACCCCGATGGCGCAGTCAGAGGAGTACTATGCGGCTCTAAAGGTGCAGGGAGTACCGGCGCAACTGATGCGCTTTAACGAGGAATATCACGGCACAAGCTCAAAGCCGTCCAACGCGATGCGCACGATGGCCTACATGATGGCTTGGTACAACCAGTGGACCGAGGACGGCGAAGTCACTGACTCGGACGAGTGAGGATGCGGCAGTCGCCCGGAGGACCCTCGTTCCCCGGGCGGCCTCCCAATTTAGAGGGCGGACCGCCCCGAATAACATAACGATTATGCGGGCGATTCCGCAGCCGGTAACCCAAAGGTTATGCCCATCGGCTTTGTGAAGCGGTGCTCGAAGGTATCTATCGCTTTTTTAAAGTCGATCTGCGCGCTGTGTTTGCGCGCCTACCTCAGCTGCAATGTCATTGGGGACAAGCATGGTCAGCGCATAGTGGGCGATTTTCCACCCACCATCGATCAGTTCGACCACTCCAGTGCCCCGGCAATGACCTAACTTCTCGTTGACTAGGACTTCATCAAACCATCGGACATTACCTTCACCTTCCCAGTTTCGCTCTTTGACTGAATACGTCCACCCATGACCGTCCTCAAACGCGGGCTCGGCATAGACCTTGAACTCCTCTATGGTCCAGCGTTCCGATTTGTCCGTGCCCAAAAACACAGCGTCAGGCGTGTACCGGTCAAAGTAGGTTTGGAAATTACCCTCATGGGCATCCCGGTGAAGACCGTCAATCAGGGCGTCGATGGCAGCTCGCTGGTCATCAGCCGAGCTCGTGGCCGGCAGTAGTGCAAGCGAAACTGCTATGGCTTTTAGGCAGTTAGCAGAGCTGAGTACTGAACTGATTGTCGCCAAGGGGGGAAATTGTGAGTTCATCTATCACAGCCTTAATTGTCTGATCTACGTTGATTACTGATCATAAGCCACAATGTGGTCGGTCATCAGCCCTACGATTTGATCGTGGTACGACTCCGGCAGGTTATGGCCCATTCCATCAATCAGGACGAACTTCGCCCCTGCAATTTGCTCGGCTGTGTGCACTCCGTGTGCCGGCGGGATTAGAGGGTCTTCTGAGCCATGAAGCACGAGTGTGGGCGCTGTGATTGTCCGTACCTCTTGGGTTCGATCACCCGTTTTGAAGATGGCCATTAAATGGCGCTCCATTGATTCCGGGTGAAACCCGCGTGCGCGCATGAGTTCTTCTCGTGAGGCCTCCGCGTCACCACCAGCCAGGTCTCTGAGGTTATCCTCAGCTGCTGAGGAGGGCGGTGGAAGGTGAGGTGCAAAGGTCGTCGACATCACCGATGTCAGCGTTTTTATGCGGTTGGGAAAATTGGCAGCAAGCACCTGCGCAATCATGCCTCCCATTGAGACACCCATGACATGCGCCTGCTCGTGGCCCTCTGCATCGAGCACCGCAATGCTATCGCTCGCCATATCGTCGAGCGTGTAAGGCGCGTCAACTGAGAAGCCCAATTCGTATTTGAGTATTTGCCACCACACGGTGGGGGTGCCCCAGTCCGTGAAGAGATCAGAGCCTCCGGTGTCGCGGTTGTCGATGACAATGATCTCGAAGCCCTGCGACTCAATGTTCTGGATAAAGGCATCGCCCCAAGCTGACCCCGCCCCGCCGAGCCCCATGACGAGCAGTAACTTTGGGTTCGTATCGCTCTCATTGAAGACACGGTAGGTAATGGACGTACCTTCCGAGTCTGCTGTTCGGACGGCAGCAGTATCGAGATAGTCTCGTGAGTAATCTGCCGCTGCATGAGAGACGGCCAAAAGCGTAAAAAGACTAAGTATCAGATGTTTCATGTTATTCAGCCGCAAAAGAATTTGTCGATAGTAATTCGGGTACGTGAGCTTGTGCGAACCTGTGGCAGAACTGTCCGCTAAGGTTGAGAGCTCATTCATGTCAGGAGTGGCCCTTTTTAACTCAGTGCCCGGTTAGGTTTAGCCAGTAACGAGACGTAGATTACGCGGTGCACTATGAGGCGGTGAAGCCGCCATCAACCACCAGTTCCGAGCCCGTCATAAAGGAGCTGTCGTCTGAAAACAGAAACACAGCCGCGGCAGCAATTTGGTCCGGGTCTGCAAGACCTAATAGCGCGCGCTCTGCCAGTCTAGCTGAGAACTGTTCGCCCTCTTCGGGCTCGAGCTGGGCAATGGCATTTTCCACCAGCGGCGTCTCCGCAAATCCCGGGTGAATCGAATTAACGCGAATACCTGTTTCCCGTTCTGCAAGGTCAAGCGCCATGGATTTGGTCATTGCGCGCACGCCGCCTTTTGATGCCGAGTAAGCCACGACCTTGGACGACGAGACCATGCCGTAGATTGATGAGACGTTGACGATGGCGCCTCCACCTGACACTTCGATCAATGGGGCGCAGACTTTGCACCCTAAGAATACACCGAGCAGGTTGATGTTGATGGTCCGCATGAAGCCTTCGGTGGTCTCGGTCTCCAGGTTGCCATTGACGGCAATCCCTGCGTTGTTCATCACGAAGTGAAGCCCCTGTCCCTGGCTTGCAATAAGCTCAA
>CAJWQE010000022.1 GCA_913045375.1 uncultured Halieaceae bacterium | reverse complement strand
CGCGCTACTATGAAACTATAGGCAGATGGCTCGCTTGTGGATTAACCGATGGTTTTGCTCCAAATAGGGCTATGAGACGCAATAGCAGTTGGGGTATTAATCCCGATGCTGAAACAGATTTAAAAAATTGGGGGGGTCACGCTCAGCGCTTATTTCATTCTTTCACTCTGGGCGTCTAACCTCTTTGCGTATTTGGATATGATCTCCGTTACGTTTGTTGTTTTCCCAATAGCTTTTATCGCTGCTTTTCTTAGCTGGCGTTATGACACTCCCTCGCCTCCTCTTATGTATGTCTTGGGTATTCCTCTTGGTCTGCTGGGTGTAAGTCTTGGATTGATCAATATTTTCTCCGAAAGGTCGGACTTAAATGCTCTGGCACCTGCAACAGCTATTCTTCTACTCACTATTTTGTTCGGCGGAACAATTTCAGGTCTGGGTTATCTATGGGGCGGGACCGAACGACGCAAATGCCTCAGATACCTTTTCACTCGGCTCTGATTTCCGGCATTCCTCTCGTCTCAGTTGTTTATATGGGGTCACCTGAAGACTTGGCACTCTTGCTCGGATCTGACTACGAGGCGCTCGTATTACTAGCTTTATTAGTTACTCTCTCCATGATCTAGTTCACGTGAGATCCAATGGTTAAGAGAGTTACCCATGCAACGATTATAGTCCTCTTTATTTTGGCTATTTTGGGGATTATTGATCTGGCTATGATTGGCGCAAAAACCATGTACGCAGATCCTGACATCTACCTGAAAGGTATGGCGAAAATCTACATGTCGATTAATACGGGCTTAATGATTAATATATTTTGCATCATTTGGTCTATCACCACCGGCGTCTCCGACGAGTTTGATTTCGGTAAGATAAACTGGCATCTGTTTGAGGCATTCAGCTAAATCGTTTTGATAACTATATCCCCACCAAGTTTACACCACTTTGTGACCTGACCTATTTGTCGATTTAAATAAGCTCACGCGTAAATATTGATTTTTTTGTGATAGGGTCACGAAAACAACCGCACAAGGAATCTCGTGATGATAGTTGGAATTATTGATTTAGTTTCATTTTTATTTGTGATTTCTATGACACTGGCTGTGTCAATCTCGAGCGGTCTATCACGCGCTCAAAGCGCATTGGCGGAGGCTCTTCCGGAGATCGGCGTCATAGGTATGTACCTTGGGTTAATAATGATGTTGCAAAACATGGATGACCCAAACGCTGTATTTCCTGCGCTGGCTGTTGCGTGCCTTCCCATTTTGTATTCGTCAATCATTGGCTTTGTTGTGCAAAATCTTGGTTCCACGTCCGAGCATCATCAGACGGTTGCTGTGTCGAAATTACGATACCTGAGTGTAATACTCGTTTTGGTGACCCTTTATTTATGCACTCGTGGTGAACTGCGCTGGTTTCTTGATCCCAAAACTGTGTCCCTCACCACATTGTTTATCGTTGTCGGTATAGGTCTCCAGCGGAGACAGGGCGAGCTTGACCCTGTGAAAGTGCGAGCACTTTTCCCAACAATTGGGTTGATTATTGGCGGTATGGGTATTGTGCTAGCACTAAGCAACTTCAGTAACCCAAAAGCGATTGGCCCTGCTATGGCGATAGGGTTCCTTGCTGTTCTGTACACCAGTCTCATTAGGTTGTTATGGATTATCATTCAACCGGGTGTGAGCAATGATCAAGAGTCCGCAGTAGGTGTCAGCTGTGCTCCATGGAGGACATTGATGGCGGGACTTTTCATATGGTTGATGATCCTCTCTTTTGCGGATGTGTAGACAGTCCAAAAGCGAGGAGAAGCTACCGAATGTGCCGCATCGAAATGTCTATGTAGAAGTATTGGGATTTTTAGTGTTGGCGTAGGTTTTTGGTCATTAACCAAGGCTCGGAGAGAGTTCCACGCAATTATGGGCTAAACGTCTCGTCTAATAGGAACAGCTCCACACCACCAGTGATGCCATCGTTCTCCATGGCGAGCGCCGTTGCCGGATCGTTAAAGACCCGCATGAACTTGTCTGCATCATTTGTCTCGAAAACGGCAATTACTGTATTTTGACCGTCTGCTCCCATAAACGCATTAACAACACCCTGACTCTTAAAGAGATCCCCATGGGTCTTAAAGCCTTCTCTCCACGCTCTTACGTCCTCAACCTCTGCTCTGACTGCTATCAACATGTGGCACTCCTCTGTGCTGTTTTAATAACTTAGGTCGCTGCAGTTGCTCCTCAATGGCTGGCCCGAAACAGAGATGCCGCACCAGAATATTCACGCTTTAATTTGAGACTCTCTTACGATTATAACGAGACCTGCGGTGCAAACCAGAAACCGCGGGAATTAATCATCTGTCAGGAAAGCCCCAATAATCGCTTGAACGATGTAACCATATAAAATCGTCAGTAATGCAATTGAAGTTGCTGGCCCAAGGGCATTTAAGTCATCTAATCCGTTGCTTATCAATACAGCACCGATTAATGAGCCGAGCCAACCGAAAAATACTGCCCCGTGACTGAACCTTCTCAGGCGGTCTTGAGAGTTCCAGTTACCCGAACCGCTAAAACCGTATGCGATTGCGGGGACCAGCACCATGATCCAAGAACGAGTATCTATGAATGTCCAAAGGTCATCTGCCATTGCGAAGACTAGGGATGCCAGAATTAATGTAATAGGAACGATACGTGTTAGTGACATGGACAAGCTCCTGATTTGTTGTGATGTTTCCTGGGACCCTGACAGGCGGCACACGTAAAGTCACTGATTGGAATGAGATTCCCGTGCATACCCGACAAATGGGGCATTGATTTGTAGGACAAGCTATGATGCAAACATGTGAGACAAACAGCCGCGAGACCACAGTAAGCACGCCCCTATTTCTAAAGACCTACTTTTTTCAAGTTGGCTTCTGATATGTCTGGCGGGTAACCACTGCGACAGTTATAACAGTTACCCCTTCCCGGGGGATGTTTCTGCTCAGCAATACAGAAGCTTTAGGCAACATTGGTAGATATTTGTACATTACAACTCTGAAAACGTTGCTGCATATGGCGTTGCAGAAGGGCTAAATATAGGTACTTACCGGCCTCCGGTACCGTAAATCCAAAAGGCCATAGCGGCCGGGCACTAACAAAAACTTGGACGTCAATCATGAGCCGGCATCACGCACAAGAATACTCAACTAATTATGGATGCTAAGCGGACGTATGGAGCCGGTAATGGCAAACTTAGTGTTCGACATAAGAAAGGCCCTTCAGCATGCTTAAACCAATAGTAGCCTCAGCTCTCTCGTTTGTTTGTAATGTATCTGTCGCCAGCGATCTCGACGGGTTTTGGCAGCATCCAAAAGATCCCGTCTGGCTTGAGGTTAACGAGGCAATCGGCACTGGCATCGCTGTTCGAAACGATGATGATCCATCAAGCGTAGGTTTTGCTGTACTGAAAGAGGTTGTGACAGGCCCAAAGGAAGAGCAATGGTCGGGCCAGGTGTATGTGCCACAGCTGGGCGGCTACAAAAGGGTCATAGTAACGTTACCAAACGCCAATACCTTAAAAATGAAAGTCAAAATAGGTTTTATCAGCCGCTCAGTCGAGTGGACCAGAGTGGCTTTGGTACCGCAGCCTTAGCTGTGCGACAGCTTCGATTAGAGTAAGGTCTAGGCGTTCTAATCTTTCAGATCTGACATGAATCAAGCCACTGAATCAATGGATCGTCCGAATGCCCTGTTCGTCTACGGCACCCTCGCTCCCGGTCAGGTCAATGCGCATGTATTGGCGCCCCTCTCAGGAGCTTGGACGGAAGCACAAATCTCGGGCTCTTTACATGATGCCGGTTGGGGTGCCACACACGGCTGTCCGGGCGCGCGACTATTAGACAACGATATCGACAAAATCACCGCGGACTCCTTTCCGCGCAGTGTCGTCAAAGGTGTGTTATTCGAGTCAGCAGATCTGGCCGACTTTTGGCAGAAGCTTGATGACTTCGAGGGCACCGAATACCAAGCAGAGATCACGACGGCGCATTTGGTCACAGGAGAGTATCGCCTCTGTGTGGTTTACACCGTGCTTGCAAGGTGACCTTTTAGTAGCAGACAGGTAGCGGCCCGATGTCGAGAGGAAATGATGTGAGTGACGCCTAACGGCGTGCACTCACCAATCGACCAGCACCGCTTATGAGTAAAATAACGAACTACTAGGAAGCCAAGTCCATTGGTGCTTGATCACCGAACAGGTTCCCATAATGGTTGTCGTAGTCCTTACGAGCCGCCTCAATCACTTTCAACGCTTCCTCACGCCCGTAAACGCAGTCAACTTTGATGTCGACCGTTTTGCCGGGAATGAGTTTGTATGTCGAGAAGTAGTGCTGCAGTCGCTCAGTCTTAATTGCTGGCAAATCGATAATATCTGTGACGCCACCCCAGATGTTGTCCCCTTCAAGGACCGCAATGATTTTGTCGTCTGCCTCACCACCGTCGATCATTTGAATTCCGCCAACCACGCGCGCATTCAGAATAATATCGGCACGATTGATGAGTCGCTCAGAATAGATGCAGATATCAAGTGGGTCGCCATCCGCTACGGTGACCCCCTCGCAGCGCTTGGCAACTTCCTCAGCGCAGTAGGTCTTTGGAATAAACCCATATAATGCGGGCGGTGTTGCTGACGTTCGTTGCGGTCGATCGACCATCAAGAAGCCGCTCTCTTTATCCAACTCGTATTTCACAGTGTCGCTGGGAAGCATCTCGATATAAGCCTGAACAATGCCCTCGTCTGCACCCTCTGGTACCGCCTCAAGACCGTGCCATGGGTGTCGGCGCCAGCGTGCAAAATCACCGTTTTGATACATTTAAAACTCCAGTTAATAAATACAGATATCGGAGCTACGAACAGAGTAGCTCAGCGGATGTATGTAAAAGATGGTTACGACGGAAGGTACACAGTCAGTTCTGCCCCATCGAGCCGGCAGTTTAACATGTGCGTCCGTTGCCTGCGTCTAAGGCGGGCATATTTACCGAAAAATCGAGAGGGTGGGCAATTGCGTACCTCAGGTGGCTCACAGTGCGGCTACGGTCCAATAGATACGCCGGTTCGTCGCCAGATCTGTGGGGGCATCAGTCCAAGACTGACAGAACACCTAAACGGCTCATACCTCGCCGCCATTGCAGAGCTTGAGAACGTACTCATTACCAAGATCTGTCTCTGATTGACGCTCTATTGTTGTGCCCGAGAATTTAAGACACGCAACGAAGGCCCTCAATGCAATATTGTCATCCGTCATGGCGCGCGAATCACTATTATCACTGAGATCACCCCAGCCGATACCCGTGTCAGTTACTCGCAAATACAGACAAGGGCTCGGACCTTCGGAATCGACCCAGAGCGAAACCTCGATACGCCCCTCTTCTGTCCCTTGTGCGGATAAATTGATCGCAGCGATAACCGCTGTTTGGACGCTGTAGGCGTAACCGGGAATCGTTTTGGGGAAGTCTTCGGGCACAAAAAACTTAGTTTCAAGTGATGTATCTACCGTGGCCACTTCAAGCGCCATTTGCGCCAGCTCGGTTAAGTCCTTCAAATCAACGTCTGGAACACTGTTATTGTCCTCGGGTGTAACAGGGGGACGCTCCAGAATGAGCGTATTCAGACTTAGACTCGCTTCCAAGAACTCGCTGATGGCGATATCGAAATATCGGCGTTCTTCGCCTTGAACATCTTTTTGGCGCATCGCGTACGCAAAACGACTCATGATTTCCAAGTGCGAGGACAAGACCTCATGGATTGAGGAATTAAGCGAATCTTTGTCAGAGATCGAGCGTGTGAAAGAGCTCATGAGACCTTCACTTTGACTGCGGTATCTCACGTAACTGATAGTCGTCAACAATAGGACTAAGGCAAGCGCTGCTGGTAAAAACGGTCGCCAGAACTCCAACTCATCCACCGGTGCTAAACGTGACTGCCGATAGGCGTCCGTGGGTTGGTAGAGGCTGTAAGCCAGTCCACCGGTATCTGAGCTGAATACTGTTTGATAGTCCACGGGTTCTGCCGAAAATGCCTCGTCACAGTCGAGAACCCCTTTGCCCACTTCCCAAACGGTCTGACAGACGTCCGTTCTGGCGTCAAAACTTATAACGCGCATCGGTGTAACACCGCCGGCCATTTGTTGACCAATAAGATCAATGCTCTCGTGTAGATCGTTGAATCCTGCTCGTACCGAGAGATACCATGATGAGAAGCCCTCACTCCCATCAACAATCAATCGCGTGTTAACCAGGACAGGTTGCGCATCTGTAATGAGCAGTAACGGATCAGATTCTACAGTGTAGATTTCATAATCAGAGCTAAATAGCTCCGCCTTGCTCTGATCTACATGTGCAAAAAGCGGTGTATCCGTCGGATCTATTTCACCGAGATTGGCGGCGCTAGGATAGCGGCCACGTAGAACCAATTTACCCTCAACCGTCTCTTCGGTCAGAAACACCTCAACAAAGTCATACCGGGAGTTTCGTAGCGTAACACCCAGTTGCTCAAATGCGGTGGTGAGTCGCTTGGCACGCTCCTCGTTTGTGGACAGGGTCTGGATGTCCGATAGGTTGTGAAGCGCATACATCAAAGCACTTTGAACATCTCTACCCAGTAGGTCTCGCATACCTTCACGTCGTGATGCATCAACCTCAAAGCCACGAACAAATCGCTCCTGAGCGGTTTTTTCAGCGTCTATCAGACGAGACGTAACGTCCCACACCAATACTGCGAACAGCGTCAGCGGCACGACAACTAACCAACGGCGGAAGCGGTTCAAATTAGTCATTTAGAGATTTTTCTTGTCATTAGAAAAATATAGCTTGCGCCTGTTAATTTTCTAAAAGAACAAGCATCGAAAGCTACAAAATAGGCAGCTCGTAGTCTGAGTGAGTTATTTTTTAAAACCGGTTAGCGTGTCGGGGCAGCATACTAAACCAGATTACGGACGATCACGACCGACGACAGCCCAATCCAAAGGGTGTTGAAAGCAACCATCGTTGGCAATAGCTTGCGCTCAGAGACCCAAATGAGAAGCGCCGATGTGAGCAAGGTAACAATGTGTAGCTCCCATATTTCCTTTTGCCAGATGAGACCGGGCAGAATTACTGCAGCCTTCGCTAGCCAGGCGAAGGCCTCAACGACGTTGTAGTTGACCCAATACCCGTCCTCGAACCACATCCGGTAGCTGTTGGTGATATTTGCGAAACCTACTCGGGCATACACCAGCGTCGTGATGAATAGAAATAGCGCAGCAGCGATTAATGTGTCCAAGACGCGTGTCCTTACGTTGAATCTGCGCTAATGGTAGCTTTACCAGTTTAGATAAACGGCTGACGCCTATACTTCGTCCGCCATTAAATGGACATCTAGTACACGAGAGGTGATTGCGAGATGTTGGATACCGACGTCATTTTGAAGCGGTTCGATGACCCCGATGAACTCAGAACCTTTGATAAAGGCACCTTCGAGCTGCTTGAAATTGGAGGAATAACCATCGGACGCGCCACCTATCAACCCGGTTGGCGATGGTCAGAGGACGTTGGCGCCGCATTGGGTGAATTACATTGCCATGTTGAGCACGTGGGAATGGTGGTCTCAGGTTGCGCTACAGCCGCCATGGCCAATGGTGAGGTCGTTGAGATGCACCCGGGCGATGTGTTTTACGTACCCCCGTCACCACACGATAGCTGGGTGGTGGGTGACGAACCCTACGTCTCGTTGCACTTTCTAGGGGCGGCCTCTTACGCTCAGAAGTAAACCCAAGTCACAACAGAGTGCGTGCTGGGTTGGTAAGCCTCAGTCCACCCCGGATTGAGAGGCGCTGTCGTAAACTTTTTAAAACGATGGGTGGCGCCAGGGCCTAACGATGATGTGACCGCTTAGTACTTTGATAATGATAAGCGCAAGACACCAGACGAGGACGATTAAGTGCGTATCGGAAATTAAGTCGATCGACCATTCGTAAGCTACTGGGTCGATCGGCTCCCAGACCGACAGGACCATCAAATAGCCAATAGGCAAAAACTTCGCTAAGCCGGCGAATGCCAGCCCGAAATTAAGCCACGCCATGACTTTGATACAGGTCTCTTTAAAGCTCATTTGCCCCCTCTACTCTGCGCGCTCGGGACGGCGACTTGACTACAAGTTACCAGTTCCTCAGGCTGAACACCTCTGGAAAACGGCAATTCCATTGCCAAACGTGAGTGAATAACCGTGGAAAACAATAAACCAAGTCGCCCTCAAGGGCTGTCGATTGGTATTGGCCTAGTCTTTGGCGTGGTGCTTTACGTTTTGACCAATGAAGCCGTGTGGATTGGCGTTGGTATCGCACTGGGCGCGGCACGCGAAATTCGAAGTCGCAGTTAAACCGTTGTTCCGCGGCTGCAGTACGAGAAGGCGGAAGCTAATCGCCAGTTTGCCAGGCAAAAAAATAAGGAATCACTATGGATACGTTGGCCGCATCGATCGATGCTTTCATGGCACCGCTGGCAAGCGCACTCTCTGCCTTTGTCTTTTTTTCGATCTCGGTCTTTGGTCAACAGGTGCCGCTAGTTGTGGCTTGGCTCGCCATTGGTGCGCTCTTTTTTACGCTTTACCTTCGATTCATCAATATCAGGGGCTTTTGGCTGGCAGTTCGTCACGTGCGAGGTGACTTCAAGGACCCATCAGCCGAGGGTGAAATCAGTCACTTCAGAGCGTTAGCTACCGCTATTTCAGGCACTGTCGGAGTTGGCAATATTGGTGGCGTTGCTGTGGCCATCAGTTTGGGCGGCGCGGGAGCGGCGTTCTGGCTTTTCGTCGCAGGATTCCTCTCGATGTCTACAAAGCTGATCGAGTGCACCCTTGGCGTAAAGTATCGACAAGTACACGCGGACGGCTCTGTGTCAGGCGGCCCCATGTATTACCTCGATGGGTATTTCAAAGAACGCAATTGGCCTCGAATCGGGAGAACCCTGGGTGGTATTTACGCGCTCGCACTTGTCATAGGCTGTTTTGGCGTCGGGAACATGTTCCAATCCAATCAGGCCTATCAGCAAATGCTCGTCATCACTGGTGGAGAAACTAGCTTCTTAGCCGACTACTCACTGCTATTCGGACTAGTTCTGGCAGGCATCGTGGGGTTGGTCATCATCGGCGGTATCACGTCGATCGCCCGAGTGGCTGCTTACATCGTGCCCTTCATGGCGGGCATCTACATCATAGGCTGTCTCGTCATCATCAGTCTGAGCTGGCAGAACATCCCGTTGGCCATATCGACAGCTGTATCCAGTGCATTTGGTGCGGACGCGATGGCAGGGGGCGCACTGGGCGCACTGATCATGGGGTTCCAACGAGCACTCTTCTCCAACGAGGCGGGGCTGGGATCAGCCTCCATTGCCCACTCAGCTGTCCAGACCCGCTCTCCCGCGTCTGAAGGCTTTGTCGGATTGCTTGAGCCTTTTATCGATACTGTTGTGGTCCTAACGCTAAGCTCATTGGTCATACTGACCACGGCACTGCCCAATGGACTCATGGGTGGGGGGCTATCGGGCATTGAGGTCACCTCTGCCGCCTTCGCGTTCCACATTCCATGGTCGCCCTATCTCATAGCCTTCGCCGCCGTCTTATTTGCGTTTTCAACCGCACTTGCTTGGTCGTACTACGGGCTTCAGGCATGGAATTACCTCGTTGGCGTGGGCAAGTGGCGAACGCTGGGCTTCCAGTTGGTTTTTTTGACTTTTTTTGCGCTCGGCTGCGTTTTAGAGCTCAAAGCTGTCCTGGACTTCTCGGATGCAATGATTTTCCTTATCGCACTACCGAACTTGGTCGCACTGTATCTATTTGCGCCGATGGTGAAACGCGAGGTAGAGGCATACCTTCGCGATACCGCCTAAATCAATAAGGTAAATCGCCCTCACTGACAACGCGGTGCAGCGCCCGACTCGCCGGCAGGAAGTCATTGACCGGTTTGTGCTGAGTGCTTCGGTTATCCCACAAAACAAGACTATCGACAGCCCAATTGAAGCGGCAGGTGTACTCGGGTAATACACAATGCCGATACAAAAAATTGAGCACTTCTGAGGACTCTAGTGGCGAGACACCCTCGATATGCGAGGTGAATAACGCATTAACGAAAATGACCTTCTTTCCCGTCTCCGGGTGCGTCTGAATGACCTTGTGACGTACCGGCGGATTATCCGCCAGCGCACCGGCCAAACGCTCGCGGCCTCCCGGCTCCGCAAGACTCTCTTTGAACCCCTGCGAGAAGTCATGGACCGCAACAAGCGGCTCAAGGTAGGCCTTCATACCCGCTGAAAGTCCATCGTACGCTGACGTCATGCTGGCAAACAAGGTGTCCCCACCCACCGCCGGAATAGTGACCCCCCTAAGGACAGTGACGGAAGGCGGATGCTGACGGAAGGTCATATCAGAGTGCCAGACCTCAATCTTGGAGGGCTTCTCCTCCGTGCTCTCAAGCAACATGACTTCAGGTAAACCATCGACCGTACCGTAGGCTGGATGAGTCTGTAAGGGGCCAAACAATCGCGCCATATCGCGTTGCTCACTCGGCGCAATACACTGATCTCTGAAAAAGAGCACTTCATGCTCGTTAAGTAGATCACGGATGACACCGATGCTGCCGTCTGCGAGCGATGCACTAACGTCGATGTCGGAAACCTCCGCTCCTAGCGCCCCTGCCACACGCGATACTTTCATTTTTCCCCCACGACTAACGGCGTCATTTCGAAAATGAGTTTAAGAACAACTCACTCTGCGCTCTTCAGTAATTAACCTGTTACGTATTCACTCATGTTTGTCGCGCGAATGTATCAGCAGAGCCATTTCGGAGACCATCCTCTAAAACGGTTATTAGTTCTCACTCAGACGAGATCTAATGCATAGGGCTTAAGAATTTCTAATGGAATGGCTCTCAAAGTCACGATATTGGTGGCCTTCAGATAGAGCTTTGGTGCCTTCCCCGCTCTGTGCGCCTGCTCCCATCGCATGGCACAAAGACACCATCGATTACCCGCGACCAGACCCGGAAAGTTGAATTCGGGCCGAGGCGTACTGAGATCGTTACCCGCCGTGGCAGAGTACTCGAGAAATTCATCTGTCATAAGCGCACAGACGGTGTGCGTACCCAAATCATTAGGTCCCGTATTGCAGTGACCATCTCGATAGAAGCCTGTAACTGGATCGTTACAACAGAGCTCAATAGGTTCGCCAAAGACGTTTTGCTGCGATTGAGGTAAGCCTTCCGCTTTCATGATTACTCCTTCTAGAAGGCAGATACTAACCCGTAAAAAAGCACCGACGCTAACCGATTAGGCCCAGGGACAATTTACAGCACCGGTCTAAGTCGATTTCTCATCTCTGGCGACATCACACTTGTGGATAGCTGCTCCAGGCCCACAGAATGCGAAGCCCAACCAATAAAACCAACAGACCTGTAAGCTGAGCGACTCGCTGGTTAGCAACGCCTTCAATCACAAATCTTCCGCCAACAACGCCACCTATGACGACTGCTATCAACAGTGGAATTGCTTCGTAAAGTCCGGATATAGCGGAGTCAGTGCCCGTCTTTAGAATCTGTCCCGCCAGCCCACTCAATGAATTGATCAGAATGAAAAAACCACATAAGGCAGCAATCGTTTTACTCGAAGCCCAGCGTAGGTGATGCAAGATAGGTGCTAGGAAGATCCCACCACCTATGCCTACCATGCCCGAGAGTAGACCCAATCCTCCCCCTATGACACTGGCCAACCCCCAGCCACGTGCGCCCAAGGTCGTTGCACCGTCAGGTGCCGTACGCACTATTAAGCTCACACCAGCGATAGCAAGGCTCAAGCCCAGTAGTAAAAAATAGAGGGTAGCGTCCAGCGGGATTAAACCACCGACAAATGCCATGGGGACAGAGGCTAGAAAAAACGGAACGGACAGCCGCCAATCAAAGTCTCGCCGGTGCACAGCGAGATAGCTGCCCACAGAGACCACCGCAATATTGCAGGGCAGCGCAATGAGCGGGATAACTTCGGCCGGATGATCACTTAAAGCCAGCAGCGCAATATAGGTCGAGCCGCCGCCAAAGCCTACGGCGGAATAAATAAGCGCAACAACAAAAAAACCAATCGCGAGCATGACGGTGATGATCACACAGTTATGCCGACTCAGACCAGCCGAACCTACGCCCTCAGACAGCCACGTCGAGCGCCCCAAAATCGTGGTTTAGGTCATCGTATTCGTCAGCCAAACAGCCTGATACGGCGCAAGTTCAATGGAGGGATCCTCCGAGAACAAATCAACCGTCTCGCCACTGATCAAGTCTCGCCAACTGTCGCTGCCAACCAAATTCAACGATGCTGCAGCAATGGTGGTGCTGGTGGGTGTGACGTTATAGAGACAAAAAACACTCTGTGCGCGGTCGGGACTTTGTCGCCAAAACCCAAAGATTGACCGTCCGCAATTCAGCGTGAACTGGGTCGCGTTGGGGTGAAAGGCGGGTTGCCCTTGTCGCATGTCAATCAATTGCTTAATGGCTTGTAGGCACCGTGCATGCTGCGACTTGGCGTCATTCAAGAGTCCAGTGAGCTCATCTAACGCCCATTGATGACGATTAATCGCACGGTTGTGACCCGTATTCTCGACACGAGTCAGGTCATTATTAGTCGCTACAAAGCTATGTAAGTAGATCGCTGGAACACCCTCCAACCCCAGCAAAATCGCGTGTGCGAGGATCATGCGATCAAGCGTCCCATCAACCGCCTCACCTGAATGTTTAAAGGCGTCAAATAACGACACGTTTACTTCATAGACCGTTCTTGTCCCATCAGCGTGTTCACGCCAGGACAACAAAGCGCCATTTTCTTGAAGTCGGTCGATCATCGAGTCCAACTCACCTTCGCTGAGCAAACCCTCGACCGGTCGGAGACCAATGCCATCGTGAGAAGCGAGGAAATTGAAATAGGTGGTTCCCAGAATGGCGGGCGGCATACTCATCAGCCAGCGTGTAATGCGTGAACTATCAGCCTCTACGAGGGTATGAATGAGTAGTGGGGGAAGTGCGAAGTTATAAATGCAATGCGCTTCATCGCGCTGGCCAAAGTACGCGAGGTTTTCAATATTAGGGACGTTGGTCTCGGTGATAATGATGGCATCGGGCTGCACCCACTCAATGAGAGAGCGTAGTAGTCGAACCAGATCATGAGCTTCGGGTAGGTTGATGCAGGTAGTTCCTGAGCGCTTCCAGGTAAAAGCGACCGCATCTAATCTGAAAATGCGAACCCCTCGATCAAGGTACAGCCGGATAATGCGAGTGAACTCCAACAGCACGTCAGGATTTGAAAAGTCGAAATCCACCTGATCGTGACTAAAGGTGCACCACACCTGCTGTTCACCCTCCGAAGTTACGACGGGCATCGTCAAATCAGAGGTTCGCGGTCTTACGACCCTCGAGACATCGAACGAGGACTCTTTGGTAAAAAAATAACCTTTACCCGGGTCGATACCCTGCTTGAAGTTTTCGAACCAAGCGGAGCGACTTGAGCAGTGATTCAACACCAAGTCAGCCATTAGTCTGTAATCTGTCGCGATATCACTGATATCGTCCCAGTTTCCTAGCGCCTGGTTCACCGATGAGTAGTCGAGAATGGAAAAACCATCATCCGACGTCCACGGAAAGAAAGGCAAAATGTGAACCCAAGTGATGCAGTTTCCTAACCACGTTTCACAAAAGTCATGTAGCACCCTGAGAGGTTTCGAACCCCCATCCACGATCGAGTCACCGTAGGTGATGAGCGCGACGTCACGCTGGGACCAAAGGTCCGCAGGATGAGCCGGATCCGTCTGAGCAGGTACTGCTGAGGCACCAATCGCATCGACCAAATCATCAACAATCTTTTTAAGACGTTCCTCACCAACAAGGGATCGATACAACTGACCTGTTAAAAATTGGACTCGCTCTCTCTGACCAACCACTAGCGCCCCCGAACTGAAAACTCTTTGTGATCCTCCTCAACTGCTTGCACCAAACGTTCATAGATGTCGGGTACAGCGCTGACAACTCGGGACCATGTCGGCATAAACGGAGCATCCAACGGGCGCTCCAGAAATTGTTTCCCAGCCTCAAGGATATTGGTTGCAAACAATTCAACCGCTTGCTCTTCCGCGTGAGTATCAAAATCGAGACCGTTCATCATGGCATCTCGACGGAAGCTCTCTACGTAATCGAGTGCAACTCGGTAGTACGTCGCCTTGAGCGTGCGGAAGGTTTCTTGATTAAAGACCTCGCCTTGAATGGCCAACTTCCGTATCAGTGATTTTGTAATATCGAGCGACATACGGGATAACCCCCGCTGGGCATCATTCGCTGATAAATCCTGATGCTTGTGGTCATAGTAGTCAGTCAGTTCAACCTGGCAGATACGGTTCGTGCTGTTGTTTCGGTACATCTCAGATGCCACGCCCATCTCGAGCCCCCAGTCACTGGGAACCCGCATATCATTTAACAGGTCACGCCTGAAGGCGAATTCACCCGCGAGCAAATAACGGAAGCTGTCGAGATAGTTGAGAAAATCGTTTTCACCAAGGACGCGCTTTGTGGCATGAATCAGCGGCCCGACCAAGAGCCGACAGGCTCGCCCATTGAGTTTATTGCCCGCAACGCGCGCGTAATAGCCCTTGCAAAACTCGAAGGAAAATTGCGGATGCGCGACGGGATAAATTAAGCGCGCCAGCAGGCTACGGTCGTAGGTGAGAATGTCACAGTCGTGGAGTGCTACGGCATCGACTCTCGACGTTGCCAATACATAACCCATGCAGTACCAGACGTTGCGCCCTTTCCCGGGCTCATGCGGCGCCAAGCCTCTGGTTGCTAGCTCCGAATGAATGGCTCTCAGGCGCGGCCCATCGTGCCACATGACACGATGCTGTTGCGGCAGCTCTGAAAAAAACCGCAGGGCAGACGCAAAGTCATCTTCATCAGCGCGGTCTAAGCCGACCACAATCTGAGAGAGATAGGGTACTTTCTTGAGCTCCTCCCGAATGTTGGGCATCGCAGGCGTCTCAAGCTCTGAGTACAAGGAAGGTAAGATTAAGCCAAGAGGCCTGGTGGTGGAGAAATTAACTAATTGCGCCTCTATTTCCTCGACCGCACTGTTACGCAGATTGTGCAATGTCGAGATATACGGCGTTTGATAAAAGTCAGCCATTAAATGTCCCACCCCATACTCGTTAATATGTCTGATATGCCCTTGGCCCAAGCAATAGGGCCCGCACTGTCTGATAACCACGTCGGACCCGAGCGTTGCAACTCGAGCGGCTTACCCTGAGCGTTTCGCATCAAAAGCGCGTAATCCGCCATCTCCAAAAGCTCTCGATCATTCGGCGCGTCACCGGCCGCAATTGTTGCGACATCGGGCGTCACCTCACGTTTCAAAAGCGTTTGAAACCACTGTGCCGCGATGCCTTTGTTATTAGGTCCCATCAGGTGTACGAAACGCCCGCCCTGAGATACCGAGAACCCTATGCCCGTGAGTACATCTGAAAATGAGGTCAATGCCGCTTCGCTATCGCGCCAATCCAGTGTTTCTGAATAGAGACGGTGTTGTGCGCGCTGCGCCGATGCCAAGTCCAAGCCCGTGATGTCAGCGACTTCGGAAGTCCGCATATCGGTCAATGACTTGAACTGGTAAGAACCGTTCATATCGAGCGCTTCCAGCACATCGCAAAGTGCCTGCCGTTTCACGCCAAACTCTCGGACCCAGTAGCCCTCAAACAATTTACTCCCCATCGGGCAGCGAATATCGGTATCCATCGGCACATAGAGAGCTGCACCATTTTCGACGATAAACGCATGCGTCAGGTTCATCGAATCGCGAAACTCAACGACCTCACTGTAGGTCTTGCTCGTTGCGGGAATAACTGGAATGCCCCTAGCAGTCACCTTTTCAAGGACCGATCGCGCCGCTTCGGCACTGTAGGTATCGTGGTCCAAAAGCGTTCCATCAAGATCGGTAAAAATAACCGGAAGTTCACTCACGATCGCAAGTGCTCCTGAAGCACCAAGCGGTCAGCCTGTAACTCCCAGGTTTCGTCTGCGAGATCGGGCAGTACCTCCATCGCATGACACGTGAGTCGGCGAAAATTCTCGACAAACTCCCCTACCTCTTTAACCGACATGCCCCGGATAGATGCGTCAGTCGACTCTTGGCGTCGCCGAGCAACAAGGCGTATTTCCTGATCAACGCGCCAGTCATAGACAGCCTCAAAACAAGGTGGCTTCAACATGCTCAAACGATCAAGCAATTGGAATACGTCGACGTAGTCTCCTCCCAGGCACTCATTCACATAGGATCGCCAGACGCCGTTATTGTCGTTGGAAAACTCAAAGCTACTGGCGGGCACCGAGAGCGAAAGTGGGCGTTGCGCTGGGACACCGACACACCACCCTTCAAGCAAAACAACGGTTGGCTTTGCACTCTTTTGGATCTTATGCACTTTTCTGGTGCGATCATCTCTAAGCTTGTCGAAGATAGGGACTGTCACTGACTGGACACTAGGCTCAATAAAATCTGCCAAAACGTCCAAAAGCCGAGGGACATCGTGGGTTCCGGGTACACCTCTAATGGCCAAGAGCGGGTGAACCGAAGCCGCTAATCTTTTGCGTTTGGCCTTGGATAAGTAAAAGTCGTCAATAGAGAGAATGTGGCAGTCCACGCCAAGCTGCATTGGCATCATTTGGCTTAGATACTGACTTAGCGTTGATTTTCCAGAGCCCTGTGCGCCGTTTAACCCAACAATAATTGGACGGGAACTCGCATCGGCTAGTTGAGCGAGCCGATGTGCATAGGCATTGAAATACTCAGTGACATTGCGCCTAAAGATGTCATTCAGTCCCTCTTGTTGAATAAAAGTCTCAAGGAACTGTTGATCCAAATTGTCACAACTCACTACTAAATCTCACGCGATGGAAAACGAATTCACTGCTTGGGAACTACGGTTGCAAAGACCATGCCTATTTCACAATAGCAGGTGACTAAACATTCCAAACAACGCCATCCACACGGTAATCTTCAACTGTGCTCACACAACAATGAGGTAAGCCATGTTTAATAATAATGAGTGGCTCGAACAAGTATCTGAGACGGTTATCGATCCTGAACGCGATATCTTGGATCCGCATCATCACCTCTGGCCCCAAGCTTCTATGGGCTACAACATTGATGAACTGTTAGCCGACACATCGGATGGCCATGCGGTTAGCCAAACCGTGTTCATGGAATGCGGGGCAGCCTACCGAAAGGAGGGGCCTGATTTTCTTCGATGTGTGGGTGAAACAGCGTTTGTCGCGCAAGCAGCCAGTATTGCGCGCGCGCAAAAAGCGCCAACGCAAATTGCCGGTATTGTCGCGCATGCTGACCTCCGTTTAGCTGAGCTCGATGATGTGCTTGATGCCCACGAAGAAGCCGCAGAGGGTCTCTTCAGAGGTATACGTCATGCAGGTGCCTCTGCCGGAGATATAGAAGGCCTAGCGATCCCGGGCGGTTCCGATCGCAACCTTATGTCTGATGAGGCGTTCCGAGCAGGTGTGGCTCGTCTGGGAGAGCGAGGTCTGACCTATGACACCTGGCTCTACCATTTTCAGATCAATGATTTTGTGGAACTCGCCCGAGCTGTGCCCGCCACCACCATGATTCTTGATCACTTTGGGACGCCTCTGGGAGTTGGCCAATTTGCCAATCAAAAAGAGGCTATCTTTGAGCAATGGAAAGAGGACATTGAACGCGTTGCAGCATGTCCCAACGTCTTTGCGAAACTGGGCGGCCTCGCAATGCCTGATAACGGCTTCGGATGGCATGAGCGCGCGACGCCCCCATCATCAGATGAGTTTGTGGAAGCGCAATCGGGTTACTACCAACATGCCATAGCCTGCTTCGGTGTGGATCGGTGCATGTTCGAAAGTAACTTTCCGGTGGATAGACTCTCGATTGGTTACCGCGTGCTATGGAATGGTCTAAAAAAGATGACCATGGATTTTTCGGAAGAGGAAAAAGACCTCCTGTTTTCAGGCGTCGCACGCCGGGTTTATCGGATCGACGCTGCATGATGCCCCTTCGCAGACACCTCGCCGTTATCCTTTTATTTGCTGCGTCACTAATCGTTTTGCCGATTCACGCAGCGACAACATCGTCATTCATGGATTCCGACCGCGCCTTTACCTTCGAAAAAGGCTCCGGCCTCTACCAGGTTCGCTTCAACTACACGGGAAAGAACTGGACCCATGCTGATGTCGCAGGTATCCACATCCATACCGAAAAGCCCATAGCGGTCTTACCGATGCAATACACCGACCCATCTGCCATGCAACCAGGGGCAGTGGTTGACGGCAGGCACATTGGAAAAGAATGGAACACCATCACCCAACGTGCGCTCGCTAGCCGACTTGAGGCGCGTGGATTTTTTGTGCTGACTCCCACTATCACCCAGTACGGTGAGGATCTGCCAGGTTTTCAAGCATTGGAGCACTTCATCGCTGGTGTGCATAAAGGAAACACCAATGTTCAGACGGTCCTACTAACAGCCGATGCGCATATCCCGAATGCACAAAACCCCATACCAGGCGCTCAAATGTTGGTGACCGGGACCAATGAGCGAAACCCCGAGTGGGAAGCGCACCTGCAGCGATACATGGCGCCTTTTTACGAGGCGGTGAAACTTGGAAACCGAGGCGCTCGGGTACGGGGCGGTCTATCAGATGAAGAAGGCTCCTCCGCCGCGTGGCATCCACTGATTGAACGGGCTGCTGAATATGGGCCTGAGGTAACCATCATTGAGGTCGCCCGCGCGATCGATATCATTGATAAAGCAGGCAGTATTCAGCAGGGTGAGGCTTGGGCGTCACCTCTTTTTGATGCCATCGCTGATGCCATGCAATCGTGGGCTTTTCGCGATTAGAGGTTACGCCTGAAATGCTCAAGTCCACGCTACGATTTCAGCTCGCCAATTGCTCGAGCATTTCATCCCGCATGACAAATTTTTGAATCTTCCCCGTCACGGTCATCGGATATTCAGTGACAAACCGAATGTGCCGCGGAATTTTGAAATGGGTTATCTGGTCACGGCAGTAGGCTTTCACATCCGCATCAGTGAGGTCGAACCCCTCATTGAGCTGGATCCAGGCACAAACCTCTTCTCCCATCTTTTCATCAGGCACACCAAATACCTGAACCTCAGAAATCGCGGGGTGCTGGTATAAAAACTCTTCGACTTCTCGCGGGTAAATATTTTCACCGCCTCGGATAATCATGTCCTTGATGCGGCCAACAATACGCACGTAGCCCGCCTCATCCATGGTGGCTATATCCCCCGAGTGCAACCAACCCGCACTATCGATCGTTTCTGCCGTTCGCTCCTCGTCATTCCAGTAACCTTGCATGACCGAGTAACCGCGCGTGCAAATTTCGCCTTTCGCCCCCACGGGTACTACCCGCCCCTCTTCATCGACGACTTTTATCTCAACCCACGGCATCGCACGGCCTACCGTCTCGGTTCGTCGCTCCAAGGTATCGTTTGGCAAGGTCATGTTGTTTATGGGGCTGAGTTCGGTCTGACCGTAGGCGATCAGAATGTCCTCCATGTGCATCTCGGACAGTACACGCTTCATTACCTCTACAGGGCAGGGTGCACCAGCCATAATGCCAGTGCGCAAAGTCGACAGGTCAAACTCTGAAAAGCGTGAGTGATCGAGTTCGGTAATGAACATGGTGGGTACACCGTGAAGCGCAGTACATCCCTCCGCCTCAACAGATTTAAGCGTCTCCTCGGGATCAAACGAGGGCCCGGGGAATACCATGGTGGCGCCATGGGAAACGCATGCCAGCACTGAGAGCACCATCCCAAAGCAATGATAAAGGGGCACTGGAATGCACAGCTTGTCTGCCGGACCCAATTGCATCGCCAATCCAGTCAGATAACCGTTATTCAGAATATTACAGTGAGATAGCGTTGCGCCTTTCGGATTGCCTGTCGTCCCACTTGTGAATTGGATATTGATCGCATCGTCTGGTTGCAAGGCAGGCTGCAACGCATCCATGGTGGCCTGATCTTCGGCGGTTCCAGCCGCGCACACGACATCAAAGTTATACATCCCGGGCGTCGTATCAGAGCCCATACGAATAACGTGTTTTAAATGAGGCAGCTTCTCTGCCTCCAACTGTCCCGGATGACTGCTCTCTAATTCGGGAGCCAAGGTGTTTATCATTCTCAGGTAGTCGCTGGTTTTGAAACTCACATCGGTGATCAAGGTTTTGCACTCGACCTTGTTGAGTGCGTACTCGAGTTCGTAGAGCCGGTAAGCCGGATTGATGCACACCATTATGGCGCCAATCTTTGCCGTCGCCAGTTGGACCAACACCCACTCACTACTGTTTGGCCCCCAAATGCCCACGCGATCGCCCGGCTTAATGCCAAGGTGAATCAGTCCCGTAGCAAGACGATTCACCCGCGCTTGCAACTCACCATACGTCCAATTAACCCCCTGATGTCGAACGACTAGCGCAGGGTTGGCACTGTGCCTATGAGCTATTTTGTCGAAGTAAGTGCCGATCGTCTCGTAGATGATTTGGGCGTCGGATGCGCCGCTGTAATAGCTATGAGTCAAAGGGTTCATGCGCGCTCCACGTAGCGCTTGCCTCGCTCCGCCGCGAGCTTGAATGCGGCTTGCGTCTCCGCCTCAACCTCTTGACGTTGTTGCTCGCTCAGCACCTTGAATTCCTCTACCCACCAGCGGCGGGTGACCTGCGGGAAGGTTCCCATACGGTTCACACAGGCGTTTGCACCTCTGTCGCGACCGGCTTCATAGCCCGCAGCGCCTTTCTTATCCGCTACGTTTTTCCCAAACGGCACCAAATCGCCCTCCATTTTGGGCAGTAAAAAATACGGCATTGAGACCCGTGTTTCACCCTCTGGAATCAGCAGGGTATTCACACGATGCAAGGTTGCGGAATAACGTCCCTCACTCAGGTGCATTAGGGTACCGCCCGTATTGACGATCACCGACCCAGGGATAACAGGCACATCGTAGTCCCCTTGTGCCGTTCGGCAGGTCACGGGTGCATTCACCCAATCACCTTCCCCCGCCACCACCTGCAAACCGGGACGATCGTTGATGAGTAAGGCCACAAATGGCGGGCCGTCAATGTGTGCTCCAACGTTGTCAGCATCAAATTGATCATAAGAGTCTCGGACCGCTTGTCTGGCATCGTCAGCGAAGACATCTAGACTGAAGTTATGATTCAGACTGGCCGCAAGATACGGCTCATCGCGATCGAAATAACGACGAAACTCAGCCGGGTCCTCGCCCAGTGATTCAACAATAAGCTCACCCAGTTGGTGCGTCAGCTCATGATAGGTATCCGTCAACTGCTCAATTAGCGGTTTGAAGCCCGGCATTGAATCTGTTGCGGGCCAGGTGTTTGGACCAACGAACAGTCTCTTATGTATAGGCTGAGATTCATCATCGTGCGCGCATATAGGGTCTTGTTCAAAACCGTATTGAAAGTTTTCAATGACTTGTCCATGGCCTCGATCGGCCGGTGTTGGCAACGTATATCCTCGGAAATAAGGCGTGTTCGATATATGCGCGGTTTTCTTGATGTCCATGGGAGCATCGAAAAACTGTCGCACCTCGCGGAACGCTCTCTGCTGAAACGCATCTTCCAATCCGGGCGCGTTTTTGAGCACAAGAAACCCACACTCAGAAAGTGCGTACCTCAAATCATCCATGAACCTGCCACGGTCAGCCTCAAGATCAAGCCAATCTACTGTGGGGATTGCGCTATGGTCGTGTGAGTTCATATTGGCACCTTTGTTTTTATTCGATACGCGGGTTTGCCTTTCTGAGAGCTTAAACCGAAATCATTCGCTTAACGAGCTAATGGCGAGGGAAACCAAGCGCACTCGAGGACCGAGGAATGTCCCTCGTAAACACGCAGCCCAAGTAATTAAGGACCGTCAGCCGATAGAGACGAAACGTGATCTACCAAACCTCGCTTTAAAACAGGCTTGACGCCACCAATCGTAATTAGCGACTCCACACAATCTCGAATAGATTCATCGAGCGAGCGAAATTCCAAACCCAAGGCAGCTTTAATACGGTCGTTTCGCAATTCACAGCCGTTCCATATTGCTGGGAACTGAGCCTCACGCGCCTTGACCTTTTCAGGCAAAGGATCAAACAGTGTCGCTCCAGCAAAATACTCCTTGAATTGCATTTGGTCGAACCTGCGGATCTCATCTCTTTTTATCAGCGCCTAACAAAAAACGCCTCCACAGGGAGGCGCTTTTGATTAGATGGCGGAGAAGGAGGGATTCGAACCCTCGATACGCGATTAACGTATACTCCCTTAGCAGGGGAGCGCCTTCAGCCACTCGGCCACTTCTCCGTATTTGTTCCTCCTCTACGTCGATCTGAGACCGTGAACACCAGTTACCAGCACACGATTCGCGTAATACCGACCGGTCGACCTCCCGCGCGGCCGTAGCGTGCAAGGTCAGACGCATAGCGTCCCGGCACCTAGCGTTGCGCGATTACATCTCATAGACGTAGAACTCGTCCCGCTGTTTGACGAGCGCGGGCGAGGATAGCACATTCTGGTTTTCTGATGACAATTGAAACGCAAATTAGTGCGAGCGTAAAAGCAAGCGCATGGGCAACACTTTCACGGGTTACTGAGCGCTTTTTATCAGACTTGAGAAACAAAGCATAAACAACAAACCTCGGTTTTCTATCAGAATCAGATCAGCGCAATGAAAAGTTTAACTGAAGCCTTGCTCCCCGTGATCATTACATGGTGGTAATGGGCCGCAGTTTGTACTACGTTTGAGGATAAGAGTATGCGGTACGAGCACCCACAAACGAAAAAAATCAAAAAAGACCAAGGAAAGCGCCATGACCAAGGTTTCTAAAAACACTACATTAGGCGGTCCAACCCTTCCCAAAAAGGCCATTACATCATGCGTCGCTGCCGCGTTGGGATTGACAAGTGCGCAACTGGCGATGAGTCAGGCCGTGTTAGAGGAAGTGGTTGTAACGGCTAGACAGCGTGCCGAAACATCACAAGAAATCCCGATGATGGTGCAAAGTCTCACCGGTGAAGAAATTCAAAAACAGGGCATTACAACGCTTGAGGATTTCTCCAGATTCGTTGCAGGTTTGAACATATCAACGACCACGCCCGGACAAAATACAATTGTGTTTAGGGGCGTCAGTGATGGTGGTGGTTTTTTGGTCGATCCGACAGCGGCGATTTACCTCGATGAACAGCCCATGTCACTCACCTCCGCGGCGCCTGACATCTATCCTGTCGATATCGCGCGAATCGAGGCGTTAGCGGGTCCGCAGTCGACACTTTACGGAGCATCCTCCCAAAGCGGTGCCGTGCGGGTCATTACTAACAAACCTGACCCATCGGAATTTACGGCCAATATCGGTGCAGGCCTCGGCTCTACATCGAAAGGTGGATCAAGCTACGAGATCGACGCGACGGTCAATATACCTGTCAGTGACACCGTCGCTATTCGCCTATCAGGTTTCAGTGCAACAGATGCAGGTTATATAGATAACGTGCTCGGTACGACAGTAGAAGATACCGTGTTCGGATCGGGTCTGGGCGGCCAAAAAACAAACAGCAACATGTTGGAGGAAGATTTCAACGAGGTCGACTGGCAAGGCGCTCGTGCCTCGGTTCGATGGCTTGCTGACGATAATTGGACCGTCACTGCGACCGCTAACTTTCAGGAGCTTGAGGCCGGTGGATATAACGATTACGACCCGGCTGTCGGCGATTTACAAACGGTCAAGTTTGCCGAGGAAATGCGAACGGATGATTGGCTACAAACTAGTCTGGTAATCGAGGGGGACTTAGGTTTCGCTCAACTAGTCTCGGCGACCTCTTACTACGACCGGGAGATGTTGTATACCAACGACACGCAAAGTTATGCAGCTTATTTCCACTACTCATTTGGCGTCTATTACGGATATGCAACTTACGACTTCGGCTTGGATCCAGTTGGCTACCTCGTTAACGATCAAAGCAATGAGAGTTTAACTCAGGAAATCAGGCTCTCGGGGTCTACTGATCGTGTCAACTGGACACTGGGTGGATTCTGGCAGGAGTCAGAGGAGTTCTGGGACTTTCATACCTACGTGGACGGCTACCGCAATTCCCCCGCATTTGCTGCCTGGAGCTATTATTACCCTGGCATTGCACCAACTGATGCATGGTGGAACTCCTTCCAAGGTACTGATCGCACCGATATGGCCGTATTCGGAGAGATGGACATCGTACTGATTGAAGATCGACTCACGGCCCTAGTGGGCGGGCGTTGGTATGACGTTGATCGGGATTTGAGTTACACGGTTGAGCGGCCCGACAGCCGGGTCGCCCAGGAACTGCCCGACAGAAAGGCATCGGACGACGGTTTCATTCCAAAGTATGGGCTTGAACTTCAAATAAATGATGACGTCATGGTCTACGGAGTGTACTCGGAGGGGTACCGTGTCGGTGGCACCAATCGCGGTCGTGGAATTGACCTAGGTGGGCCGACACTCCCCGTCGCCTACGAGTCAGACATTCTCGAAAATACTGAATTCGGATTGAAATCCACGTTTGCTGATGGCCGAGTTGTCTTCAATGCCGTCTACTACGATATGAAGTGGAATGATATGCAGATCGAAGTAACAGATCCGAGTTTCAACCTTGCGTCATACAGCGAGGTCGATGTGAATGGCGATCCTATATACGGCAGTATTCCATTCCAAATAGTCGTGGGGAACGTGGGCGATGCGACCGTCACAGGCATCGATATCGACTTGAAAGCATTGATAGGAGAGAACCTCGAGTTTGGCTTCAATCTTACGGATATAAGAGATGCCTACGTCGAGGCACCAGCGTTCTACAATGAACCCAGGGCGGCGGGTGGTCAGATCCCGTCAGGACTTGATCCACAATCGGCACTGCCCTTGTTTGCAGATGAAAGCTACTCGTTTTACCTCGAGTACTCCGGCATTAATCTTATGGGTGGTGACGGCGCCTTCCGGCTGCAACACAACAACGTGGGCTCATCGCTCAATCAGCTGAACGATGGATTCACGTCTGCCCGCCTGAAGCAAGGTGACTACAAAATTACCGATGCCATTCTCACTCTTGACATGGATGACTGGCAGGCGCGCGTCTATATCAACAATCTATCAGATGAACGCGGTATTACTTACGAGGACAGTGCTGACTTCGATCCACTATGGGGGAGAAATAGCTCTAATGTAATCCGGCCGAGAAATTGGGGCTTGTCGATTAGAAAACGGTTCTGAGCCTGCGCTCATTCATCCAAAGGGCACCTAGAGTGCCCTTTTTTATGGCCATTCAGCCGGCCAGCGCTCGAGCCCATGAATCGCGTTCCTGATATCCATAGTGAGGTTCACCGCAGTGAGCCTCTCACCCTTTACGATGTCGATAATGGAAATCGTGGAAGGCGAGGACCCAGCGGCGACAAGTCCATCGTCGAGAATGCACAGACCACGCCCAAAACCCTGCCGAGCTACTTTCGAATCATCCACTCCCATGAAGTCAAGCTCGCTTGGAGGGAATAAGGGAACCGAAATCTGAACTTCTGTCGCAGAGCGCGAGACAAAGCGCACTGTGTCCGCTGCCGTATCATTGAAAATTACACCATCGGCAAACGGCATGGCGTTATGGCACCCTCGGGGGAGGCTACAGATTTCTTTTACTGACATATCGCCCGAAATGGCGAGCAAGGCTTGCGTATTAAGTCCACTGAAAGAGATACCGTCCTTATCAACTCGCACCATGTTGATATGATATGAATTGACGAAGGCGGGCCCTCCTTTTGTACGAGGGTCAAAGGGTTGGCCGACCCACTCCGCCCCATTTTTTGAGATGTACAGTCCCCAGATGAATTCCTTGGCAATCAAATCGAAGGCCAAAATAGAATCAAAGCCTGTCGAGGTAAGGAAGAGCAAATGATCTCTTCGGCTTATTTCATGGCAGTGTTTTAAGTAAGGATTTGTGAAGGAATCTACATTACGAAAATCAGGCGAGTAGCAAAATAACTCGTCACTTGCAGCGATCCAGACACAATCTTCCGTAAACTCGATGCCCCGCAAACCTCGGTCCCAACCTCTTCCCGAAAAATCGATATCACCCGAGTTCCAGTCGATCTTTTGCTCTACGACTCGATTCTCAAAATCAATGAGGTAGACCCCACCGTGACTCTGTCCCTTTTGCGAACCCCGAACAACAGACGTAGCAACCAGCTTCGGCAAGTTAGTCGCTCGAGTCATTATTTATCCCACTCCGGAAATACGGGTGCCAAGATATCTCGCAGAGGATCTAAATTCGCACCGTAACGTTTCCACGTGGCGACTGCCCCGCGGTAGATAGGCTGTCTCACCTGTTCAGAACTCGCCGTCCTAACCGACCTTTTGGTCTCATGAAAGTTCACACAGGCGTCCTCAAACGGGAGCTTACAAAACTCTAGAATTCTCCGAACCTGCGATTCCAAGTCGTCTACAACCTGCTCGTATTGAACCCGAAGCACTGCGCCGGGAAGGACACTGTCCCAATGATCCATCAACCTTGTATATTCCAAATAAAACTCGCCCAGCTCGAATAGGTCATACGTAAAGGTTTGCCCCTTCGCAAAGTGTTGCTTGAAACACCCAAAACAACTATCCATTGGGTGTCGGCGAGCATCTATTATCTTGGCATTGGGAAGAATGGTTTTTATGAACCCCACGTAGGCGAAGTTGTTCGGCATCTTATCCGTGAACATAGGTGCTTCGCCTCTGTGCCTCCTTGTCTGCAAGAGGTATTGCTCACCAAGGGCCTTAATCTGCTGGTCTGACAAATCAGGCATGCACTGTGGGAAAACCTGCCCCGATCGGGGTTGCGTCAACCCCTGAGCAATCATTGAGATATCGGGCAACTCACTGGTGCCATCGACCATAGAATGGCTGGCTAGAATCTGCTCTAGTAGCGTCGACCCTGATCGCGGCAGACCCACAATAAAAATTGGATCCGCGACTGAGCAGGCTTGTCCACTCTTCCGATCGTTGAAGTATTCTTCGGAAAATATGTTGCGCATGCGCTCGTGAGCCACTTCAGTTTGCACCGGGTCATAGGCAATGGTGTCTCGATGTAGTTGGTTGGCGATTTCGTAGTGTTCAAATGCCCGCTCATAGTCCTTCAAATCCTCAAAGGCTTTACCCAGTGAAAAACCAAAGTGAACTCTACAGTCCACAGGCAGATTCTCGTCCGCAAGCCTGAGACTCATCGCGTCTATATCGCTCTCTTCAAACTTAAAGGTCTTTAAGTTAGCGAGACTGTAATAGGTTTCCCCAAAATTAGGTCTTAGCTCGATAGCGCGTCGGTAGGCTGCGATGCCCCCTGACTGATCCCCGACAGTCTTCAGGACATGGCCAAGGCCGATGTGCGCGCCTGTTAAATTTGGATCAATGGCCACCGCTTTCTGGTATGAAGCGATGGCGTCCTCAGGCTTGGCCGCCATAGCCAGTGCCGCACCGAGATAGTAATGGCTCATCGCATTATGTTGGTCCAACCCTACCGCATGCGTTAAAACCTCAACGGCTTCCTCATGCTCATTTAACTCCTTAAGTACGGTGCCTAAATCGTGCCATGCCGCAACGAATCGGGGCTTCATTGCCGTGATTTTTTCCAGAATCGCCTTGGCATCCTCAAAACAGCTGGCATTGATCGCAAGGCGAGCTAACAATAAAGCTGCATTCACATCGGTTGGGTTCTTGCGGACAAGTTCCTGCGCAAGTGCCTCAGACTCTCGAAACCGTCCGCTGACGAACAGGCGGGTAGCTTCTTCCAACTTCGCCTGCTCTGGTGACAGTGCAGTTGCTTTTGCTCTGTACTTTTCAGCCTCGGAAACCATACCCATGCTTGAGTAGGCTCCGCTTAGTTTACTCAACAGCGGCGGATGCTCTGGTCGCAATTCAGATGCGCGCGTGAGATGCGGAATTGCCTGATCAGGCCTGTTGAGGTTCAAAAGGACAGTTCCAAGATCCTCGAGTGCTTTTGCGTGCCCCGGCGCTGCCTTTACTGCGCGCGTCAGTAACGCTTCAGCCTCCTCAAGCTCTCCTTTTTCAGCGAGAATGGAGCCCAGCAAAGCAACAAAATTAATATCGCCTGGGTCTGTCTGTAATGTTTCTCGGCACATTGCCTCAGCCTCGTCGATCCGACCGGCTTTCAGGCATTCGATGGACCGCTCAAAGACTCTACGGGGATGCTGACTATTCATGCCGCTTTACTTGTTCGCATTCGACTTGCACACCAGTGTACGAGGTTTCAGCTTCACATGCCGCTATTGTGCATAAAAGAACTCACTAGAATTGCCTTCGGCCAGTCAGAGTGACACAGTAGTTCTGGCACACCACCAAAAGTCGTCGACGCAACGTTTTTGTGAGGTCCGAAGTGAATACATCAACCGCTGATTCATATCCATCAAGTAACCCTTTTGATCAGAGAGGCCCTTTCCTCCTCAGCCTGTTTATGACACTGGCCGGATACAGTGTGCTAGTGGCACTACCTGCAATTAACAGTGCGTGGGTGGATCAACTTGGATTCACCGAGGTTGAGGTGAACCGTGTTGCATCTGCCGACTTATTGGGCTTGTTTTTAGGTGCATCGGCGACGGCCGCACTGATTCGTAAACACAGCAGACAAACGCTAGCCTATTTGGGTATTGTGCTGGCAATCCTCGGCAATGCCCTTTGCACCCAGTACGTTGATTACGAAACCACCCTAGGACTCAGACTGCTCGCGGGGCTTGGTTCGGGCCTCTATACAGCTGTAGCCGTGGCAGGGCTAGGCGCTTGTACTAAGCCGAGGGAGGCATTTAATTGGATGCTATTTGCCTTTGCCATTTCCCAGTTCCTAGAGTTGCAACTGATACCACACCTGACAATAAACGAGATTTATCTATTCTTTATTGCGACCTATGTTGTGACACTCCCGTTCGTCAGAATCATACCAACAGTAGACGTCGTATCAGCAGAGCTACCAGAGAAACTGGCTGAGCCTCAGCCTCGAACGCGGCTCGCTTGGATTGGCATCGCAGCTATCGTGATCTCTTACATTAATATCGGAGCTTATTGGGCCAACATAGAACTTGCGGCAGAAGCAGCCGGCTTAGACGGGGAATGGGCCGGACAAGTCATTTCCTGGTCAGTACTCCTGTCTTTTTTTGGCTGTTTTGTGGCCATGTACGTGCTCAAACATTTCGACTACGAGAAGCCCATCCTTATCACATTTCTGATGATGGTAATTGCTGTGGGTCTACTAGCGGTCAATATCAGTGCAGCGATCTTTGTGTTCAGCGTCGCGATGTTCAATTTCCTTTGGATTTTTATTGATGTTTATCAAATGGGCGGTGTTTCGGTCGCAGACAGATCGGGTAGTGCTGCCGCTTTCATCCCCGGCGCACAAGGATTAGGACAGACGGCAGGCCCTTTTGCGGCCTCCTTCATGCTTGATTTCGGCTGGGGTTTTAGTGGCGTATTTATTTTGTGTGCTGTCTCAGCGGCAGTAGCATTCTCGGTGTACGCACTGATTTACGTTAGCGCTCGAAATTGATCTCCTATGCTGCTTGAACATCCCACCCAAAGTTCAGGACTAAAAAGTAGAGGTGTTGTCGAACAGTTGATCCTCCCGGTCAGTTTGCCCATCATCAATTGAACGCTAGAGAGATATCGTTATGGATATTGGTGTACCCATCAAGGAACTGGGATGTTACGACATCGAGCCGCTGAAAAACAAAATTCTT
>CAJWQE010000021.1 GCA_913045375.1 uncultured Halieaceae bacterium | reverse complement strand
TTCAGTAAAGAACATCGGAAACAGGCTGTCAACACTTTTTTGTAAATATTTACATATTTTTTGTATGCCATAGTTTCGTGCTTACAACGGGCGCCTAGTCTCGGCACCTCATCAACACCTGACACTATCGTTATAGCCAATTCAGCGGCAGCTCAGTGGTTGTTTTAATGCATTCCATTGAAAACGAGGCACTTACATCTGACAGCTCTGCAACTTTGATAAGGCGTTTGTAAATTGCGTCATACTCGGCGATGTCACCGGCCACGATCTTAAGCAAATAATCGATGTCTCCGGCCATTCGATGGATTTCCACGATCTCAGGAATATTTTGTACGCCGTCTGAAAAGCGTTTAAGCCAGGCGTCATCGTGATGCGCGGTCTTGACCATGACATAGGCGGTCATCGTCAGACTTAGTGCTTTGGGGTTCAGCAGCGCAACACGTTTATCGATATACCCGGCTTCCTCTAGCTTCTTGATGCGTCGCCAGCAGGGTGTTTGAGACACACCGGCCCGATCCGCAATGTCAGCAATTGAGCCACTGCAATCAGACTGCAGCGCGTCTAGGATTCTTCTGTCAATGGAGTCCATTCTAAATATCGGCTTTTTCGCGAAAAATTGTTACGTTTATACACGTAGTTTGCACCAAAATTTAGAAAAAAATCACAGATATGAGTTGATATCATTTTCCTAGAGCTCGTTGCTAGGCGCGGCTCATCATCGCGTTTTTCGGTTGTAGGCAACGGATTCACTGCGTGTGCCAGAGCGTCTGTCTAAAGGGAGACATCAATGCAATTGATTCAACGACTGTTTCGGGAGCACCCAGAGTCGGTAGGAGAGTCCTACCTAGAGCACTTGTTTCAGGCTTCTTATTTTGGGGCGCGAATGCTCGTAGCTGGTTTCGCTTGCCTTGTTCACGCGGTGCTTCCCTGCCTCTTTAAAACCACAGGCCGTACAGCGATATCTGAACTTCACACGAAAATGGTAGTACACCGAGCGAAACATCAGGACTAGGTCATTCTGAGGTCCGTGAGGCCAAGTTTAAAGAGGCATTGCATAGCTTTAGCGGGCGCCAACCGGTTGGCGTAACGTTGGCTCTTTGACCCTTCGAATACCGTTTGTTATTCGGCTTCAAGTTGCTAATCTAAGTCGATTATTTGATCGGAGAATAACAATGGTTCGGGGGCTCACACTCAAGCTTTTTTCTGCCGCGCTTGCGGCAGGACTCACAATCAATTCAGTTGCGGCTAAGGATGATGCCAGCTTTGATTTCAGCGGATTGAAGTGGCGCAACTTGGGGCCTGCTTTCATGTCAGGTCGTATATCGGATATTGACTGGGATCCGGAGGACTCCAGCGTTTGGTATGTAGCGGCCGGATCTGGTGGGGTCTGGAAAACTAAGAATGCGGGCGTGTCGTGGACCCCCATCTTCGATAATGAGGCGTCTTATTCAATTGGCAACGTGACCGTCGATCCGTCAAATCCAAATACCATTTGGGTGGGCACCGGGGAAGACGTCGGTGGCCGTCATGTTGGCTTTGGGGATGGTATTTACCGATCGGACAATGGTGGTGCGACATGGACCAACATGGGACTCAACGACTCCCAACACATTTCCACCATTCTCGTTCACCCAAATGACTCAAACACGGTTTTCGCGGCAGTGCAGGGGCCCTTGTGGACGCCGGGTGGTGAGCGAGGTCTTTACAAGACCAGCGACGGCGGTAAGTCCTGGAAAAATGTGCTTAGTGCAGGGGAGTGGACGGGTGTCACCGATGTGGTCATGGACCCCAGCAATCCAGATATCCTCTATGCCGCCACCTGGCAACATCACCGTACGGTAGCGGCCTACATGGGTGGTGGTCCAGAGAGTGGTGTGCACAAGTCGGTGGACGGGGGTGACACGTGGCAGCGGTTAAGCACCGGTCTACCCACAGGAAATATGGGCAAGATTGGTCTTGCCATCTCACAGCAGGATCCCGACGTGGTTTATGCCGCAATCGAACTCAATCGCCGCGAAGGTGGAGTCTGGCGGTCCGATGACGGTGGTGCCAGTTGGTCAAAAGGCGCGGATGCCGTGGGTGGTGGTACCGGCCCTCATTATTACCAGGAGATCTTCACTAGTCCCCATCATTTTGACTGGCTCTATCTGGTAGGTCCTACGGTTCAAAAATCGACTGATGGGGGTAAGACGTTTACCTACATGGAACACCCTAACCAACACGGCGACATGCACGCCATTGTGTTTGATCCCGCTGATCCGGATTACATCATGATGGGCACTGACGGTGGTGTTTACGAGAGCTTCGATCTCGGCGCGACATGGCGTTACATGGAGAACCTGCCGTTAACGCAGTACTACAAGCTAGCCCTAGATGACGCTGAGCCCTTTTACAATATCTACGGGGGTACTCAGGACAACAACACACAGGGAGGACCCTCTCGAACAGATAATGTCAGCGGCATTCGCACGGCGGATTGGTTTGTGATTCTGGGTGGAGACGGTCACCAACCAGCAACAGAGCCGGGGAATCCTGACATCGTTTATGCGCAGTCTCAGCAGGGCAATCTCACCCGCGTTGACAGAAAAACGGGTGAAACGGTGTATATCCAGCCTCAGTCAGCCCCAGGAGAGGATCCTGAGCGCCACAACTGGGATGCCCCCATTCTTGTGAGCCCTCACAAACCAACTCGGTTGTACTTTGCGTCGCAGCGGGTCTGGAAGTCGGAGGACAGAGGCGATAGCTGGACGCCAATCTCGGGCGATCTCACGCGTAACGAGGAGAGGTTCTCGATGCCAATCATGGGTTCCACACAGAGCTGGGATTCTCCGTGGGACATGTATGCGATGTCGAATTACAACTCGATCACCTCGTTGGCGGAGTCCCCGCTAGAAGCGGGATTGCTGTACGCGGGAACGGATGACGGGCTCATTCATGTATCTCAAGATGATGGTGGTTCGTGGCGCTCAATTGAGGTGGGTTCGTTACCGGGTGTACCCGACAGAGCATTCATCAACGATATCAGAGCAGACCTTCACGATGCAGATACCGTGTATGTCGCGCTTGATAACCATAAATATGGGGATTTTTCTCCTTATCTATTGGTCAGTAAGAATCGGGGACGTAGTTGGAAGAAGATAACTAATGGTATTCCCGACAGACACCTCGTTTGGCGTCTCGTACAGGACCATGTTCGTCCCGAGCTCATGTTTGCGGCGACGGAGTTTGGCGTATTTGCTACGTTTGACGCCGGTAAGGAATGGCACAAACTGTCAGGTGGCATGCCGACCATCTCGATTCGGGATATTCAGATTCAGCGCCGTGAAAACGATTTGGTGGCCGCGAGCTTTGGTCGAGGCTTCTTTGTCATGGATGACTACACCGCACTTCGCGATATCGATCCTGATGACTTGGATACCGGTGCAGCACTGTTCACCCCCCGCGATGCCTATTGGTACTTCCAAAAGCGCCCGCTGGGCTACAGACCAAAAGGCTCTCAGGGGGACTCTCTGTATCTTGCTGAAAACCCGCCTTTCGGATCGGTTTTCACCTATTACTTGGCGGAAAGTTTCAAAACCCAGAAACAATCGCGTCAAGCGGCCGAGGCCGCCGCGAAGAAAGCGGGTGATGATGTATCTTTCCCCGGCTGGCGCGAAGTAACAGATGAGACCCAGGAACAAAAACCCCAGGTCATGCTGGTGATTCATGACAACGATGGCAATGTTCTGCGCAGAGTCAGTGCGCCCAACAAAGCAGGACTCAATCGAGTGGCTTGGGATTTACGCCGATCGTTCTCTGGCCCAGTGGAGACCGGTAAAAACTGGCGAGGAGATTCACCGAGCGGGTTTATGGTGATACCGGGTAGCTATCGAGCGAAGCTTGTTGTGGTCCAAAACGGGGTTGAGCAAACCCTTGCGGGTCCCGTCGATTTCAATGTGAAGCGATTGAGGGAAGGCGCGTTGCCCGGTAGTTCGCTAGATGAACTAGAGGCATTTACTGCTGAGTTAAATACGCTCTACGGGCAGTCATCAGCGGTTAGATATGCTATTCGAGATGCACGTAAGAGCCTCGATAAGATTGCCACCATGATTGAGCGAATGGCAAACCCAACGCCCGATGCTCATGCGCAAGTCCATGAAATCCGAGTCGAGCTCCATGACATCGAGGAGACTGTCTTTGGTAATGATGTTCAGGCGGACATTGGTGGTTATGAGCCAATGAGTGTGAGCAGTTGGCTAGGCCATGCTATGAGAGGCGTATCAAACTCGAGCTATGGACCCACACCGAGCCATCGCCAGAGTATCGAGTATGCTCGGAGTGCGTTTGGACCCGTAAAAGAGCGCTTGAACGAACTGATTGAGAACAAGATTCCCGCTTTGAAAGCCGAGCTTCACGAAGCGGGCGCTCCGTGGACAGTGGGAGACCCTATTGGGCTGTGAGGGCTTTTAGTAGCCTCTATAGCCTAGTCTGGCCCAATTTTGTGGCCTAGTAAGGAAGCACGAAGTGCTGATTACGGGCGCCAGTCAACTTTCACATTGATTGCGCGCCCCATATCAAAGGGCGCTTGGAAGGTTGCGCTTGTTCGATAGGTTTTGTTCAAACCATTAGTAACGGATGTTTTTACGGTCCACTCGGGATTAATCATCCATTCGGCTGAAACACCGAAAATCGCTGCACTGGCTAAGGCTAGTTCGCCCGGACCTGATCTGTTGCGAGAAAATCGGTATCGCAGGTCCATTCCCAGCGCGTAGCTTGAACGCCGCCATGAGGTGGCATAACGAATACTCGGTGGGGGTAGGTCAGCGATCGTCTCGCCCGTAGATGACTCACCGTGCTGCCATTGCCACGAAAGTATGTGTTCTACGTTGTTGTTTCGTCGCTGAATTTGGCCATCAATGCCCCAAAGGTCACCGCTTTTTAGGTTTCTGTAAGACTCAAGACTGTCAGAGAGCAAGATTCGTTCTATGTATCGATCTACTCGGTTAGCCGAGGCAGTCATCTCAAATGCTGTATCACCAACGTCGTATAAAAGAGTGAGTTGAGCGCCCACCGTCTCCTCACTCTGCAAGGCATTATTTCCCAGCAGTCGTCCACGGGGTGTCTCCCCTTCAAAATAAAGCTCACTCAGGGTAGGAAGACGATATGCCGAACCAAGTTCTATGGTCAGATCCCATACTGAGGTCAGTTGCCAGTTAGCTTTCAGTTGCAGGTTAATGTTTGAGTGCCTTGTGGCGATGGAGGCGACCTGTGCCTCAGCTCTGTCAGCGCGAAAACCGCCCTGTAAGGAGAGTCCATTTAGATACCAAGAACGCTCCCAGAAGAGCCCAGCAGTCCACTCCGTCCCATCGTTAATGACGTTGCGGGACGCGATCTCAGCCTCGGGTTCCGCTGTAGTTTCCGTGATATCAACCCCATACCGGCGTGTAACATCAAGTCCGTAACGTTGAGTGGACTGGTCAGACTGTAAGGTGCGGGAAAGTAATCCCCCTATCGTCATGCTTGAATAATCGCTCGTGTTTTCGAGACCACTGTCACGAAGCGTCATCGAAGCCCAATCCTGTTGGTGGGCATAGGTCTGAAGAAACCAATTATTAGGAGTGGTAGCTCGGAAGTTTAAAAGCCTGTGATTATCATGAGGGTAGTGTGTTACTCGAGTATTTGGGAACAGTGCTGAACTCTTTCCAATATCGTTGCCATCGCTGACGAGCACTTCCGTGGAAACTTCGGTGTCATTGACGTAGGACTTGTTCCGAACGTAGAAGGTTGATTGTTCGAAACTTGTATTCAATGGCGTGCCGTCACCGGATTTGCCATTACTGGCCTCGCGAATGCTGCCTAACAAAGAGGTGGATGCATTGATGGGTGTCTTTAGAGAGACCTCACGAGCATTCCCCATAGATGAGGCACTTACGCTTAACGAAGTTTGGGTGGGATTGAGCAGTGAGACGTTCATGACGCCACCCATAGCACCTGAGCCATAGAGACTGGATGCGGGGCCCATATTCACTTGGATAGAGTCTATAAGCTCTGGGGGTAAAAATGATAATGAATTGCCCGCGCGTCGATCTGTAAGGATGGGTACACCCGAGATTTCCGTTCGAATTCTCCAACGGCTGAAACCGCGCATACTATAGCTTTGGAATAATCCGCCTTGTCCATTCAATGAGACTCCGGGCAGTGCATCAGCTAGCGACCCGATGGAGAGAGGCAGGGTGATTTGCTCTTCTGCCGACGTTGTTCGTATTTCGGTACTTGTGAGTAGTGAGCCCATTCGTGGGTCTGCGACACCGCTGACAACCACTTCCTCAAGTCGAGCTGAGTCCGCCGCTGCCAGTGACGTACTACATAGCGTGAGTGTAAAGGCGCTACAGGCAACAACATTCGCTAGTGCACTCGGAGAAAATGCACGTTTTGCTACTCTGTATTCCGGCTTGGTGTTCATGGGCGAAAGTTACAGTCGTGCGCCATTTTTACAATGCCCAGCATAGTAGCAACTTCACGGACTCAAAACTCGGGAATCGTATTAGGTGGTTGCTTGAGGATCACTCTCGGCGGATAAGTTGCAGCCTGTCGGCCAATTGCTGGGATCATCTTCCTTAGTTGGGACACCCTCCACTGGTAGATTATTGTTACTACCTCAGTTGCAATCAACGATTCAGCACACTTGGGTTTCTCTTAATCTTTGCAGGGCTCTCTTTACCTACCGTTGTCGTCTTTGTCCCGCACTGACCGTTCCTAACTCTTGGCTGGGCTTTGCTGGGACAGTCTGATTGAATGCCGATAAGCAAAATCATCCCATCAGGAATACCCATGACGTTAGCGTCCTCCGTCATTGAAGTCATCGGCGGCACACCACTTGTCAGTCTCGATCGAATCACTCAGGCTTACGGCGTCGAGGGCAGAGTTGTGGCCAAACTCGACTATCTGAATCCCGGATTTTCGAAAAAAGATCGCGCCGCACTTGGTGTGATTGAGGCTGCCGAGGCCATGGGTGAGCTGAGGCCCGGGCAGACCGTTGTCGAGTTAACCTCCGGCAATATGGGTACCGGTCTTGCGATTGTTTGCGCTATCAAGGGATATCCCTTTGTCGCTGTCATGTCTCGTGGCAACTCAGAAGAGCGTGCGCGAATGATGCGCGCACTCGGGGCTGAGGTGATTCTGGTTGATCAGACGCCCGGTGCTGAACGAGGTCAGGTATCGGGTGGTGACTTAGCATTAGTTGAAAAGGCGGCCGAACAGGTAACTTTGGAGCGATCTGCGTTTAGAGCAGACCAATTTCAGCGAGACGGAAATTGGCAGGCGCATTATTCGACCACGGGTCCCGAAATTTGGGAAGGGACCGAGGGAAGGCTCGACGGGTTTGTTGATTTTATTGGCTCCGGCGGGACGTTCTTTGGTGTCTCGCGCGCGCTGAAAGACTACAACCCAAACATTCAGTGTTTTATTGTTGAACCCGAGGGCGCCGCGGTCTTAGCGGGAGAAGTGGCTCAAAACCCAAATCACCCAATCCAAGGAGGTGGCTACTCTAGGTCTGATCTTGCGTTTCTAGATACATCGCTCATCGATGGTTATCTGCAAGTCTCAGGCGAACACGCCGCTGACGTGACCCGAGATTTGGCACGTCTTGAGGGTATTTTTGGGGGCTTTTCCGCGGGTGCAAATGTCGCGGCAGCGCTTAAATTACTCGAAGGACCCATGTGGGGGCGCACGATTGCGGTGATTATTTGTGACTCTGGATTGAAATATCTATCGACTGATTTGTGGGCATGAGCCGCTTCGCTATGCGCCATAGTCCACGCAGATATCGGGTGATCTCTGCGTGCTGAAATACAGTAGTAGAGATGAGCAAAATTTCACCGATTTTTCACAATCCATGCTTGTTAATTTCTGCCTAAATTTAGGCTCTCTAATAAGCACAAATCGTGGTTTTCACGAGGGGCAATGTGTCACAATCGCGCGCGAATTCGCAGATCATTTAGAAGTTGTGAGATAGCCTGGGATGAGGCGCTAAAAACAAAAATTTACAACGTTCACTGAAAAGTCAGAGCAAACTGTCCTGCCTACTTTGCACACGCATAACACACTCAATTTGGGCGGCTTTAGACTGTAAAAAAATTTAGAGGGAGCTGGTCGCATGCAGCACTATTCTGGTTTCGGGCTGATCAAACACAGTCTTAGCCATCATGAGAATTGGCAACGCGCATGGCGGAATCCGACGCCGAAGAAACAATATGACGTCATTGTCATTGGCGGCGGCGGGCATGGTTTGGCGACTGCCTATTACCTAGCGAAAGAATTTGGTGTCACTAACGTTGCAGTGGTCGAAAAAGGTTACCTGGGCGGTGGTAACACCGGGCGCAATACGACCATCGTTCGCTCAAATTACCTATGGGATGAGGCAGCTCATCTTTACGAACACGCTATGGGTCTGTGGGAGGGCCTATCGCAAGACCTTAACTACAACGTGATGTTCTCACAGCGTGGTGTGTTGAACCTTGGTCATACGCTTCAAGACATGCGCGACATTCATCGACGTGTTAACGCTAATCGTCTGAATGGTATCGATAGTGAGGCGCTGGATGCGAAGCAGGTTCAAGAGATTGTTCCGCACATGGACTGCTCTGCTAATACCCGTTATCCCGTATTAGGTGCCTCTTGGCAGCCGCGTGCTGGTGTTGCACGTCACGACGCCGTTGCGTGGGGCTATGCACGTGGAGCGGATGCTCACGGCGTGGACATCTTTCAGCAGACAGAAGTGACTGACCTCATTATCGAAGATGGCACTTGTGTTGGCGTCAGGACTAATCGCTACGGTGACATTCGTGCTGAGCGAGTGGGTTCTGTTACTGCCGGTAACTCCAGCGTTATCGCCGCAATGGGTGGTTTTGAATTGCCGCTTGAGTCGCACCCGTTGCAGGCACTTGTTTCTGAGCCGGTCAAACCGATTCTCGATACGGTTGTTATGTCTAACCACGTACACGGTTACATAAGCCAATCCGATAAAGGTGACTTGGTTATTGGCGCGGGTATCGATGGTTACAACGGTTACGGGCAACGTGGCTCATTCCCAACGATTGAGCATACGCTCCAAGCGATTCTTGAGCTGTTCCCAATCTTCAGTCGCGTGCGCATGAACCGTCAGTGGGGCGGGATCGTTGATACCTGCCCTGACGCCTGCCCCATCATCAGCGAGACGCCCATCAAAAACCTCTACTTTAACTGTGGATGGGGTACGGGTGGTTTCAAAGCCACTCCGGGTTCTGGTCATGTGTTTGCCGCCTCACTTGCTAAAGGTGACATGCACCCATTGGCCAAGCCGTTCTCGATGTTCCGATTCCATACTGGCGCACTTGTCGATGAGCATGGTGCAGCTGGTGTAGCTCACTAGGAGTTGATGCAATGTTTCATATTTATTGTCCACACTGCTGTGAGCACCGTGAAGAAGAAGAGTTTCACGTTAAAGGCCAGGCCCACATAGCACGACCAGTGGATCCTGAAGCACTTTCAGACGAGGAGTGGGGGAATTACCTCTACTTTCGCAAGAACCCTCGTGGTCTGCATCATGAACTCTGGGTTCATAACGCAGGTTGCCGCAAGTTCTTCAACGTAACGCGCGATACCGTTACCTACGAGATCAAAGAGGTTTATAAGGTTGGCGAGCAGCCATCCGTCGTGAGTCCGGCAGACAAGGTTTAGTGGAGTAGCGAGCAATGTCACAGAAAAATCGCCTCCAGTCAGGTGGCCGCATCAACCGTGATCAACCGATGTCGTTTGTTTACAACGGTAAAAACCTTCAAGGTTTTGAGGGCGATACCCTCGCTTCTGCCCTGCTAGCAAATGGCATCGATGTTGTGGGCCGCAGTTTTAAATACAGTCGTCCACGCGGCATTATGGCCGCAGGCGCTGAAGAGCCAAATGCAATCATGCAGTTGGGCTCGACCGAAGCGACTCAGGTGCCAAACGTTCGCGCGACTCAGCAGGAGCTATTCGACGGCCTCGTATCAGGCGCAGTCAATGGTTGGCCCAGCGTTGATACCGACTTAATGAGCTATGTAGGCAAAGTTGGCGGCAAGATCATGCCCCCAGGCTTCTACTACAAGACGTTCATGTTCCCACAAAACATGTGGGAGACTTATGAGAAGTTTATCCGCAAAGCTGCAGGTCTTGGTCGAACATCATATGAGACTGATCCAGACCTATACGACAAAGTTAACCAGCACTGCGATGTGCTAGTTGTGGGTGCAGGGCCTGCCGGTCTCGCAGCGGCACTTACGGCAGCTCGCTCTGGTGCTCGCGTTATTCTCGCTGATGAGCAGTCCGAGTTTGGCGGTAGCCTGTTAAGCAGCAAAGAGACACTTGATGGTGCACCCGCGGATGCGTGGGTTAGCAGTACTGTCGATGAGTTAGGCGCAAACAAAGATGTCGTGTTACTGCCACGATCAACGGTTAACGGGTATCACGACCACAATTTCCTTACCATTCATGAGCGTTGTACAGACCACATTGCTGATAAAGCGCCAACGGGTAAGGCTCGTCAGCGCCTTCATCGTGTCCGGGCAAAGTGGGTTGTACTCGCCACCGGTGCTCACGAGCGTCCACTGGTATTTGGTAATAACGATGTCCCCGGTTGTATGGTGGCCAACGCGGTATCAACTTACATCAACCGTTACGGTGTTGTACCCGGTAACGAACTTGTTTTGATGACAACCAATGACGGCGGCTATCAGGCAGCATTCGATTGGCATGAAGCGGGTCGTAAAGTCATCGCTATCGTTGATACGCGTCAGAGTCCGAAAGGTGCGTGCGTAGCGAAAGCTATGGATCTTGGCATTAATGTCATTACGGGCTCTGCCGTTATCGATGTTGCAGGTGCCAAGCGTGTTACAGGTGTCTCTGTGGCGCCCATCAGTGCTGATGGAGACATGGTCACTGGCTCCGTGACGAAACTAGGTGCCGACACTGTCGCTAGCAGTGGTGGTTGGAGCCCGGTGATTCACCTTGCAGGACACTGTGGTAGCCGCCCTGTATGGAATGAGGAGATTCTTGGTTTCCTTGCAGGCCCTACTGTCGAGAAGCGCCTCACAGCAGGTGCTGCAAATGGCGAGTACACAACCGCTGGTGCGATTGCCCAGGGTATCGAAGCCGCCAAAACAGCCATTGATGCTCTTGGTAAATCTGCAGTTGACGTTGTCGTTCCAGCGACAGAAGCGATTGCGCAATATCCAGCAATGACCTTGTTCCACGTGCCCCATGTTAAGCGCACAGCACTAGCGCCTAAGCAGTTCGTTGATTATCAGAATGATGTAACCGCTGCCGGCATCGAGCTCTCTTGTCGCGAGGGTTTCGAGTCAATCGAGCACGTTAAACGCTACACAGCGATGGGCTTTGGCACAGACCAGGGTAAGTTGGGCAACATTAACGGTATGGCAATCACCGCTAAGGCGCTGGGTAAAACGATACCCGAGACCGGCACAACCATGTTCCGACCTAACTACACGCCCGTCACGTTTGGTGCGATTGTGGGTCGCGATCGTGGTGAGTTGTTTGACCCTGAGCGTTTCACTGCCATGCACTCATGGCATGTTGCAAACGGGGCTAAGTTTGAAGATGTGGGTCAGTGGAAACGTCCTTGGTACTTCCCCAAAGCTGGCGAGACGATGCAGCAGTCACTTGATCGTGAGTGTCTTGCAACGCGTGAGTCAGTCGGCATTCTGGATGCGTCAACGCTTGGCAAAATCGATATCCAAGGTAAAGATGCACGCGAATTCCTGGGTCGCGTATACACCAATGCCTGGGCGAAGCTTGCTGTCGGTAGGTGTCGTTACGGCTTGATGTGTGGTGAGGACGGCATGGTCTTTGATGACGGTGTTACGGCCTGTTTAGGTGATAACCACTTCATCATGACCACCACAACGGGCGGTGCAGCTCGCGTCTATGAATGGCTTGAGCTTTACCATCAGACTGAGTGGCCAGAGTTGGAGGTGTACTTCAATACGGTAACGGATCACTGGGCGACCATGACTATCTCAGGTCCCAACAGCCGTAAGCTCATTGCAGAATTGACTGACTACGATGTATCTGCCGAGAACTTCGGTTACATGGATTGGCGTGAAATGACGGTTGCAGGTGTACCCGCTCGTGTATTCCGTATTTCATTCACAGGTGAAATGTCGTTTGAGATCAACGTACAGGCCAACTTCGGTCTACACGTGTGGGAAAAACTATTCGAGGCAGGTGAGAAGTACAACCTGACGCCGTACGGTACAGAAACGATGCACATTCTTCGTGCAGAGAAGGGCTTCATCATCGCAGGTCAGGATACGGACGGTTCTGTGCATCCTTATGATTTGGGTATGGGATGGGCAGTCTCGCAGCAAAAACCGTTTAGCTTTATTGGCAAGCGCGGTATGGCTCGTGAAGATTGTGTTCGCGAAAACCGTAAGCAGCTTGTTGGTCTTAAAACGACAGATCCTAACGTTGTTCTACCAGAGGGCGCTCAGGGTGTGTTTGATCCAAAGGCACCGATTCCAATGCCGATGGTAGGCCATGTTACGTCGAGTTACTGGAGTGCCAACCTTGGACACAGTATTGCGATGGGTCTCGTTAAAGGGGGGCTAGATCGCATGGGCGAAAAAGTCTATTACCCGCTGGCTGATGGTCGCGTAATAGAAGCGGAAATTTGTAGCCCGGTGTTCCTTGACCCTGCGGGAGAGCGTCAAAATGTCTGAAACGAATAGCGCTGTTGCGATTATGAATCAGGTGCCCGGCTCTGACGCGGATGTGCGCGGTGAATCACCACTGCACCATGTAGGTTTGGCAGATATTACTGATCAGTCTAACGGTGATGCAGGTGTTGTATTTAGCGAAGCGGGCCTCCTGGGCCATCTTACTTTGCGTTGTGAACCAAGTTCGCCATTGATTGCGGTTGCGCAGACAATTTTGGGTATTGCGCTTCCACTGACCCCACTCACCAGTGTTGAGCAAGGTGATTTGGTCGTGCGTTGGATCGCGCCCGATGAGTGGTTGATCTCTCTCCCTAACGATCAGGTGTTTGATCTTGAAACGCGTTTCCGAGCAGAGATGAATGGTCATCACTCATTGGTAAATGGAAGTGGTGGTATGACGGTCTACAAGCTACGCGGCAGACATGTTGTCGATATGCTCAAGAAGTCTACTCCGGTTGATCTGCATGACTCAGAGTTCCCGGTGGGTAAGGTTGTTTCAACCGTGTTCGCTAAGTCGGGGGCTGTTATTCGGCGTACTGGTGAGTCCGAATTTGAGCTGGTGGTACGTCGCAGTTTTGCAGATTACATCTGGCTATGGATTCAAGACGCTAGCCAAGAATACGGTTTAGCTGTCGCGTCATAATCATCAAAAAGCGCTTCTTAATCGAGGGGCTTCTTGCAATCGAATCTCCCGACCCTCTGGCTAGCAAGTTTCAGAGGCGAAGCAGAGTGCGGTTTGGTCAGAGGGCATGATTCACGGAGTCTATGGGGCTGTGGCTGTCAATGGTGACCCACATGTTTCTCGAGGTCCCAACTAAGGGGGCCATTAGGTGGTTGGTTATCTATCTGAGACTCGGTGCTCAAGCTACTGTCGACTGATGTGTCAGACCAAAACTTTTTCCGAGTACATTGGGTGACTATCGTACCTTTACCTCTGAAATCAAATATTTACCTCGCGTTTGAACCCCGGCTTCCCCCATGGGGCGTCCCAGAGAGAGTGGCACGTTACCCACGTAGAGCGGATAGCTGCCTGGCTTGATGGGAACGAAACTCACTGAGGCTGAGCCAATCTCATCGCATTCGATCGCATTGAAACTCAGACCCTGAAGATGAATCTCCATATCGCCCACCGCGACGAGTCTCAGATGCGAATTGTTTAGCAGTTGAGGCATTTCCACCCGCCACCCGCTGAGGTCTCCCTTAACATCAGGGCAGCTGATAGTGAGTCGATAATAATTTCCCGAGTCCAGTTCTATGACCGATGGTTCAATTACCGGATACCCCTCGTTTGACGTGGTTATTGTTAGCTGAGCGGGTGTGGGTGGGTATTGAGCAAGATTCCCTAGACTCTGCGCGGAGGCGTTAGCGACTGCCGAACCCAGCAGGGCTCCAAGCAGCCAGATTGATGCTGTCTTAAGTGTGGCCATAGTGCAGTCCCCGCGTTCTTTGGTTCCGTGACTTTAGCGCGATTAGCACTACTTAACAGGCAGGAAGCAGGAGTATAGCCGGAGGCTTTTTTGCCAGCACTTACGATGAGGAGGCGCGACGTTCACTTTTTCGACGTTCTTCTTGGCGTCTTTCAGGCGTATCTCTGGGCTCTTTGCGGCGATCTTCGTTTTGCCGACGCTCGCCCTGACGTCGTTCACCCTGTCGTCTCTCTTCGGTCGTGCTCACTTTTGCCCCCTCGTTGTCTTAGCTCAGACAATCTTTTGTATATCGATACCGGCAAGCTATCAAAAAGTACAGCTAAAGCTACCCGAAAGTGTCAAAACTGCATGAAGCAATAAACCATATTGCGTGTCATGCACGGTTTGTGGACACTCGGACATCGAACAAGGCTAAGAAAATGTGGAATAACAATGTTTGACTATCAAACGATCAGCGTGGAGGCGAAGGGTGGTGTTCACTGGTTAACGTTGAATCGACCCGAGAGCCTCAATGCGATCAATACTCAGATGGCGACGGAACTAAGAGACTACTTTTCAGGACTGTTTCAGGACCGTACTTGTCGCGTTGTGGTGATGAAGGGAGCAGGACGTGCTTACTGCGCAGGGCTCGACATCAAAGACCATGCAGGCTTGGTGGAGGCGCCATTTGGTGGGGGATTTGGTTTCCAAGGCCACTTGGCTGACGTGTACATCAAAATGCGACGATGCCCTCAACCCATTATTTCCCTTGTTCACGGGGCTGCAAGTGGTGGCGGCTTTGCCTTCGCGCTGGCCTCGGATATTCGTATCGCGGGGGAGAGCATGAAAATGAACTCCGCGTTCATCAAAATTGGTCTGTCCTCCTGTGATATGGGTGTGAGTTATTTCCTGCCGCGACTGGTAGGCGTCACGATAGCTTCCGAAATGATGATGACCGGACGGTTTGTCAACGCAGAGCGAGCCCTCGCTGTTGGGCTGGTAAACCAAGTGGTGGCCGATGAGGCGCTCGATGAGGCGGCACAGGTCTTTGTCGATGAAATGATGGCCACCTCACCAATGGGACTTCGAATGACGAAGGAGGGCCTCAACATGGCTATTGACGCTGGGAGTCTCGAGGCCGCGATGGCCATTGAAAATCGAAATCAGGTCATGTGTTCCAGCTCGGCTGATTTCAAGGAAGGCCTGCAAGCCTTCATAGAGAAGCGAACACCTGTCTATCGAGACGCATGAGCGCTAGGTCATTTGTCCTGTAGAGGGCAGACAGAAACAAGACTAGCCTGAATCACGCGCGCTCAAATATGAGCATCTGGTTGTTGGCAGGCATTGCATAATCTTGAGTGAGTGTCAGCCCAGTGCATTGTGCCGTCGCTACCACAGCTTCAAAGTCTCGTATTCCACTTGCCGGGTCTCGATCTTTGAGCCATTGATCGAAAGTGGCATTCGACTCGGTTGTGAATTGGCCGTTGTATTTGTAGGGGCCATAAAGCATTAGCAGGCCCGAGGACTTGAGAGCGTCCGCCGCCAGTTGCACCAACCGTTCTCCAAGTGGTTCTGAAACGATATGCATGACATTAGCCGCATAGATAGCATCAACCGGATCACCGCTCCAGGTAAAGTCTGTAAGGTCTAGCACAAGTGGTGGTTGGATATTGTTGGATTCATAAAGTGCGAGATTAGCCTTCAATATTGGTACGACCGCCTCTCGTTCAGAAGGTAACCAAGTGATGCCCGGGAACGCATGCGACATATGAAGCGCATGCTGGCCCGCGCCACTACCTATTTCTAAAACCGATGCGTCGGGCGGCAGATGCTTACCCATGATGTCCGCTATCGGCGCTTTATTGTTTTCAGCGGCTTGCGAATAACCCTGCATCGATTCAGGTCTTCTGTTGATCCAAGGGTTTAGGGAACAAGTGAATGTCCGCATTGAAGAACTCAGGGCCGTGAATGTGATCGCGGGCGTCACTTTCACTTACGATAGTCACGCTCATTGACCCTGGTTGAAGTGCGGAGTCCTGAAAGATTCTTGCATTCGATACTGCGGGTTCAATCAGTTCACCAGTGCGCACCTCGGATATTCCAAGCGCACCATTTGGGTGAGTTCTCGCATCGCCGGCTGGAATGCGATAGTCAATGGGCGTTGCGTCCTGAATGAAGAAGGGTTGGCGACGCTCGTTTGAACCTCGGAGTGTCCACTGGACAACCAATCCGTCCGGGCGATGGCGCTTGAATTGAACAGGGTCGGTAAGACCTATGCCGGAAAGCGGGGAAGAGTGAGAGATCTCATTGAGTTCAGTACCTCTGAAGCAGAGATCGATCAACCCTTGAGGTCCAGACATCCAGTCAAGCAGTCGTGTTTGAAGATCCCGCTTAAGCCATCGCCTCAGGGCCAGCACGCCAATGTGCCGCAACGATCGCAAGATCAAACGAGCTCTGGAAGACTGAAGGGCGATCAGTTCGATATAGGTGTCGTTCGAAAAAACGATCAGCGCATTATGCGTGGGGCCATTGGTACCACCAGGCGTGACAGTAAATCCCTTGGATTCAAACCGAGTGATAGCTGTTGTTAGGTCGTCCACAAACAAAACGAGATGATCGAGTAACAATAGCAACCTCCATGGTGGGAACTACAAAACCTTCAATAATCATCATAGAGTTAAAGGGTTTTGTCGGCACCAAGTTTCTCCGCTATTTACAGTGGAGTGATGGCCGAATTGGAGGAGAGAGTGTCTCTTTACCTACGCATTGGCACTGACTATCGTTAATGACACTTTGTACCCAAGACTGAGCTGGAATGACACACCCCTATGACTCCTTAACGCCAGACTGTGTGGTTGATTGCCTCGAGAGTATTGGTCTTGTCAGTGATTTGCGTCTTCTGGCGCTGAACAGCTACGAAAATCGTGTCTATCAGGTCGGGGTTGAGGGTGCTGATCCCGTTATTTTGAAGTTTTACCGAGCCGAACGATGGACTGACGCGCAGATACTCGAGGAGCATGCGTTCGCCCAGGAGCTCGTTGATCATGACATTTCGGTGGTCGCGCCAGAGTCTATTGCTGGGCGAACGCTTCATCACGTTTTGGGCCAGCGGTTTTCGGTATTCAAGCGTCGTGGTGGCTATCCGCCTGAGCTCGATAATTTGGATCATCTCTACCAATTAGGGCAGACCCTAGGGCGCATTCATCGGGTGGGTGGCGCCGCATCGTTTCTACACCGCCGCGCGCTATCTCCAAGCCGAATGGCAACCGAGTCACGCCTTTTCGTGGAAACTGATTTCGTGCCGATTGAGCTTAAATCGGCTTACAGTACCTTGGCTCAAGACTGCGATCAGGCGGCGACCGAGATTCTGTCGGCAATGACGACAGACGATCTGCAGCGTGTGCACGGCGACTGTCATGTGGGTAACATCTTATGGCGCGATGACACTGCCCACTTTGTCGATCTCGATGACTGTATTTCCGGGCCTGTGATTCAGGACATCTGGATGTTCTTGAATGGTGATCGCAACCAGCGCGAACATCAGCTCACTGAGTTCATCGAGGGGTACGAAGAGTTTAACGACTTCGATGCACGACAGCTAAGCTGGATCGAGGCATTGCGAACACTGCGAATCATGCACCATGCCGCTTGGTTAGCGCGCCGGTGGAGCGATCCTGCGTTTCCCAAAGCATTTCCCTGGTTCGGCCAGCAACGTTTTTGGGCCGATCACATTCTGGAGCTTCGCGAACAGCTCAGCGCCATGCAGGAGGCGCCATTGCGTTTATTGTGAGCCATCGCCCGACGTTTTTTTGACGCTAAAAAGGGTGTCTTAGCCTCTAATTTTCTCTCCGTTTTTGCGGCAAACGCCACAAATACTTGCTACGGTTAAATGACTTATTTTTACTGATGCAGGCAGGCTATGTACCTACGCACGACGAATCGCTCATTCCTTTCATTGCTCACATTAGCGGTAAGCGCGCCAGCGCTGGCGGTAGTGATGTCCGCCGAGCCAACAACGCAGAGCAACATCGATACTAGCATTACGGGACCCGTGACTCAGGAGTTAAAACTTCCGGCACGTTCCGCGCCAGCGACAGCCCTAACTCGGCAGAGCAGCAGCCTGCCTCTTGATCGTTATGATGATCAACTCGGTGTCACAACCTTTCGCTGGAACCGGGCATCAATTAGGGCTCCGAGCTTCAGAGGAGTCGACAGTGAGGCGCGCTCGCGCCATGCAGCAACGCATTATTTGGAACAAATGACCGGCGTTGGGTCTGCGGCCAAGAAACAGGATGAGCGCGCGGTGCTCACATCGCTACATGATATGGGACGCGGTCCTATCATCGCCAAGTTTGCTCAGGAGTTTTCTGGCGTTGAGGTCTTCAACCGAGAGATCAATGTACTTATGGATCGCGATCTCGATATGGTTGCGGCGTCCGGATACTTTGCCAACATTAACCAGAGTCATAAGAGCACGCCAAAACTTCGATTGTTTGGCTCGCAAGAGTCAGCATTCTCTGCAGCGCTTAGCGACCTCTCGGGTGAGCGGGTGAATGCTTCTATGCTCGGCATGGAGAAGCGCGGTAAGTTTGACGTGGCAGCATTAGCCACGGATCGCGACCTAGAACTTCGAGGCCTGTCGCGCGCAAAGCGCGTTTATTTCCCAGGTGTGAGTGAGCTGCATCCGGCTCACTATGTCGAAATCGGCTTGGTTCATCCGAGCTCAGGTCAGGAGCTGCTCTACAGCTACGTTATTGGCCGAGACGGAGATGTCTTGTTTAGACGAAACCTAGTTGAGAATGAGGCATACGACTACACCGTTTTCGGGCGTGATGCCGATAAGACCCTACTACAGGGCCCGCACGGTGACGTTATCCCCAAAGTAGGCGAGGGCCCTGATCCGTCGGATATTGTTGATATGACGGTCATTTCCATTGACTCGCACCAGTCACTCAGTACGCAGGACCCATGGATACCAGGTCTAACGTCTGTGTTGGAGGGCAATAACGTCATCGCCTATGGCGATATCACGGGAGGCGATGGAAAAGATGATACGGATATTTCGCCTTTGGTTACTGCGCCCGGCGTATGGGATTACGCCTACGACCCCGTTAACGGTGCGACAAAAGACAATTACAAAGCCGCCGTCGTAAACCTGTTTTACATGAATAACTTCCTTCATAACTGGTGGTATGACCACGGTTTTGATGAACAGTCTTACAACGCACAATTCTCAAATTACGATCGTGGCGGTGTTGGTGGTGACCCTTTGGTAGTTCAAGGGCAGGACTCATCGGGGTTTAACAACGCCAACATGTACACGCCTGCGGATGGCGCAAGTCCGCGCATGCAGCAGTATTTATTCTTTTCGAAAGAGGCAGATTATGGCGATGACTGGGGCCTGACAATTACCTCGCACCCAGAGATTGGATTGATGCCATTCACTCGACCAGCAATGTTCGGTCCCCAGGTCTACCCAACACTGAGCGCCAATATTGTTCGCGGCAGTGACACGGTTACCTCCGATGGTGGCACCGACGATGATGCCTGTCAGACTTTAGTAAACGTCGAGGATGTCGCGGGAAATATTCTTTTGGTACCCACTTCAACAGTCCCTGATTGCGACTATGTGACGCAGTCTGCTAACGCGCTGGCCGCCGGTGCCATTGGTATGGTTGTCGTGGTCGCGGATAACGAGTACGTGCTGTTTGGTGATGTCGAGCCCGATGTTGTGCCAACAGTGGGTGTATCGGCTGGTGACATTGCGTCCGTGGAGGCGCTTTTGGACGCTTCAGAGGTCGTCTCTGCAGACCTTTTCTCAAACGGTGCGCTGAAAGACTCAACGTTTGACAACGGCATCATTGCGCACGAGTGGGGCCACTACATTCAGAACCGCCTCGTAGGAAATGCGGCTGGTCTGGTGAACTTCCAGGGACGTGCGATGGGTGAGGGCTGGAGTGATTTTCACGCACTCATGTTCATGCTCAGAGAATCTCACTCGCTCATCGAGGGCAATAGTAATTTTGAAAGCGGATACACCGTAAGCACGCACGTAGCGAATTTCACAAATTCGGTTCGGCGCGCACCCTATACAGTTGATATGGCGACAAACCCGCTGACGTTTACACATATTCAAGATGGTGCTCAGCCTGACGGGTTGAGCCCCACCTCAAACGGGTCACCTCACGCGGCAGGTGAGATGTGGGCAGCGGTGCTGTGGGATGTATATGTCAGGCTTCTGAATACGTATGACTTCGACGAGGCCGAAAGCCGCATGGCAGATTACCTTGTCGCGGGTTACAAGATGACGCCGATAGCACCAACTTACACAGAAGCGAGGGATGCCATTCTAGCGGCGATGTACGCCAACGAACGTGATGACTATGTCATGGCATTAGAAGCTTTTGCTCGACGCGGTATGGGCTTGGGGGCGGTCTCACCAGCCCGCGGGGCGTATCCATTGTCAGGAGTGACGGAATCTTACTTAAGTCAGCTATCGACCTACGAGACGACAAACTTTGAGTTAGAAAAAGACTTTGATGGGTTGGATGCCGGCTTCTGCTCACGCGATGGCGTGCTCGACGTTGGCGAGACGGGCACCATTTCATTTGATGTGAGTAATGCCGGTTCGGAGTTCCTGGCCACTGTTCGCGCGCAGGCCGTGGTCACAAGCAACCATGATGTCACCATTGAGAACGATGGTCTGGTGGAATTCAGCAATCTAGACCTGTTTGAGACCGTTTCTAGTCCAGAGCTGAAGGTTGTTTTGAATTCGGCGGGCACGGCGGACACCTTGACCATGGAACTGCAGTTCCTTGAGGTCGAAACTGGTGATGACACGGTTGAACCGGCACCGATTCAATTGAGCACAGTGGTCAACTATGACTTTGCTCCGCGGCCTTTGGTGGGTGATCAGGCCGTAGAGGATATGGAGGACCGAAGTTTCTTTGCGACCTTTGAAGAGCAAGTGCTTTACGAGGAATCATCTCCGGCCGAGGGTACGCAGCGGGTCGATACGGTAAACGTGGGCTTCTTCCAACAGTTTACGCCTGAGCCCTTGGGTAGCCGTATCATGCTCTTGCTCAATAACCCTTACCCGACAGATGTCGCTGCTGAAACCATTGAAATTGCGGTGGGCGAGGGCGACGATTTTTCGATTAGCTTTTGGCACTACTACTGGATAGAAGCGGATTGGGATGGCGGCGTTGTTGAAGTCAGTATCGACGGTGGTGATTGGCAAGATGCATCGGAGGCTGGCGGTGAGTTTGCGATTGGTTATCCAAGCACCTTGTTGGCGTTTAATCAGTCCGCGCTCTCAGGCCGGCCAGCCTTTACAGGTCGAAGCGACCCGGACGGCTTCGAGGGTGTGCGGGAAACGATTAGCTTCGGTTCCGCGCTGAACGGTTCAACGGTGCGTTTCAGATTCCGCATCGCGTCTGATTATTCAGTCTCTGAGTACGGGTGGTGGATAGACAATGTGACCGTCACCAACATTGCGTCACCTATGCTCTTCGAAACTGTCGCAGGAGATTCCGTTGTCTGCGATAACAGCCTACCGAGAGTGGCCCTAGATCGGACTGGCGATAGCACGCAAGAGGGTGGGTCCGTTCAGGTTTCTGCAACGGCAACAGACCGCAACACCACGGATGTGCTCTCCTACAGTTGGGCTCAGGTCTCTGGTCCAGAGGCGGAGCTTACAGGTGCAGATACGCTTGATGTGACCATTACTTCCCCCAGAGTTAAGGATACGGAAATACTGGTCTTTGACTTCACGGTAGATGATGGGTCAGGTGGTGTGGTCACCGAGCGGTTCTCGCTCGAGGTAACCAATATCCCACCAGAGCTAGTTCTCTCCGGTAGCGAGGGCGCACTTGATGAGGGCTCGGCAGCAGCTATTGCTGTAGAGGTAACCAACGGTGCTGAGGACGATGAATACACCTACGAGTGGATACAAGTCAGCGGTACCTCAGCAACCCTGACGGGGCAGAGCACCCCCAATCTCGCGGTGACACTGCCGCGTATCGCTCAGGAAACGGAGACGTTGGTCTTTAACGTTTCGGTTAGTGATGGTGTGGATGCCACAGTGGAGGAATACACCTTAACTGCGGTCAACATTGCACCTACGACTTCGGTCTCATTGGATCAGTCCTCTGTGCAAGAGGGTGAGCCTGTCGCCGCGACGGTTACCGTTACCAATTCGGCCGTGGGCGAAAACTACACCTACTCGTGGACGCAGATCTCGGGCACGCCGGCCAGTATTTCGGGGCGAACGCTCACATCGGCAACCATTACAACGCCGAAGGTGAGTGCCACCGAGACTTTGCGCTTCGACGTTATTGTGAGTGACGGTGTAGTGAATGTATCGACACCGTTCTCCATTACGGTCCAGAACAAGCCCAGCTCAGGCGGTTCCCTCGACTGGTTAATACTGGGACTGGTGACCTTGCTAGGGCTGCGCCGACGCCGTTTTCTGACGAAGGTGGCATAAGCGCGTCCCGCTAGCCCCTCTCAACGGGGGCTAGTGGGTTATTTGCTTTTGTGCTGTGGAGTCAGGTCCCTAGTTATGCAGTTTAAGAGCCTCGATGCACTGGTTGGGTTAGTTACGAGCCTCGCCATACTGTTGGCGTGGTCTCCTGTCGAATGGCAATACCCACTGGTTTATCAGCGCGATAATTTTCACTGGTATCAGCTGTTTACCGCCAATTTTATCCACGAAAACACGCGTCATCTTCTGTTGAATCTTCTTGGATTAATCCTTATTGGATTGCTGGCCCGACGGTGTATGTCAGGCCCCCAGTTCGCAGTAATTCTAGTTTTCGGGCTCTTTGGGGCCGTGCTTGCTGAGCATGTACTTGGACAGCCACCGTATATGTCGATCACCGTTGCGGAGACTCGCGGATTGTCAGGAGCACTTCATGGACTGTTGGCTGCCAGCATGCTGTATCTTGCGGTTGCACAGGATCGCTTTGCCTTGATTGTACTCTGTGGTTTGCTGTTGAAGGTCTCTGTAGAGGCGTTCAGGGGGGAGACCCTGGTAAGTAGCGGTTCGGTGGAGCTTGTTGCGGTTATGGGGCATTTTGGTGGAACAATCGCCGGGTTGACGTTGGCAGCCGTGTTGGTCGGCAGTCGAGGGATCAGAAGCAACTAGACTTCAAGGTCTAGCATAAATCTATTTGAGCTGGTTCACACTCTGATCCGAATTCAATTGAACTCCGGTGTGGAGGATCTAATCTTTATAAAAGAGTGAAGCATCTGAGGCAGTTCCAATGGATTTTGGTACCGTGATGTTTTTTGTAGGTATGTCGATCGCCGCTTTTTTGGCGTGGGTGTGCGTATGGGCCAGTGAATACAAGTAGCAGGCCGCCTCGTTTCTTTTTACTATATTCGCCATGTCTGCTGATCTATTCATTGTCGCGCTGTTCGCGCTACTGGCCCTCTGGCTGGCGATTGGCATCTTTTCATCTCGGCTTGCATCAGAGTCCAATTGCCAGGAGTGCGGTGAACCAGTTTCCTACGCCATGTCAAAGCGGGGGATTAACGATGTTGCGCTATGCGGTAGTTGTGGAGTCGCTGTGGGGTCCGTTTCGATTGCGGCGCAGCAAAACGACCACGACGGCGGTGCTTAGCCAACGTTAGGCGCTGCAATCTCGCCAGACGACACATCCAGCTATTTTTTTTGTCACATTTATATGCCATCTTGTGACGCAATCGTCTCTTTTTTGGAGTGTCGCACTTTTGACACAGTGGCTGACAGCTGAAGTTCTAGGTGAATCCGCTTATCACGAGTTTGTAAAGACAAACCGTCGCCAGATGCGTGGCTTTGAATTAGTGCTCAAGGAAAGTGCAGCTGAGTTAACCAGCGAAGAGTCGGTTTGTGATTTTCTATCCACGACAGAAGATCGGTCCCGAATCGTCAAGCTATCGTTGAGAAAGTTGGGGCATGATGATCTTGTCGATGCGCTTGAGCTCAAAGGCCGCCCGCCGAAAGGCGCTATGAAAAAGTCGGTTGCCCGTCGGCTGATGGAACACCATCCAGCCGCATATATTCGCCTAGCCTCCCATATATTGGCATTTCCAAGCCTCTCTAGGTCGAGGGCACAGTTGCCCGTCTCCGAGACACGAGTGAGCGATGAAGAGATGGCCCGTATGGTGGAGTACTACAGGCGCAGTTCTAATACGACCATCTATACCGCTTGTAAGATGTCAGTAGCGGCCCTCCGTCGTATTCATGTGATGATCGACGTCATGGATTTGCAGGCCATTTATCGGAAGCGGCAGCCGGCATTTTGTGACTTGGCAACGGGTCGACTCCAGTATTTCGGTTGATAAGAATGCGTAGCGGGGGTCCATCACCTCTCTACTGAGGTCGTAATTTATCATTTCGCGAGACTCTCTTTGGGCCTTGGACGATGCCGCTCTTACGCGTTATCGAAGCTCTATAGTGGCAGGGCGGTTGTGTACTTGAGCTCTTCCATCGAGAGTAGTGCCGTTACGTTAAAGACTTTGACCTCTGAGATTAGGCTTTGATAGAAACGGTCGTATGCTCGCGGATTTGGTACTTGTACCTTGAGTAGATAGTCAATTTCGCCGGCTAACCGGTGCGCTTCTATGACCTCGGTCCGCTCTTTTAATGCGGAGAGAAACCGTGCCTGCCAATCACCGTCGTGTTCACTTGTCTTAACCAACACAAAAAAACAGGCCTCGAGCCCTATTTTGTCAGGATCCACGATCGCAACTTCGCGTCGAATAATGCCTTCTTCTTTCAGTCGTTTGAGGCGATTCCAAACGGGCGTTTTTGAAGCCCCAACGGCGGATGCAATGTCATCAAGGGATAGCGTTGCATCGTTTTGCACAAGCCTGAGAATGGCCGCGTCAATGGCATCCATTGTTTACATCCTTTAAATGTGGCAGACAGCAGAAAAATATACGTAATTTATGCAGAAAGTCAAAATATTTTTCTTATTTTTTAGTTATAAGCACATTCAAATAGAACTTTCTTCTAATATCGCGCGCCTGTGACGAGAGGTAGCGAGTAATGGAGTTTCTCCCCGTATTTTTAGCAGCCCGGGACCGCCATGTAGTGATAGTTGGCGATGGTCAGATGGCAGATGCCAAATGCAGAGGTGTCCTGAAAACATCAGCATGCGTGACAGTTTTTGCTGACAATCCAAGCGAGCAGACGGAGGCATGGGCGCGATCGGGCGCTATAACGCTCCGCGCTGGTCTTCCGGAATTGGGCGACTTTAAAGACGTAGCTCTCGTCTATGCAGCGCATCACAGCGACCATGTTAACGATCAAATTGCCGTTTCGGCGAGAGAGAAGGGTGCACTCGTAAATGTGCTAGATCGCACCGACGCCTGTGATTTCATCACCCCTGCGATCGTGGATAGAGATCCTGTCGTTGTCGCTATTGGCACGGAGGGCTCAGCCCCGGTATTGGCTCGTCAGATTAAAGCTGACATCGAGGCAATGCTTCCTGCTGACCTAGGGCGTTTTGCGCGCCTTGCAAACGCGTTCAGGGCGCGAGTGCGGGCGCTCCCCGAGGGATTGGCGCGCCGAAAGTTTTGGCGGGACGCGTTCAAACCAGAGCGCCTGTTGGCGGAGAACTCAGATGAGGTGATCCAACAGGAATTCGAAGTGCTGCTAGAGCGCCACCTGCGATTGGAGCCAGAGCAGGGCTCAGTAGCGTTTGTGGGTGCAGGTCCCGGTGATCCGGAGCTCTTAACGCTAAAGGCCCGCCGGTTAATCCATGAGGCGGAGGTAATCATTTACGACCGATTAGTTGGTAAGGGTGTGCTGGAGTTAGCCCGTCGTGAGGCGAAGTTCATCAATGTAGGCAAAAAGGGCTTTGGAGCGCACGTAACGCAAGACGTTATTAACGAGCATCTGGTTCGTGAGGCACAAGCTGGTCTCAAGGTCGTTCGCTTAAAGGGGGGAGATCCTTCCGTATTTGGCCGTCTTGATGAAGAGTTGGCTGCGCTCTCCGAGTATGGCATTGAGAGCTCCGTGGTGCCGGGCATTACCTCCGCATCGGCTGGTGCCGCATCTTTAAAGCAGTCGCTGACGCGGCGTGATCGTAATTCCAGTATCACGTTCATGACTGCACACGATGCAAAGGGTTATGCCGAGCATGACTGGCGGCAACTCGTTCGTTCTGGGCAGGCACTTGCCATTTATATGGGCCGTAAATCAGCCAGTTTTTTGCAAGGTCGTTTACTGATGGCGGGCGCCGATCAGGATCTCGTCGTTACTTGTGTTGAAAATATTTCAAGACCTGAAGAGCGACGGTTTACGACGACTCTATCTAGTTTTGCTCAGCGCTTAGACGATGACAGCTGGAACGGTCCACTCATTATTTTTGTTGGTATCGGGCAAGACAGGAGAGTCGAAGTTTCCAGCGTGTCCAAAGTTAAGGAGGCGACCCATGGCTCGTATTAAAGCGCCGGTTGTAATCACGGCTAACGATTTATTGACAGGGGAGGTTGTTTATCTCGACCCGGCACATCGATGGTCACCTGAACTGAGCGCTGCCAAAGTGTTTAATGCGCTCGATGAGGCTGAAGGCGAACTAGCGGTAGCATTTAGCGAGGCCGTCGTCGTCGGCGCGTATTTAGCCGAGGTAAGCAATGATGCGGCTGTGACTCCCCGGCATTATCGCGAAAGTTTTCGTCACAAAGGTCCGAGCAACTACTTTCACGGTAAGCAGGCCGTTCAAGACACAGAGGTCGCTGCGTAATGTACAACTATCAAGAGTTTGATCGTGCCTTTGTCCGCGAGCGTGTCGAGCAGTATCGGGATCAGGTGCAGCGTCGTCTCGATGGCGCCTTAACTGAGGATGAGTTCAAGCCCCTGCGTCTAATGAACGGGGTTTATTTACAGCTTCACGCATACATGTTGCGCATTGCCATACCCTACGGCACGCTGTCGAGCCGTCAGATGCGCCAGTTAGCCTATATCGCGGATAAGTGGGATAAGGGCTATGGACACTTTACTACTCGACAGAACATCCAATTCAATTGGCCACGGTTAGTCGATACCCCGGATATTTTAGATGCGCTTGCCGACGTCGATATGCACGCGATCCAAACGAGTGGTAACACCATTCGAAACGTGACGACGGATCAGTTTGCGGGCGCTGCGCTTGATGAGGTTGCCGATCCGAGACCTTATGCAGAACTGATCCGCCAGTGGTCAACTGATCATCCCGAATTTCAGTTCTTGCCCCGAAAATTCAAAATTGCCATTACGGGGGCCGTTGAGGATCGCGCGGTCATTCGAGCACACGACATTGGGCTACAGTTGGTTGAGCATGAGGGCCGGATTGCGTTTAAGGTCTTTGTTGGTGGTGGTCTAGGGCGAACCCCCATCATCGGCCAAGAACTTGTGGACCGCTTGCCCGCAGAAGATCTTCTGCCTTACCTGGAGGCGGTGCTCTCTGTCTATAACCTCGCGGGAAGGCGAGATAACAAATACAAGGCACGAATCAAAATCACCGTCAGTGCCATGGGTATCGATGCGTTCCGGGCGAGGGTGGACGAGGCGTTCCAGCGTCTGCGAGCAGCATTTAATGGGCAAGATCTTGCTGTGCTAGGTGATATTCAAAAGAACTTCGCGCCACCACATTACGTGGAGAAGTCCCAAGAAAGTTATTTCGATGCCCTGGATGGTGACATCGGTTTCCGTGAGTGGGTTGAACGAAATGTATCTCCCCACAAGCTTCCAAGCTACGCCAGTGTAACAATCAGTTTAAAAGGCCATGGTGACACGCCCGGGGATGCGACATCAGATCAAATGCGGGCAATAGCTGATCTCGCTGAGAGTTTCGCCCACGACGAGCTTCGGATCAGTCATGAGCAAAACATTGTGTTACCGCATGTGGCGCAAGCTGATCTGCCCATTATCTACCGAACTTTGAAGTCGATTGGTTTAGCGACTGCCAACATTGGCCTCATATCTGACATTATCGCTTGTCCCGGCATGGACTACTGTGCACTGGCGACAGCCAGGTCAATTCCAATTGCCCAGGATATTGCTCTGCGATACGCCCGTAGGGAAGCTGAAATAGGGCACATGCAGATCAAAATCTCTGGTTGTATCAATGCCTGCGGGCATCACCACGTGGGTCATGTCGGCATCCTTGGCTTGGACAAGGCTGGCGTAGAGAACTATCAGATCACTCTGGGCGGTAGTGCTGGGAATGATGCGGCAATTGGCGAAAAGATGGGGCGTGGGTTCAATGTTGATGAGCTGATGCCCGCGTTGGATCGCTTGATTGATGCTTACCTGGCGCTACGACTCCACGAGGGAGAAACATTCGCTGAGACTGTGAAGCGGTTGGGCATAGTGCCGTTTCAGGAGGCGCTGTATGTCGTCGATCAGGCAGCCTAGTCGATTGGAATTGACACGCCTAACATCCATTGCTGAGCGATTGTCGGGCCTGTGGCAGCATCTAGCAGCACATGAGGTACTGTCGGAAATATTGACGGGGAATGCTTTCATTAAAAATCCGGCATTGGTATCGAGTTTTGGTGCGGACAGTGCCGTGCTCTTACACATGGTGAGCAGGCTCGACACGAGTGCGCAAATCGTCTTTCTGGATACTGGATTTCACTTTTCAGAGACACTGTCATACCGAGATCGCCTAACTGAGGTTTTTGGCTTAACCAACGTACGCACTGCCTCGGTGGATCCTATTGCGGTGAAGCGCCTCGATGCGCAGCGACGTTTGCACCTGAGTGCCCCTGATAGTTGTTGTCAGCTGAGAAAAGTATCAGTCCTTGACCGGCATTTACGCATGAACGACGCGTGGATATCCGGTCAGCGCCGTCATCAGGCGTCGACACGCTCATCGGTATCCATCGTCGAAGTTGATGAAGCTCGTGGGAAGCTTAAACTCAATCCCCTAGCTGACTGGAGTCAGAGCGATGTGGCGGCTTATAAGGCTAGGTATGAGCTACCTGACCATCCTCTGACAACTAACGGGTATTTCTCCATTGGTTGTGCGCCGTGTACAAGTGCCGTTAGGGCGGGGGAGGATGCCCGCGCGGGGCGGTGGCGTGGTCAATCTAAACTCGAGTGTGGATTACACAATCGTCCCAATATCATTGCAAGCTCGGAGCACGTTGCGTGACTGTTGTAATTAATAAACAAGGGCGATTCGACACTGGTGAGGTATTGGAGTTCGTTGATATCGACGCATCCATTGAATCGGATGACCTAGATGCGCTTTTGAAATCATCAGCTATTCGCATTGTTTTCGGGAGTTGCGCCGATGGTCGTTTTCTAACTTTGGGTCGACAGCTTCGGTTACGCGGTTACAGCGGCCATATTCGAGCTTCGGGGCCTCTTGTGCCCGATCAGTTTCCCATGGCGTTGAAGCTTGGCATCGATTCTGCCGAGATCTCTTCCGAGCACGCGGCACGATGCACTGAGGACCAATGGATCGCTCATGCAACCCGTACGCAAGGGAATTACCAGCGTCGTCTCGCGGGTTAAAACCCGCAAACCGTAATGACAAACTAAGCGAAGTCTGTATACTTCGCGCTTCTTTGGAGTTCACGCTCCGATATGGCTCGGTGGCAGAGTGGTGATGCAGCGGATTGCAAATCCGTCTACGCCGGTTCGATTCCGACCCGAGCCTCCATTCGAAGATACGTTTGCAAGTGCTTGTTTTGGCTAGTCGTCGGGTAACTTCTTCATCGCGTCAAAAAGGGCATCCATGATGTCGGTCACATCATTGGCAAGTTCTTCCCGCTCAGCCACGGGTGCATTGCCGAAGTCGATAGCACCTTGCAGTTTGCGCAGCATATTCATCACTTCTTGAAGTTCAGCTTTCATATTACAAACCCGGGGGCAGTTCCTCGAAGCTTGGGATGTCGTCGGGGATGTGATGAAAAGACATCGCATCCTTGGCAAAAATCGCCATGTCAGGTTGAAAGAATGCGGCGTCATCCATCGTGCCCACTTTCATCACGAAAACACCGGGGGCGCCGGGTGCGGTGGTGCCGACGGCGGTGCCGCATTTCGGGCAGAAGTGTCGAGTCACAGCACTTTCAATATCCGTGCGCTTGAATGAGCTCAACTCACCTTGAATAAATTGAAGCCCGGACTCGGGAATCATGACGAATACGTTGGGATTCCCGCCGGTAATGTACTGGCACTCCCTACAGTGGCATTGCATCGCTGGCCCCGGTTCGCCCTCAAAACGGTAGCGGACCCTGCCGCAATAACATCCACCTTCAATTTCCATCTCTTTGACTCCTCAGTAATGGCGGGTTGCGTCATTAGAGATCAACGGTGACTGGCCCGCAACTTGGCGAGAATGTGTTCTCCGGCCGTCGTTGGGGGGTAGCGGGCAGGATTCCGCGCTGACACGCAGCTCGGCAGACACGACACCTCGACAGTATCATCCGGGTCCAGGAACAGGGCCAGTGAATAGCGGTCGCCAGTACCTGTTTGCGGTTGCACCCGGTGACAGGTGGAGCGGAAGCGGCCGTTGGTCCAGCGCTCCATCAGATCACCCGTGTTTACGACGATCTCACCAGCACGGGGCGCCACAGGTATCCAGGTGTCGCTTTGCTGCCCCAAGACCTCCAAACCACCTACCTGGTCCTGAAACAGGAGGGTTTGCAGCCCGTAGTCCGTATGCGCGCCGGCACCAAGTTGCCCGGACTCCCGGGCGGCCAGTGGCGGGTAGTGCAGCAGTCTCAATGTTACGTTCTCGCCAGTGATGCGTGAATGAAAGTAATCACGGGGTAGGTCCAGTAACGTCGCGGTGTCGCCCTGCAGTTTGTGGGCCACGACCAAGCATCGCTGGTAAAAGTCGAGTATCAGGTCGCGGAGACCTGCCGAGGGCCAGTCTGCGTCGCGACGCGCAGAGGGGTTGCGTACCGTAAGCGCCTCCTTCAGATCCGGTGGACGGTCGGGGTCCAGTGATTCCATACCCACAGACTGGTAACCGAAGTTATCTGTGGCACCGTGATAACGGAAGCGCTGTTTGAACTCGTCGGAGCACTGGAAAAAACTTCGACTCGCCTCAAATACAGCGCTGATCTGTGCTTCTTCGATACCGGTATCGCTGAGTAACATAAAGCCTGTATCAGTAAGAGCGGTCTCGAGATTGGCGAGCCGCGTCGCGTCCCTTGACGCCAAACTGATGGTTGGTATCTGCATGGTCTCTAGCCGATCTTCTTCACAGGAAAGCTAACGCAGCAGGAAATACAGTGCGAAACTTGAGGCTAGCAGGTAAGCCATCCAGTGCACAGAGCGCCACCGTCCGACCAAAGACATAGCCAGTACATAAACGATGAGCCCAATGGCCATGCCGTTGCTGATGGAGGTAAGTGCCATAAGCAGGACGGTCAAGGCAGCCGCGGCGCCGGTAACCCGATCGGAAAAGTCTATATCCGCGGCTTCGCTGAACATTATCAGGCCAACCACGACCAGCGCTGGTGCCACGGCCTGTGGCGGGATTATGGCGAGCAGCGGATGGGTAAACATGGCCAGCAAGAACAGCAAGCCCACCAGAATCGCCACAAGGCCTGTTCGGCCACCACTTTCCACCCCCGCCGCCGACTCTCCGTAAACATTGGTTGTGGTGGTGCCCGCCAGCGAGGCGCCCATGGTGGCCAGGGCGTCAGCGGACAGTATCCGCATCGGGCGCAGCATGTTGCCCTCGTCGTCAGTCAGTCCCGCGCGCTGGCATACCGCATTGGCGGCAGCCAGTGAACTGAACAGATCAATGAACAGGAGTGATAGCAAGGCTGGAAAAGCTGCACCTAGGTGCCGCCATAGATAGCCAGGGTCCAGTGCCAACCACAGTTGGTCGATTGCAGCCGGCGCAGCCAGCCATTGAGCAGGGGGCGCAGCTAGCGTCTCGGAGCCGCTGGGTATCGAGAAGGCGACAAACGTCAGAGCCAGAATCACGATTAGTATCGCTCCCGGCACCCCCAAGGCAAGCAGGGCCGCGGTTAGTGGAATGCCAGCCAGAGCCAGCAGGACAGCGGGTTCTGACAAGCTGCCGAGCTTTAAAAGAATTGGCTCTGGCGCGGCAACCACGATACCAGCTGACTTCAGGCCGATGAACATTATGAACAGGCCAATACCGGCGGTCAGGGCCCGCTTGAGGTCGCTAGGATAGGCGTCCAACAGGATCTTGCGAATGCCGGTAACGGTAAGCAGCAGAAAGAAGACGCCGCTCCAGAACACGAGTCCTAGGGCTCCCTGCCAGGGTACGCCCATGCCCAGCACCAGCGTGTAGGCGACGAGGCCATTGGAGCCCATGCCAGGCGCCTGCGCGATCGGCACATTGGCCATAAGGCCGATCAGGATGGAAGCCAATCCGGCCACCAGGGCCGTCACGGTGATGACTTGGGCCCGGTCCATACCGGCGTCTGCCATGATCATGGGATGCACCGCAAGAACATAAGCCATAGTGGCAAAGGTAGTGAGCGAGGCCAGCAGCTCTCTGAGCGGCGTGCTGCCTCTGGACCCGATTTCAAAAAAGTCAGTTTTCACTGCATATCCTGCGTTAATCGATCTCTGGCCACGGACCTGCAAATGTAGCGAATGCAGGGAAATGAAGTATTAGCGACCGGTG
>CAJWQE010000020.1 GCA_913045375.1 uncultured Halieaceae bacterium | reverse complement strand
ATAACCCCTTGGCCAGCGATGCGGAGTACGATCGTGAACTTCGTCGGCTCCGTGAGTTAGAGACGGCTCATCCGCATTTGATCTCGCCCACGTCGCCCACTCAACGGGTCGGCGACAAACCCCTGGATCAGTTCACTAGTGTGCGTCACAAGGTGCCGATGTTGAGCCTTGATAATGCATTTAGTGGGGATCATCTTGAGGCTTTTGAAGAGCGGAATGCCAACAAGCTCGGATTAAGCGCTTTGACCTTCTGTTGCGAACCCAAGCTCGATGGCGTTGCGATGAGCCTCCTTTACGAGGATGGTGTTCTTGTTAGGGCCGCCACACGCGGTGATGGCACCACCGGCGAAGATATTACCCATAACGCGAGGACTATGGAGACGGTACCGTTGCGATTGCAGGGTGACGACTATCCGGCGATGCTGGAGGTGCGCGGCGAAGTGGTCATTCCGAGAGCGGCTTTCCACCGTATGAATCAAAAGCAGGCGAGCTTAGGGGAGCCAGTTTTTCAGAATCCGCGCAATGCCGCTGCCGGAAGCTTGCGACAGCTTGATCCGCGGATTACCGCCACCCGGCCACTGGTCTTTATGGCGTACTCGGTCGGTCATGTTGAGGGTGGAAGCCTGCCGGGATCACATAGTGAAACGTTGAGCTATTTAAGCCGGATTGGTTTTAAAACCTCGAAGCTGACAGAAGTGGTTGACGGTTGGCAGGCCGCGGAGGCATTCGTAGAGCGAATTCTAGAGGCGCGCGATGAGATAGAGGTCGATATAGATGGGGTCGTCATCAAGGTAAACGACTTCGAGCAGCAATCGGCGCTTGGTTTTGTGTCTCGCGCACCGCGGTGGGCAATTGCGCGAAAGTTTCCTGCACAAGAGGAGGTTACCACGCTACTTGATGTGGACTTCCAAGTGGGCAGGACGGGCGCGATTACACCGGTTGCACGACTCAAGCCGATTTTCGTAGGGGGTGTGACGGTCAGTAATGCCACGCTTCACAACGCTGATGAAATCGCCAGACTGGATGTTCGTATCGGTGACCAGGTCATCGTGCGCAGAGCGGGTGACGTGATACCTCAGATCGTTAAGGCCCTGGATGATCGAAGAGAGGGTGATTTGCCCAAAGTGACGTTCCCTGACGAGTGTCCAGATTGCAGTGCGACTCTCACACGGGACCTTGATGAGGCAGCCATAAGATGTGAAAACAGTCTCGCTTGCCCCGCACAGCAAAAGGCCGCCCTCGAGCATTTTGTGTCCCGTAAAGCGATGGATATCGATGGGGTCGGTGAAAAGCTGTTGCACCAGCTATTTGATCAAGGCTTGGTGTCTGACATTGCGGATTTGTATGGATTAACGGTTGAGCAGCTCGCAGCACTTGATCGAATGGGTCATAAATCAGCGGTGAAGGCGATTGAGGCCATTGAGGGTAGTAAAGCGACAGAGTTACCGCGATTCCTGTACGCATTGGGCATTCGGGAAGTGGGTGAAGCGACGGCCCGGGCACTGGCGACTCACTTTGTTGATTTGGAAATGATCATGACGGCGTCGGTTGAATCATTGGAGGAAGTGAACGACGTTGGCCCCGTGGTGGCGTCCCATATCCATCGCTTTTTCGCGAAAGACATGAATAGGGAGTTGGTCGGTCGGCTTATTGATGCGGGCATTGTCTGGTCGCTACCTGAGGAGCAGGTGGCACTGAAGGCCCTTTTGGCGGGGCAGACCTGGGTTGTGACCGGAAAACTAGAGGCCATGTCTCGTGATGAGGCAGGGGCTGCGATACGTCGACTTGGCGGTCAGACAGCGGGCTCTGTCAGTAAAAAAACCGATGTATTACTGGCGGGACCGGGCGCAGGCTCTAAATTGAGTAAAGCGGAATCGCTAGGCGTGAAGGTCGTCGATGAAAATGATTTCATGCGCTTATTAGCGGAGGCAGAGCAATGAGTTTCAGTGAAAGAGTCGTCCTGGTCGTTAGTTTGATACTGTTGGTTGGCGGATGCACGACATCGCCTCCGGATAAGCTCGATAACATTTGCGATATTTTCCGTGAAAAGGATGGCTGGTACGCAGATGCGAAAGACGCCAGAGAGCGATGGGGTGCGCCTATTTCTATTATGATGGCCTTCATGCACCAGGAGTCGCGGTTTGTTGCCGGTGCAAAGCCGCCCAGAACGAAAATTTGGGGCATTATTCCGGGACCTCGCGCGAGCGATGCGTACGGCTACTCGCAAGCAAAGAATGACACCTGGGACTGGTACAAGCGTAAATCGGGAAACCACGGCGCCGATCGCGATAAGTTCGAGGACGCCATTGATTTCGTTGGTTGGTATAACCACACCACTTATCAGATCAATGGGATTGCCAAAGATGATGCGTTTAGACTTTACCTCAACTATCACGAGGGACACGGCGGCTACAAACGAGGAACGTATCGCTCAAAACCATGGTTAGTTGAGGTCGCGAAGAAAGTCGATCGGCGCGCATCTACGTATAACCGACAACTGGCCTCATGTCAGGATGAGTTTAAAAGGAAGGGATGGTTCGATTGGTTTTAATCGCCGTCATTTTAATGTCACGTTAATGTCATTAAATTTTATTGTCATTTGAGTGTCATACAGCGGTGACGGTGGGGAAGGTGTTTCTCGATGGTGTCGAAAAAAGTACTTATTGTTGATGACGAATTCTCTATTCGCGATATGTTGCGAATGGCGCTTGAAATCGCTGATTTTGAATGTCTGGAGGCAGAGAACATTCAAGACGCGCATCGCCTAATTGTGGATGAGCGACCAGCGATTGTCTTACTGGATTGGATGCTTCCTGGTGGCAGCGGCCTTGAGCTGTTGCGACGCCTAAAGAAAAACGACACCACCTCCGAGATACCTGTGATCATGTTGACGGCGAAGGTAGCCGAGGATAACGTCATCCAAGGCCTTGACGCGGGCGCGGACGATTATGTAACCAAGCCCTTTGCACCGCGCGAGCTGATTGCCCGGATCAAGGCGCTACTGCGTAGAAGCGTTGGGGGCGAACAGCGCGACCGACTGGAGGTCGGCGAGCTAGTTCTCGATGTCGATAGTCGTCGTATCTTTGTGGCCAATTCGCCGATTGAAATGGGTCCCACCGAATTCAATTTGCTTCAGTTCTTTATGTCCCACCCGGAGCGTGCCTACACGCGAAATCAGCTACTTGATCACGTGTGGGGTGCCAATGTTTATGTCGAAGAACGCACCGTCGATGTGCACATCAGACGTCTGAGAAAGGCACTTGAGGGCGGCGTTCACGACTACAGCGATCTCATTCAGACCGTTAGAGGAACAGGCTACCGTTTCTCAGCCAAAGGTGTGGTCTCCGAGTGACCTTTCTGAAGCATTGGTGGCTGGCACTCTTTCGAGTGCTTACCATTCTGGGCGTTGGCGCGGCCTTGGGCTTCTATTTTGGAAGTATCGCTAGCGGCTTACTCGTAGCTTTGATGGTTGTGCTTCTCTACTGGAGCTACCAGATGTTTCGGGTTGAGCAGTGGTTATCGGAAGTTGCTGAGGAGCCTCCTCAGGCGGCCGGTGTTTGGGGGCTGCTGTTCGATTATATTCATCGTCTCCAGAGCCAAAGTGCGGAAGCACAGGGTCGTCTCGAGTCGTCACTGCATTATCTACAGGACTCACTGAAATCGATGCGCGATGCGGCGATCATCACCGATCCATGGGGCAACATTGCGTGGATGAATGACTCGGCGGGCAGTCTATTGGGGATTAGTCTCGATAAGGATGAGGGTAGACCGCTGGTGAGTAAGATGCGTCTACCCAATTTTTCAGATTATTTGGCGGTGGGCGACTACCAAGTCCCGCTCCGTATTCCACCGTCGAGTGAACAAAAGCGATGCCTGCAAGTGGAGGTGTCCACATTTGGTGGCGGCGACAAACTGATTTTTATCAAAGATATCACCGAGCAGTACAAGCTCGAGATGATGCGTCGCGACTTTGTGGGTAACGTCTCACATGAATTGCGGACGCCTTTGACGGTACTCAAAGGCTACGTTGAAAACCTTCAGTCGCTGGATTCGGAACTCGTCTCGAAGATTCAGCGTCCATTGGTTCAAATGGATATGCAAGTGGTTCGCATGGAGGTGCTTTTAAAGGACCTATTGTGGTTGTCACGAATTGAAACGATTGAGGGCGCCGATAAGACGCTTCCCATTTACATGACGGATCTGGTCGCGGAGATCATAGAAGATCTGAGAGCCGCCTACCCGGAACGTAAAATCGATACGCATTTAGAACACGATGATGTCATTTTGGGTGATGCAACCGAACTCCACAGTGCAGTGAGCAATTTGGTTGTTAATGCGCTCAAGTACAGCGGTCATGACGATCTTGTCACCGTAGAGTGGAAGCTAGACGCGGGCTTTCCAACCTTGACCGTTCGGGATGAGGGAGAGGGGATTAAGCCACAGCATATTCCACGTCTGACTGAGCGTTTCTACCGAGTCGATAAGAGCCGAAGCCAGGCAACGGGAGGCACAGGGCTTGGATTGGCGATCGTGAAACACGTAGCCGTCAGCCACAACGCAGAGCTTCTGATCGACAGTGTTTATGGACAGGGCTCGGTATTTTCTATGGTTTTCAAGCCCCATCAGAAGGGGACGCAAGCGGCTTTACAGTAGCCTAGTATCGGAGATCCAATACCAACCCGATAAATACCCATGCACCTGCCAGTATGGGGTAGCTGCACGTTGCCCCTAAACGCTGCTCTAAGTCGTGCTAAGACAGCCTGTGGTCAGGGAATTGTTCGTTCATGACGGCTTTTCTCGGCCAGATACCGTTGATGATCGATGGGTAGTCGGTTCAGGCAAATGTGCGAGGCTGTTTTTAGATATACTTGCGGCGCAGCATCTCGTGCGGATCGCTGATATCGGTCGACGACGGCCATCCACGATTGTTTTTATTGGGGTCATACATGCACCGCCTCTGGTCAGACACGCTGCAGCGTCTTTCGCCATACACACCGGGTGAGCAGGCGCAGAACAGCGACGTTATCAAGCTAAATACCAATGAGCATGCGCTCGCACCTTCTCCAGAGGCAGTGTTGGCGGGCCAGCAATTAGATGTCGAGCGTTTGCGACGTTACCCAGACCCAACCTCGCGGCTTCTAACCGAGGCAATTGCCAAAGCGAATAACGTTTCTTCTAGTCAGGTACTGGTGACAAATGGCTCGGATGAAGTGTTGGCGTTTGCGTGGACCGCCTTCCTGTCCGATACCGATAAAGTGCCTGCCGCGCCTGCTATGACGTATACCTTCTACCCAGTATGGGCCAAGTTGCTCGGGCAGGGATTACATCAGGTGCCCATGAACTCTGATCTTTCGATTGATGTTGAAGCACTCAAGGCGTGGGAGGGTCCTGTGGTGTTTCCCAATCCCAATGCGCCAACGGGTTTGAGCTTGCCACTAGAAACAATTGAGGGGTTGGTGGCACACAATCCCAATCGTCTGGTGCTAATCGATGAGGCCTACTTTGGCTTTGGTGCAGCGTCCGCGGTTTCCCTAATCAACCATTACGATAATTTGCTGATCACCCGAAGCTTCTCCAAGAGTCATGCGCTTGCAGGCTTGCGCGTCGGTTATGCGCTTGCACACGCCAACCTTGTGGAGGGACTCCGTCGAGTAAAGGACTCGTTTAATTCGTATCCTGTTGACGCTTATGCGCAATGCGTCGCCACCGCCGCGGTTTCAGACTCTGCCTGGTTTAGCGAGGCGTCAGCGGCCGTGAAAGAAAATAGGGCCGAGCTGGCGGCAGGGCTCGCGCAGCTGGGTTTCTCCGTGTTGCCGTCCCAGGCTAACTTTGTCCTCGCGTCACACCCTGAACATACGGGCGTAGCGTTTACCGAGTATTTGAAGAGCCAAAATATTCTCGTCCGAAGCTGGTCTAGCGATGACCTGCTGCCTTGGGTCCGTATTACGGTGGGCACAAAACACCAGCAGGCGCGTTTATTGAGCGCTCTGGCTGAGTATCTAAACGGCTAGATCCGCTTCAGGACAATAGAGCCAATACTGTAGCCGGCGCCAAATGAAGAGAGCACGCCCAGATCACCGGGTTCGAAATCCTCGTTGTATTTCTTGAAGGCGATGACAGATCCCGCGGAGGACGTGTTGGCATATTCGTCCAGGATCGTCGGTGACTCCTCATCGCTAGGCTCACGGCCTAGGACCTTCTTCGCTATCAACTCATTCATATTCTTATTGGCCTGGTGCAGCCATATGCGCTTTAGCGAGTCGGGTTCGATTTCCATTTTGGCAAGCTGCTGTGTGATCTGCTCAGCAACAGCAGGACACACTTCGCGGAAGACTTTTCGGCCTTCCTGTACAAACAGCTTATCTACTTGACCCACGCCTTCTTCGGTCGCGCGGTTCAAGAATCCAAAGTTATTGCGAATGTTGTTTGAGTAAATGGTTTGCAGCTTGGTATCCAAAATCTCAAACGCGTGGTCTGATCTACAATGCTCGGCTGACTCAATCACGACAGCTGTTGCAACATCGCCAAAAATGAAGTGCGAGTCACGATCGCGGAAGTTTAGGTGTCCGGTGCATATTTCCGGGTTGACCATCAGGACGCGGCGGGCATTACCTGACACAACCATGTCGTAGGCCTGCTGAATGCCAAAGGTGGCCGATGAGCAGGCAACATTCATGTCGAAGGCAAAACCCTTAATGCCCAACTCCGCTTGTACCTCAATGGCCATCGCAGGATAGGCGCGCTCCATATTTGATGCAGCGACAAGAACAGCGTCAATATCCTCAGCAGTGACATTGGCCTGTTCCATGGCTTGTTTCGCCGCAGCGACACCAATTTCACACATAACCGAGGGTTCATCGTTGGAGCGAGGCTCCAGCCTCGGCATCATGCGCATGGGATCAACGATGCCCGCTTTATTCATGACGAAGCGCGATTTAATGCCCGAGGCTTTTTCTATGAATTCGACGTTCGAGTGACCTTTAGGCTCCATCTCGCCCGCCGCGATCGCGTCGGCATGCTCCGCATTGTAGTGATCAACCCAAGCGTTAAATGACTCCACCAGCTCGCGGTTGCTCACGCTCTCAGCAGGGGTAAAGAGACCCGCCCCCGAAATGACTACTCGGGTATTACCGGTCTGCATTATCGATTCTCAACAGACACAAAATCGCGAGCTTCATAGCCGGTGTAGAGCTGCCGTGGACGACCGATACGGTAGGTGCCGCCAATCATCTCGTTCCAGTGAGCGACCCAGCCCACGGTACGTCCGACGGCAAAGATCACAGTGAACATAGAAGTTGGAATTCCCAGCGCTTTGAGGATGATGCCCGAGTAGAAATCGACGTTAGGGTAGAGTTTCTTCTCGATGAAGTAGGGATCGCTGAGTGCAATTTCTTCAAGTCGTTTAGCGATTTCAAGGTTCTCATCCTGAATGCCCAGCTCAGCCAACACCTCGTCGGCAGCCTGCTTCATGACCTTCGCCCGCGGGTCGAAGTTCTTATACACGCGGTGGCCAAAGCCCATCAAACGGAAGGGATCATTCTTGTCTTTAGCGCGGGCAACAAATTCATCAATTCTGGATACATCACCGATTTCGTCGAGCATCTTCACAACCGCCTCATTGGCGCCACCATGTGATGGGCCCCAGAGCGCTGCAATGCCGGCGGCAATACAAGCAAAAGGATTTGCCTGCGATGAGCTTGCAAGGCGAACCGTTGATGTGGAAGCATTTTGCTCGTGGTCTGCATGCAACAGGAAGATGCGGTCCATGGCACGTGCGAGGGTTGGCGAAATCACGCTAGGCTCGCAAGGATTGCCGAACATCATATGCAGGAAGTTAGCTGAGTAATCGAGGTCATTGCGCGGATACATGAAGGGCTGACCAATTGAGAACTTGTAACTCATCGCGGCAATGGTCGGCATTTTCGCAATCAGCCTGAATGCAGCAACCTCACGATGGTAAGGGTCCGAGATGTCAGTCGAGTCGTGGTAGAACGCCGACAGCGCGCCTACAACGCCACACATGATTGCCATGGGGTGAGCGTCACGACGGAAGCCATTGAAGAACGTTCGAATTTGCTCATGAACCATGGTGTGGTTCGTCACCATATCCACGAAGGCTTTTTTCTCTTCAGCGTTCGGCAATTCGCCGTTAAGAAGTAGGTAGCAAGTCTCGAGGTAGTCGGATTGCTCTGCGAGTTGCTCGATAGGGTAGCCCCGGTGCAAAAGAACGCCTTTCTCGCCATCAATAAACGTAATTTTAGATTCGCATGAGGCGGTTGATGTAAAGCCGGGGTCAAAGGTGAAGTGGCCCTGAGACGTCAGCTTTGCCACATCGATAACGTCAGGCCCCAATGAGCCTTCGTAGACAGGTAAGTCGATGTCTAACGTGCTGTTATCGCTTTGCGGAATGGAAAGCTTTGCTGTCTTGCCTGTCATTACGTGTCCCCCGACCTCGTTTTTTGTGGCGCTACTTTAACGGCGCCTTTTGAATCTAGCAATTTTACAACATTGCGGAGATAAAACACGACAGATGGTCATAGTTTGCGAGATGAATTTGTCAGTAGCGGAGTGACTACATATACTCACGCCTCGAATTCAGACCACTCGATTGCTCTGGGGGCTATTAAGTGAAACCACGCGGCAGCAAGGACAACCGTCCTGTCAATCTCGATATCAGTACCATCAAACTTCCGGTAACAGCGTACGCCTCTATTTCGCATCGTGTCACCGGAGTTCTGTTGTTTGTGTCCAGCGTCTTACTCGTCTGGGCGCTAGATGCCAGTCTCGCCTCGGAAGAGAGCTTCAATCAGTTGGGCACGCTGCTCTCGAGCACAGGCGCTAAGGCTGCGCTGTGGGCGTTTCTTGTGATCTTTAGTTATCACGCGCTTGCCGGTATTCGCCATCTCATTATGGATATGGGTATCGGTGAAGATTTCAAAGGCGGTGCTTTGGGCGCGCGCATCTTATTTGTTGCATCCGCTTTGGCTGCAGTCGCATGGGGGATTGTCTTGTGGTAACTCAGGTCACTAGCTTTAGTCGCAATGGTTTATCTGACTGGCTGATACAGCGCGTTAGTTCGCTCATCCTGCTCGCATATTTTTTGTTTATTGGTGTCCAGATAGCTACTGGGATTGACTACACTTCGTGGCGCGCGCTTCACGACACGACGGCAATGAAGGTTTTTACCTTGCTCGCGATCGGGGCGTACGTGTCGCACGCATGGATCGGTTTGTGGACTGTATTCACTGACTACCTGACCGAGTACATGCTCGGGTCCATTGGTAACGTCGTGCGTCCCGTGTTGCAAATCGCAGTCGTGCTGGCCCTTGTGGTCTATGCGATCTGGGTAATACAAGTAATTTGGGGTTAAGCCTCGCAACAGCGAGGTATGCTTGGGAGAAGCAAAGAGATGCGAACGATCTCGTTTGATGGAGTCATCGTTGGTGGTGGTGGTGCAGGCATGCGTGCGGCACTCCAGTTGGCTCAGTCTGGTTACAAAACAGCCGTCATTTCAAAGGTATTTCCGACGCGCTCACACACGGTGAGTGCTCAAGGCGGTATTACATGCGCTATTGCAAGCGCTGATCCACAGGACGATTGGCGCTGGCACATGTACGACACCGTAAAAGGCAGTGACTACATCGGTGATCAGGACGCCATCGAGTACATGTGCTCGGTTGGCCCAGAGGCGATTTTTGAGCTCGAGCACATGGGGTTGCCGTTCTCGCGAACAGAGGAAGGTCGTATCTATCAGCGACCCTTTGGTGGACAGTCAAAGAATTTCGGTGAGGGCGGCCAAGCGGCGCGAACGTGTGCGGCGGCGGACCGTACCGGTCATGCGTTGCTGCACACGCTTTATCAGAACAACGTCAAGAACGAGACCGTATTCTTCAATGAGTGGTTCGCGACTGATCTTGTCAAGAATCAGGACGGTGCCGTTGTCGGTGTTATCGCGATTTGTATTGAGACCGGCGAGACCGTCTACGTGAAATCCAAAGCAACCGTTTTCGCAACGGGTGGTGCGGGCCGTATCTACGCCTCTACGACGAATGCACACATTAACACGGGTGATGGCGTGGGCATGGCTCTGAGAGCAGGTGTGCCGGTCCAGGACATGGAAATGTGGCAGTTCCACCCAACCGGTATCTATGGTGCAGGCACTCTGGTTACCGAGGGTTGTCGTGGTGAGGGCGGTTACCTGATTAATGCTGACGGCGAGCGCTTTATGGAGCGTTATGCGCCAAATGCTAAAGATTTGGCTGGTCGTGACGTGGTCGCGCGCTCGATGATTCTTGAGATACTGGAAGGTCGCGGTTGCGGTCCTGACGGTGACCACGTGAAGTTGAAGCTTGATCACCTCGGAGAAGAGGTGCTTGAGTCTCGCTTGCCGGGTATCTGTGAGTTGTCGCGCACATTTGCTCATGTTGATCCGGTCAAAGAGCCTATTCCTGTAGTCCCTACCTGCCATTACATGATGGGTGGTATTCCCACGAATATTCATGGGCAGGCGCTGACCGTCGATGCGGCCGGTAATGACCAGGTAATTCCTGGCCTGTACGCCTGTGGTGAGGTGGCTTGTGTATCCGTTCACGGTGCAAACCGACTGGGCGGTAACTCGTTGCTGGATCTGGTGGTATTTGGTCGCGCCTCTGGGTTGTTTATCGAGGACGCCTTGCGACAAGGTATTGAAATGCGTGATGCCTCAGCAACTGACATCGAATCGGCGAATGAGCGACTTGTTGCGCTGAACGAGCGCAACGATGGTGAGAACGTCTCAGCGCTGCGTAAAGAGCTTCAAGGCGTCATGCAGAACTACTTTGGTGTGTTCCGAAAGGGTGAGTTCATGCAAGAAGGCATCAAGAAACTCGATGATCTCAAAGAGCGTATTGATAACGTGAAGCTGGAAGACAAGAGTAATGCGTTCAACACGGCGCGTGTCGAGTGTCTCGAACTGCAGAATCTGTTTGAAACAGCTGAAGCGACCGCTATTGTTGCGGAAGCGCGTAAAGAGAGTCGTGGTGCGCATGCGAGAGAGGACTTCACCGAGCGGAATGATGATGAGTGGCTGTGTCACTCGATTTACCACCGTGAGGGTCGTGCAGTCAGCAAGCGTTCGGTCAACTTTACCCCTAAAACTGTCGATACTTTCCAGCCGAAAGTTCGCACCTACTAATCTGCGAGGAGATACGTAATGTTGCAGGTCAGTGTTTACCGTTTTAATCCAGAAACTGATGCGGCTCCGCAGATGCAGGAGTACCAGGTTGAAACGGGCGGCAAGGATTTAATGGTTCTGGACGTGCTCGAGATGATCAAAGCCGAGCATGATGCGAGCGTTACTTATCGGCGCAGTTGCCGAGAGGGCGTTTGTGGTTCGGATGGCTTGAATATCAACGGAAAGAACGGTCTTGCATGTATTACGCCATTATCTGACGCCGTAAAGAACAACAAGCTCGTGATTCGCCCGTTACCCGGGTTGCCTGTTGTGAGGGACCTCGTGGTCGATATGAGCCTCTTCTACGCGCAATACGAGAAGATCGAGCCGTATCTGCAGAATAATTCGCCAGCGCCCGCAATCGAGCGATTGCAGACACCCGAAGATAGAGCCAAGCTTGATGGTCTTTACGAGTGCATACTTTGCGCTTGTTGCTCTACAAGTTGCCCGTCTTTCTGGTGGAACCCGGATCGGTTCGTTGGTCCTGCCGGCTTGCTACAGGCCTATCGGTTCTTGGCGGATAGTCGCGACCAGGCGACGGACGAGCGTCTGGCGAAGCTAGACGATCCCTTCAGCGTTTTCCGGTGCCACGGCATTCAAAACTGTGTGAATGTCTGTCCAAAGGGCCTCAATCCTACGCGTGCCATCGGTCATATTCGTACGATGCTTTTGAATAGAGCTGCTTAATTTGAGTTAAGTTATATATCCCATAACCTAGATTCATATTAGGTAAAATTAACGCCGCTTTTGCGGCGTTTTTTGTGTCTAAAAGCTCTGAAAACGTGGGAAAAACACTGCGTTGGGAGTAAGATATTCCTCCAGATGCAGTGACACATACCAAACAATAAGTCGCTGCAGATGACTTCGGGGGAAGTGTGCATGGCAAAGTCGATAGACCTACCCAGCATGGAGCAGCAGCGAAGTACGTCTCACCTCTCAGGTGGAAACGCCGCCTACGTAGAGGACCTGTACGAGGCGTACTTAAAGGATCCAAATGAAGTACCGCCGGGGTGGCGCGATTACTTCGATCGTTTACCACGCGTTGAGACGAGTACGGCGAGTCTGAGAGATTTGCCGCACTCCGTATTGCGTGCTCAGTTTGCGCGCATTAGCAAAATGCGCGTGCGGACCGAAGCGACTCGTAGCCAGGACTCTCAGGCGACGGAATACGAGCGCAAGCAGGTTCGCGTCGTTCAAATGATCTCTGCTTACCGGCAGCGCGGTCACCAGAAGGCAACCTTAGACCCTTTATCCCTCCATCCGCGTTCTCCAGTGCCGGATTTAGAGCTTGAATTTCACGAGTTGTCAGAGGCTGACCTAGACACAGTCTTTCAGGTCGGCAGCCTCTACATCGGTAAAGCCGATGCCTCGCTGGCTGAAATCCGAGTTGCCTTGGAAAAGACTTACTGCAACACCATTGGTGCCGAGTTCATGCACATTGTGAACACGGATGAGCGCCATTGGATTATGAGTCGCATGGAGTCGGTGCGCGGAGCGCCCGCCCTCGATAGAGAAGGGCGAATCTCAATTTTGCGACGTCTTATTAAGGCCGAGGGACTGGAGAAGTCCCTCGCATCCAAATACCCGGGCACAAAGCGATTTGGTTTGGAAGGAGGCGAAAGTCTTATTCCGATGATGTCCGAGGCGATTCAGCGCATTGGTGGCTATGGCGCCAAAGAAGTGGTTATCGGGATGGCTCACCGGGGCCGTCTCAACGTCTTGGTCAACATCTTGGGTAAAAACCCCAGCGAATTGTTCGACGAGTTTGAAGGTCGCGCGTCTTACTTTGGCTCAGGCGATGTGAAATATCATCAAGGGTTCTCGTCCAATATTATGACGCCAGGCGGTGAGGTACACCTCGCACTGGCCTTTAACCCGTCGCACCTAGAAATCGTCTCACCTGTGGTGGAGGGCTCCGTGCGGGCGCGCCAGGACCGTCGCGAGGACCCTAATGGCGATACTGTTGTGCCGATTGTGATTCATGGCGATGCGGCATTCGCAGGTCAAGGTGTAGTCATGGAGACCTTCCAAATGTCCCAGACCCGCGGGTATAAGACCGGCGGCACCTTGCACATTGTGATTAACAACCAGGTTGGATTTACCACCAGTCGGCAGGAAGATGCGCGCTCAACGGAGTACTGTACTGACATCGCGAAGATGGTTCAGGCGCCAATATTCCACGTTAACGGTGATGACCCCGAAGCGGTTGTTTTTGTCACTCAACTGGCTGTCGACTACCGCAATCAGTTTAAGAAAGATGTCGTCATTGACCTCGTCTGTTATAGACGTCGCGGGCACAACGAAGCCGACGAGCCGTCCGTAACACAGCCGATGATGTATGCGACTATTAAACAGCATGCCTCCACGCGTGATTTGTACGCGCAGCGCTTGATTAGCGAGGACGTTCTGACGGCTGAAGAAGACGCGGCATTGATGGAGCGTTACCGTGAGTCGCTCGATCGTGGGGAGCCCCTGGTAACGCAGCTCGTGATGGAACCCAACACGAATTTGTTTGTCGACTGGAAGCCATATTTGGGTCACAGCTGGGATATGGCCTGTGATACATCGATCGACACGTCGCGTCTACGTGAGTTGGCCGAAGTCATGGGCACGATACCAGATGGATTTGCCCTTCAGCGCCAGGTCAAAAAGTTGCTCGAAGATCGCGGGAAAATGGCGGCGGGCGCACTCGAGATTAACTGGGGATTCGCTGAGAACATCGCCTACGCCACACTGCTGGCTGACGGGTACCCTGTCAGAATGACAGGGCAGGATGTCGGACGAGGCACTTTCTCCCACAGACACGCGGTCTTACATGCTCAGAACAAACATGAGGCATACATTCCTCTGCAGCACATCTCTGAGCAGCAAGCTGAGTTCAACATTTACGATTCGCTTCTGTCGGAAGAGGCGGTGTTGGCCTTTGAGTACGGGTATGCCACGACGTCACCGACGGGCTTGGTCATTTGGGAGGCTCAGTTTGGCGACTTTGCCAACGGTGCCCAGGTGGTTATTGATCAGTTCATTACCAGCGGTGAATACAAGTGGGCTCGCTTGTGTGGATTAACCATGTTGTTGCCTCATGGTTACGAGGGACAGGGCCCGGAGCACTCATCAGCACGCCTCGAAAGATACCTCCAGTTATCGGCACAAGAGAACATACAGGTCTGTGTCCCAAGCACACCGGCACAGGTGTTCCACATGTTGCGTCGTCAAGCTATAAGGCCGCTACGCAAGCCACTGATCGTTATGTCGCCGAAGAGTTTGTTGCGACATAAAAGTGCCGTGTCCACGCTGGATGAGCTTGCTAATGGTCAATTCCAGCCTGTGATCGATGACCCCCATGTCACCGATAAGACAGCGGTAACGCGGGTTGTCTTGTGCTCAGGCAAGGTCTACTACGACCTTGACGCAGCACGGGATGATCGTGGTGCAGATCATGTTGCCCTCATTCGGGTTGAGCAGCTGTACCCGTTGCCCGAGGCACAACTGAAGGAAATTTTGGGCACTTACCCAAGAGAGGCGAGCGTCGTGTGGTGTCAGGAAGAACCCATGAATCAGGGGGCGTGGTACTCGATCCAGGATGTTATGCGACGGCTAGTCTCATTGGCGATGTTTGGTGCTGAGCTCCGCTATGTCGGACGAACTCCGTCGGCATCTGTTTCCGCAGGCTACACCGCCTTGCACGTGCAAGAACAAGAAACATTTATTTCAGCGGCTCTGGGGTGAAGAGCTGAATAAGACGCAGTAAAACGGACGATTATCATGAAAATAGAAATCAAAGCGCCGGCATTTCCTGAATCAGTGGCTGATGGAGAAGTATCTTTATGGCACAAGCAGGAAGGCGATTTTGTTCAGCGAGATGAGTTGTTGGTTGAAATCGAGACCGACAAAGTCGTAATGGAAGTGGTTGCTCCCGAGGCAGGGCGGCTGGATCGCATCTTAGTCGATGTTGGAAACACCATTGAAAGCGAGGCACTCCTTGCCGAGTTAACACCTGGCGAGGCAACAGAATCTTCCGAGGCGTCGTCCACATCCGCTACGGTCGAGAAAGCCGAGGTGGCTGTGCCCATGGGACCAGCGGCACGTCAGCTGGTTGAAGAGCATGGGCTGGATGCCAGTGCGATTAAGGGAACTGGAAAAGACGGACGAATCAACAAGGAAGACGTGTTGGCCCATATGGCTGACCAAGCGCCCGCACCAGCGCCCCAGCCTGCACCGCAACCCGCGGTGATGGCAGCACCTGCGGCCAGTGCCGATTTATCAGAGCCCACGAGTGAGCGTATTGAGCGGCGCGTTCCTATGACACGAATGCGGGCGCGCATTGCTGAGCGTTTGCTGTCCGCAACACAGCAAACCGCCATGCTGACAACCTTTAACGAGGTGGATATGGCGCCGCTGATGCGATTGCGGTCGCAATACAAAGATCAGTTTGAAAAAACTCACAACGGGACTCGGCTTGGCTTCATGGGCTTCTTTGTCAGAGCCTGTTGTGAAGCGCTGAAGCGTTTCCCTGAGGTTAACGCATCGATCGACGGTAACGATGTGGTCTACCACGGGTATCAAGACATTGGTGTTGCCGTTTCAACGGAGGACGGTCTCGTAGTACCTGTTTTACGTGATGCTGACTTTATGAGCATTGCCGATGTGGAAGCTGCGATTCGGGACTTGGGCCTAAAGGCGCGCGATAAGAAACTCACGATCGATGAAATGACGGGTGGCACATTCACAGTATCGAACGGTGGTGTCTTTGGCTCTCTGCTCTCCACGCCCATTCTTAACCCGCCTCAAACAGCGATTCTCGGGATGCACACGATTAAAGATCGTCCCGTTGCAGTCGACGGAGAGGTAGTTATTCGCCCGATGATGTATCTCGCGCTCTCCTACGATCATCGTCTCATTGACGGTAAGACAGCCGTTCAGTTCCTGGTGACGGTCAAAGAGTTAATCGAGGATCCATCACGCATCTTGCTCCAGCTGTAGGGAGGATTATCAAATATGAGCGATTCATACGATGTAGTAGTTATCGGTTCGGGACCTGCCGGCTATGTCTGTGCCATCAAGTGTGCACAGCTTGGTTTGAACACGGCGGTCGTCGAATCTTGGAGTGATCCAAAAGGTAAGCCGATCTTTGGCGGCACCTGCCTGAATGTCGGTTGCATACCATCAAAGGCGCTGCTGGATAGCTCACACAAGTTTACAGAAGCCCGCGATGACTTCTCGGTGCACGGAATCGATGTGGGTGCGCCTGCCATTGATGTTGCGGGGATGATGAAGCGAAAAGACAAGATTGTGACACAGTTAACGGGTGGCGTTTCTTCACTACTCCAGCATAACGGGGTCACTGTCGTGCAAGGAAAGGGCAAGCTGCTTTCTGGGCGCAATGTTGAGGTCACCGCGGCAGATGGCGAGAAAACGGTGCTCTCCGCGGCAAACGTTGTACTCGCCTCGGGTTCAGAGCCTGTGACCATTCCGCCTGCACCGACTGATGATGCGGTCATTGTCGACAGTACGGGCGCATTAACCTTTGATGAGGTCCCGAAGCGACTCGGGGTTATCGGTGCTGGTGTTATTGGACTGGAGTTGGGCAGTGTCTGGGGCCGCTTAGGCTCGGAGGTCGTGTTGTTTGAGGCGCTCGACTCTTTCCTGCCAATGATGGATGCGCAAGTGAGCAAGGAAGCCGCTAAGGTCTTCAAAAAGCAGGGACTCGATATTCGATTGAATGCGCTTGTCACCGGCACAAGCGTGAAGAAAGGCGCGGTCACCGTGACTTACACCGAAAAGGGCGAGGAAAAGTCGGCGGAATTCGACCGACTAATCGTTGCAGTAGGGCGTCGACCTCGTACCAAAGATCTTTTCTCGAGCGACTCCGGCGTCACTATGGATGAACGAGGATTCGTTTTCGTGAATGACTACTGCGCGACGGAAGCGCCTGGCGTATGGGCCATTGGCGATATCGTTCGCGGGCCTATGCTGGCGCACAAGGGGTCAGAAGAGGGCGTTATGGTTGCAGAGCGTATCCATGGCAAGCCTGTTCAGCTCAATTATGAGTGTGTCCCGTCGATTATCTACACGCATCCTGAGATTGCGGCGGTGGGTAAGACCGAGCAAGAGCTCAAAGCAGAAGGTATTGATTTCAAAGCAGGCTCATTCCCATTTGCGGCCATTGGTCGAGCGTTAGCGAGTGGTGAGACTGACGGATTTGTGAAGATCATTGCGGATGCAAAAACAGACAGAATTCTGGGGGCACATGCGATTGGGCCGTCTGCAGCGGACCTGGTGCAGCAAATGGTGATCACCATGGAATTTGGTGGCAGCGCTGAGGATGTACAGCTGATGGTGTTTGGTCATCCGACCATGTCTGAAGCAGTCCATGAAGCGGCACTAGCCGTCGATGGCATGGCGATCCACATGCCGAATCGCAAGCGACGATAACAAACTTCAAATCCCCGATTTGCGAGGATCGGGGTCGAGGCTGTGCTGAGCGCAGTCCTCGTAAACTCACAAAGGGGGATGTATGAACTTGCACGAATATCAGGGCAAGGCGCTGTTCGCAGAATATGGGTTGCCCGTATCTGTTGGTCAGGCTGTCGATACGCCTGACGCTGCTGAAGCGGCTGCAAAGGCAATTGGGGGCGACAAGTGGGTTGTAAAGGCCCAGGTTCACGCCGGTGGACGTGGAAAAGCGGGTGGCGTCAAACTCGTTGACTCACCGGCTGAGGCGCGGGCTTTTGCGGAGAGCTGGCTGGGTAAAAACTTGGTCACCTACCAAACTGATGCCAATGGCCAGCCAGTTTCCAAGATTCTGGTAGAGACCTGCACTGATATTGCTGATGAGCTTTACTTGGGCGCTGTTGTTGATCGCTCGACTCGTCGCATTGTCTTCATGGCGTCGACCGAGGGTGGCGTTGAAATTGAGAAAGTGGCCGAAGAAACGCCTGAAAAAATCCTCAAAGCTACTATCGATCCGCTGGTAGGACCTCAGCCATACCAGGGTAGAGAGCTGGCGTTCAAGCTGGGTCTGAAGGGTCAGCAAATTAAGCAGTTTGTAAATATTTTCAATGGCTTAGCGACCTTGTTTAAGGAGAAAGATCTCGCGTTGATCGAGGTTAACCCTCTGGTAATTACCGATGAGGGCAACCTTCACTGTCTCGACGCCAAGGTTGTGGTCGACTCCAATGCCATGTACCGGCACAAAGACCTTCAGGCGATGCATGATCCGTCTCAGGAAGATGAGCGTGAAGCAGCTGCTGCCGCTTGGGAACTTAACTACGTAGCGCTCGAGGGCAATATTGGCTGCATGGTCAATGGTGCAGGCCTCGCCATGGGCACGATGGATATTGTGAAGTTGCACGGTGGTCAGCCCGCAAACTTCCTTGACGTGGGTGGCGGTGCAACTAAAGAGCGTGTTACTGAGGCATTCAAGATCATTTTGAGTGATGAAAACGTTCAAGCAGTGCTCATCAATATCTTTGGTGGCATCGTTCGCTGTGACCTCATTGCCGAGGGTGTTATCGGCGCGGTCAACGAGGTCGGTGTTGAAGTCCCGGTCGTTGTGAGACTTGAGGGCAATAACGCTGAACTTGGAAGAGAGGTGCTCGCCGAGAGCGGTCTTAACATTATCGCAGCTACGAGCCTCACCGATGCGGCTCAGCAGGTGGTTGCTGCTGCTGGAGGTGCTGCATGAGCATTCTGATTAACAAAGATACCCGTGTTATTTGTCAGGGTTTTACGGGCTCACAGGGTACATTCCACTCAGAGCAGGCAATTGCATACGGCACCCAAATGGTGGGTGGTGTAACGCCCGGAAAAGGCGGACAAGAGCATCTCGGACTACCTGTCTTCGACACCGTGAGTGACGCTGTATCACAGACAGGCGCTAATGCTTCAGTAATTTACGTACCAGCACCGTTCTGCAAAGACTCAATTCTTGAGGCCGCTAACGCGGGCGTCGAATTGATTGTCTGCATTACGGAGGGTATTCCAACGCTGGATATGTTGGATGCAAAGGTGCGTTGTGACGAGCTGGGCGTTCGATTGATTGGACCCAACTGTCCCGGTGTCATCACGCCTGGGGAGTGCAAGATAGGTATCATGCCAGGTCATATTCACCTACCAGGCCGAGTCGGAATCGTGTCTCGATCGGGTACGTTGACCTACGAGGCAGTGAAGCAAACCACCGATGCTGGCTTTGGCCAGTCAACGTGTGTTGGCATCGGTGGCGATCCCATTCCAGGGTCTAACTTCATCGATATTTTGGCTCTGTTCCAGGAAGATGACGCTACCGAATCGATTGTCATGATTGGCGAGATTGGTGGTTCTGCCGAGGAAGAAGCGGCGGCATTTATCAAAGAGAACGTGACCAAGCCTGTGGTGTCGTACATCGCAGGTGTTACTGCACCAAAAGGTAAGCGCATGGGACATGCCGGTGCGATTATCTCGGGTGGTAAGGGCACCGCGGATGAGAAGTTTGCAGCGCTAGAGGACGCTGGCGTACGGACTGTTCGCTCGCTCGCCGATATCGGTACTGCGATGGCTGAGATCACCGGTTGGTAAGGTTCAATACCTGCTGTTCTCAAAGCCCGCTATTGCGGGCTTTTTTGTGCCCTCAGGTGGGATTTTTTACCTCCAGCGCTTGAAATCGAGAGGCTTTCACCCCATCTGCTGATCATGAACAAATGACAGGAGCCAATAATGTCTTCCAAGCAAACTATGGGATTTCAGACCGAAGCAAAGCGATTGCTTCAGTTGATGATTCACTCGCTTTACTCCAACCGCGAGATTTTCCTTCGAGAGCTTATTTCGAACGCGTCGGATGCCATTGACAAGAGACGGTTTGCAGCTATCGAGGACAGTGCGCTTGATGTGGGCGGCGAGGGCTATGAAATTCGTGTCGATGTTGATGAAACGGCAAAGACCTTATCGATCAGCGACAACGGTATTGGCATGTCCCGCGACGATATTATCGATAACCTCGGCACGATTGCGAAATCGGGAACCGCTGCGTTCATGGAGCAGCTTAGTGGTGATCAGCAGAAAGACAGCCAACTTATCGGTCAGTTTGGCGTTGGTTTTTATTCCTCCTTTATTGTTGCCGACCGTGTTGAGGTTATCTCCCGAAAAGCGGGAGAGCCTTCGGCCACACGTTGGGAGTCGACAGGCGAGGACGAATTTGACATCGATGAGGCGGAGCGAGACGCACCGGGTACCACGGTCGTGCTCCATCTGAGTAGCGAGTCAGAAGAGTTTGCGTCGCCCTGGCGAGTAAGAAGTGTTATTAAAAAATACTCCGACCACATCTCTGTGCCTGTCTTGATGGTCGAGCAAGCAATGCCCAAGGGTGAGGACGATGAGACAGAATCAGACACGCCCGAGCCGCAATGGGAGCGCATTAACGAGGCCAAGGCGCTGTGGACGCGCAGCCGGTCCGATGTGAGTGATGATGAATACAAGGAGTTCTACCGTCACGTATCCAGCGACTACCAGGATCCGCTGAGCTGGAGCCATAACCGGGTTGAAGGAAAGCTCGATTACACCTCGCTGTTATACATCCCGAGTCAGGCGCCGTTCGATCTGTGGAACCGGGAGGGTGCACGTGGCCTTAAGCTCTACATTCAGCGAACCTTCATCATGGACGATGCAGAGCAGTTTTTACCGCTCTATCTGCGTTTCGTAAAGGGTGTTTTGGATTCACAGGACTTACCCCTCAATATTTCGCGTGAAATTTTGCAGCAGAGCTCGCAGGTGGACTCGTTGCGAAACGCGGTCACAAAGCGTGTCCTTGACATGTTGAGTAAGCTGGCAAAGTCGGATGAGGAAAAGTATCAGTCGTTCTGGGATGTCTTTGGCAACGTGCTGAAAGAGGGCCCGGGAGAGGACTTCGCGAATCGGGAAAAGATTGCCGAACTCATGCGATTTGCATCAACACACACCGATGAGTCGATACAGAGCGTCTCCTTAAAGCAATACGTTGAACGCATGCAAGACGGTCAGGACGCCATTTATTATGTGGTCGCTGATAACCATGTAACCGCGAAAAATAGCCCGCACATTGAGGTATTCCGCAAGAAAGGCATTGAAGTGCTGCTGTTATCCGACCGTATTGATGATTGGTTGATGGGGCACCTAAACGAGTTCGACGGAAAGACGCTGAAGGACATTGCTAAAGGTGAACTGGACCTCGGCGAGAGCACCGAAGAGGAAAAAGCCGAGTTAGAGGCGGCGAAAACCGAGAACGAGGGATTGTTAGAGCGGTTGAAAGGCGCTCTTGACGGTCGTGTCAGTGAGGTTCGTCCTACGCTCAGGCTGACCGACTCACCGGCCTGTCTCGTCGTGGGCGAGCATGAGCTCGGCGCACAGATGCGGCGCATTCTGGAAGCGGCAGGTCAGGAGTTGCCCGATAGCGAGCCGATTCTCGAGGTCAATACATCTCATGGACTGGTTAAGCGAATGGATGGAGAGCAGGATGAAGATCGCTTCGCCGATCTCGCACTTATTCTGCTTGACCAAGCTACGCTGGCGCAGGGTTCCCAGTTAGATGACCCCGCGAGCTACGTGGCTCGCATGAACAAACTGCTGGTTGAGATGAGCGCCTAGCGTGCTCCTCACGCTGTGGCGCCATGGTGAGGCGGCTTACAGCCGCCCGGATTCTCAGCGGCAGTTAACTGAGCGGGGAGTCGAGCATGTACGGGCGACGGTGGGCCTCTACCTCTCGCTGTGTCAGCAACGAGGGCTGGGTATACCGATTGTGTGTACTCATAGTCCTTATGTCAGAACAAAACAGACAGCCAGTCTGATTGCGAGCGAGTTGGGTCTTTCAGATGTGTTTTCGCAAGAGCTATTGGCGCCAGGTCAAACCGATTACGTATCAGGTGACTATCTCTCGGAAGAATCGGGACACCAGTTGGTCGTTGGGCATCAGCCCTATCTTTCACAATTAATTGATGTATGGTGCGATACCTCAGCACATACCAGCCTTTCGCCCAGTGGTTTTGCCATCATTGAATTAACCGCGCCGTGCCGCGGCGGGGGCGAGCTTCTTTATCACGCACCCGAGGGATACCTGTAGTGACTAACCAGCCAACTGATGTCGTGTTTGAAACCGACGGACTCACCTATCGAGGCTTGGCCTGGGGCGACACGGGAAAACCCTTGGTGTTTGCGATCCACGGATGGCTGGACAATGCGCTTAGTTTCGCTGTGCTTGCGCCCCTCCTTACTCACTACCGAGTGATATCGATCGACCTGTCAGGTCATGGCCTCAGCAGCCACCGATCCGCAGATGCTAACTACCACATTTGGGATGACATCCCCCAGCTGATGGCAGTCATCGATCAACTGGGTGTGAGTGGAGCGCATATTGTCGGCCACAGTCGTGGTGCCGCTGTGGCAGGTATGTTGGCGGTGGCCTTAAACGAGCGGTGCCTCAGTCTCACCATGCTGGATGGCATGATTTCACGTTCATTTGAAAACGATGACGGGGCTGAACTTTTTCGTACGTCGCTGGCTGAGCGGACAAAGTACATGGCGCGACCACCCCGTATTTTTGAGTCGGTAGAGCAGTTCATTGATTCCCGCTCGCGATACGGTTTCACGCGTGAGAACGCTGAGGTGCTGGTTCCGCGGGCACTGCGCCGTGTTGACGAGGGGTGGCTTCTGTTGAGCGACCCTAAGCTCTTTGGTAGTAGCACCATCAAGATGTCAGAGGAAACATCAGACTCGCTCTATCGGGCGATGAACTTTCCGGTGGCTGCGATCACGGGAGATACGGGTTTCTTCACGAGTGACGAAGCGCAGCAGAGAATTGGCGGTATCGCCAATTTTGCCCCCAACTTTTACCAGCTGACCGTCCCAGGTCCTCACCATTTCCACATGGAGGGTGATGTTGAATCGCTGGCTAGCCTGTTGACTCGGTTCTTCGCGACAGGGGAGCTTGTTACCGACCTCTTAGAGCAGGCAAGTTAAGCAACGAGAGGAATTCTTCTCGCGTCTTAGCATCCTCACGGAATGATCCGAGCATGGCTGACGTTTTGGTGACAGAGTTTTGTTTCTCTACACCTCGCATCATCATGCACATATGCTCGGCTTCAATGATAACGCCAACGCCTTCGGCACCGGTTACTTCTCGGATTGATTCAGCGATTTGTAGCGTCAGCTGCTCTTGAATTTGAAGGCGCCTAGCAAACATGTCGACAATCCGAGCCACTTTCGAGAGACCCAGTACTTTGCCCTGTGGCAGGTAGGCGACGTGGCAACGACCAACGAAGGGGAGCAAGTGGTGCTCGCACAGGGAGTAAAGCTCGATATCTTGTACTAGAACCATCTCACTGGAATCACTTGGGAACAGTGCATCGTTAGTGACGGTCTTTAAGTTCTGATGATAGCCATGAGTTAAAAACTTAAACGCTTCTGAGGCTCTTTTAGGCGTGTCTTGAAGCCCGGGGCGTTGTAAATCCTCCCCAACGGCCTCAATTATTTTTTCCCAATGCTGTTCCATGCACCCCTCCCTAGGAATGCGCGAATGGTATCATGACTCCTCGTTTTGAGGCTGAGCAGATGACTACATTTCGAGAGATTTTGATCGCTGCAGAAACTGAACTATTGAGCGCCGAACTCTTCTTTGGACATGGGTATGAGTCAGCGCATGATGAAGCTGTCGCCCTGGTACTAGCGGCAGCAGACTGCTCTTTGGTAGACACCAGTGCAGCCATCTTGGATACCGGCTATCCAGCCACTGCGCTGCCAAAACTTCGCGCCTTTCTAACCGCCCGATGCGAGGAGCGTTTGCCTGTGGCTTACATCACCGGAGAAGCCTGGCTAGGGCATTTATGCTTCAAAAGCGACGCAAGGGCATTGGTCCCACGGTCACCTGTCGCTGAGCTCGTGCTTAACCAGTTCGAGCCTTGGTATCAAGGGCCAGATCCGCAAGTGATCATCGATGTCTGCTGTGGTGGGGGTAGCCTCGGCATGCTCGCCAAGTCGCTGTTTCCATCGGCGCAGGTACTTTTGAGTGACCTCGACTCAGCTGCCTTGTCCCTGGCCTCTGAAAACAGCCAGATTCACGCTGTGGACGCTATTGTGCGAGGTGATTTGCTCTCGTGGTGTAGGTCTTCATGCGTCGACATAATCATTGCTAACCCGCCGTATGTTGACGCAGATGATATGCAAGGACTGCCTGCAGAGTACCGCCATGAACCGGGGCTGGCGCTGGCAGGCGGTGACGATGGTCTCGATTTGGTGAGAGTCTTACTCACCGACGCTGCTCGAATTCTTCGGCCCACAGGACTTTTGATCCTCGAAGTGGGGAACAGTTTTGGAGCACTGGATGATTTATCAGATCAGTTGCACCCGATTTGGGTGGATCTGGCGTATGGAGGCCACGGTGTTGCCGTTTTTATGGCTCAGGATCTGGCACAATGGGCGGTATCGGAAGACACCACAAACCCAGTGGTGTCGGCAAAGTGAATTTAGGGAAGTCACATGTCGGGTAATTCCTTCGGCCGTTTGTTTACAGTGACCACCTTTGGTGAAAGCCACGGGTTGGGCCTAGGCTGCATTATAGACGGGTGTCCGCCGGGTCTTGAGTTGAGTGCGGCCGACTTACAACCCGATTTAGATCGGCGTAAGCCAGGCACCTCCCGTTTCACAACGCAGCGTAAAGAGCCCGATGAAGTTCAAATTCTGTCAGGTGTCTTCGAAGGTCGAACAACTGGTACGCCCATTGGCCTTTTGATCATGAATGCTGACCAAAAGTCAAAGGATTACAGCAAGATCAAAGACGTGTTTCGTCCAGCGCATGCGGATTACACCTACCAACAAAAATATGGTGTGCGTGATTATCGTGGTGGAGGTCGATCCTCCGCGCGAGAGACGGCAATGAGAGTCGCCGCGGGCGCTGTTGCCAAAAAGTGGTTGAAGGAACGCTACGGGGTGTCGATTCGAGGCTGCCTCAGTGCGTTGGGACCACTTCAGGTATCGGAAACAGATTGGGATCTGGTTGAAACCAACCCGTTTTTTTGTGGTGATGCCGCATTGATACCTGCGCTCGAAGACTACATGACCCAAATTCGGCGCGACGGGGACTCGATTGGTGCGAAATTAGAGATTGTTGCAGAAGGGCTTCCACCCGGTTGGGGCGAGCCTATTTTTGATCGGCTCGATGCTGACATCGCCTCGGCGATGATGGGGATCAATGCGGTGAAGGGTATTGAGATCGGCGCTGGCTTTGCGGTCGTCAATCAGCGCGGAAGCGAACACCGAGACGAGCTGACAACAGAGGGCTTTCTCAGTAATAACGCCGGTGGTGTATTGGGAGGAATCTCCAGCGGTCAGCCCATCAGTGTCGGGATAGCGCTTAAGCCGACCTCATCGATTCAGGTGCCAGGGCAATCCATAGACATCGATGGCAATGCGGCGGACGTCATTACCACCGGACGACATGATCCGTGTGTGGGTTTACGGGCCGTTCCCATAGCTGAGGCAATGTTGGCGCTGGTGCTCATGGATCACGCCCTTCGACATCGTGGACAGAATGCTGATGTGGTGTCTCCAACGCCTGTTATTTAGCAGATAGCGATGCTGAATCGGCGATACATAAAAGCCATGCGTACCGCGACTTTAGGGGTGCTGGCGACCTTGGCACTCATATGGGGCGCCGTCGATATCGTGGGTGTATCTGCTGAAGCACTGTGGGACTACGTCTGGCTGAGCATTCAGGGTGTTCTGCTTGTTATTGTGGTGGCAGCGCCCGTCGCAGTGCTTCTGCGTTTTATTCGCCGACGACCTTAACTTTTTACTGACTCAATATCGATTTCAAGCGTCATCCGCTCTTCAATCCCATCGAGCCGGTCTCTGAGCTCTTCTAGATCAAAACCTGCCGGCGCGCAGGTATCAAGGTCAGCCACGAATAATGGCTCTCCAGACCAGGCACCACTCTCTACGCGCGATGTGAAGTGCAAAATATTAACGTCGAGCTCGGCAAGCTCGTGTGTGATTTCATACACGATGCCCGGCCGATTGGGGCCCGTGAGGGCAAGGTGCAAATTCGGTTCTATTTGGGGCTGCGAAACAGCTTCTGTGATGTGTATGGCCAAGTCTGTATTGTCGTCTTCCTCGACCGCCCGGTTGATGGCCTGAAATCCTTCACTCGAAACGTGAACTAAAATGGCGCCCGCGAATGCGCCGCCAAGGCGTGTCAGCTCGCTCTGCTGCCAATCGCCGCCATGACTTTTGACCAATTCTGCCAGCGTCTCCACTAAGCCTGTTCGGTCAGCGCCCGCAAATGTGATGACATATTGTTGTTGCATGGATCCCCTTGGCCGCGCGTAGCGGTTATCATTTGGCATAACAGTGTGTAGATGCCCTCTATACGCAGAAATCGAGATAGGAGTTGACTGTGAAAAGAATAAGCCTGGTATTGCTCACTCTAGTGTCTTCTTTGGCCTTTGCCGACGGTAACAAAGGTTTGGGTTGGGATACTGCCTTGAGTGGAGATCATCGCTCTGAATCTAATCGTGGTCGTGACCAATATCGTCACCCGCGTGAAACGCTTGAGTTTTTTGGATTGTCGGCAGAGATGACCGTTTTGGAAGTCTCACCCGGGGGAGGGTGGTACACGGAGGTGCTTGCGCCGCTTCTGAAGGATCATGGTCAATTGGTGGCAGGCCACGGGGCGCCTAATGGCAGTGCTTATGGTCGTCGCTCACTCGGTGGTTACTTACAGAAGCTCGGGCGGGCTAATGATATTTACTCAGCCGTTGATGTTAGGGTGATGCAGCCGCCCGCTATGCCACTGGACGTAAAGGCGGGCTCTGTCGATATGGCAGTGGTGTTTCGTAATGTTCACTCTTGGCTACGCGCCGGTACAGCTGAAGCGTCATTGGCAGATATTCACCGCGCGCTGAAGTCCGGAGGCACACTCGGCATTGTTCAGCACCGTGGGACTGACGGTATGACGGTTGAGCAGATGAAGCGCACCGCGTACGTACCCGAATCAAAGGTCATCGAGATGGCGGAAGCCGCAGGTTTCGTGCTCGATGGGAAAAGCGAAATTAATGCGAATGCAAAAGATACCAAGGACTATCCGGGCGGCGTTTGGACACTGCCGCCTAGCTTTGGTGCCGGTGATGACAATCGCGCAAAGTACGCGGCGATCGGCGAGAGCGATCGTATGACGCTGCGTTTCAAGAAGCCCTGAGAAAAAGGGTTCAGCGCGTTCTGTGGAGTATCAGGTCGATGCAACGGGGCTGAAGTGCCCAGAGCCGGTCATGATGCTCCATGCGGCTATCCGCAAAGCGTCTTCGGGTGATGTTGTCTGTCTTGCGGCCACAGATCCCTCCACTCAGCGTGATGTCGCGAAATTCTGCGATTTCTTGGGACACGAACTACTCGAACATCATCAGGATGGGACTGGTTTTCTCTATCGTGTAAAAAAGGCCGGTTAGTATGAGCCAGCAGTTCTTTGGTGAGGCCTTGGTAGGCGTTTTTAACCGCGTTTTTCAAGCGGCGGAATCCACGATCTTGTGTGGTGGGGCAGCCGAGCCTTATTACGAACCTGGCGCACCCTCAGTCATCTATTTTCGCGAAGATTTTGATCGCAGTGCCTTACACGAGGTCGCGCACTGGTGTGTCGCGGGTCCCGTGCGTAGGGGGTTACCTGACTATGGATACTGGTATGCACCTGGTGGGCGCAATGCTGAACAGCAGAGCGCGTTTTACAGTGTTGAGGTGAAACCCCAGGCCATCGAGGCTCTGTTTTGCGAGGCCTTAGATCTCACGTTCGCGGTGAGTGTGGATAATCTGACAGTGGACCCTAATTGTTCAGAAATCATTGATTTTAAGGCTGCGGTCGATAGGCAAATAATGCGTTTTCGGCAACAGGGGTTGCCAGATCGAGCGCTGCGATTCAAAGAGGCCCTGACACTACTAGCACGAGAGCGCTCGGGCTGATGGCGCTTCCAAAAGTAGTCATCGACAGCGCAATATGGGTGACACCAAGTCTGTCGGCCCTCCCAATAGAACTGGTCTCTATCCGAGGGACGCAAATTGTTCCTGCCGTCCTCGAGGACGCGAATGCCTTGCTCACACGGACCGTAACGCGGGTCGATGCAAATCTATTGCAGGACAGCCAGATCACCTTTGTAGGGACGGCAAGTGCCGGAACCGATCATGTCGATACGCGATACCTGTCAGAGCGAGGCATAAAGTTTGCGAATGCGGCGGGGTGTAACGCCGGGGCAGTGGCGGACTACGTTTTGGATGCGATCTACCAGTGCCAACGTCTTGAATCATTGATTAGCGGGGCGACGGTAGGTCTCGTGGGCTACGGTGCGGTAGGGCGACACCTTGCAGCACGTCTCAGTAAGTTGGGGGGCAAGGTCATGGTTTATGACCCCTTTGTTGAGAACACTGAGGGCGATGTGAAATTTTGTGCGCTACCTGAGGTTCTGGGCTGTTCAATCGTCTCGCTGCACGCGGCCTTGCACAACGACCAGCCGCATCCCAGCGCTCAGATGATCGATAACACAGCGGTGGGCTATATTTCACCCGACGCCTTGTTTATTAATGCTGGGCGTGGGGCCTTAGTGACAGAAGAGGCGCTCCATAGAATGGCAGACAAGGGCGTTACGCTGGTGTTGGATACTTGGCCTGAAGAGCCTAGCGTGTCGCAAGACCTGCTCTCACGAGCGGCGCTTGCTACGCCGCATATTGCGGGATACACCCGCACCGCGAAATCAAACGCCACCGATTTTCTTATCGAGCCGCTGGTGCGAGCCCTCAGATTGGACAGCCCGTTCAACACGCTCGAGTCTGAGGATACGAAGCAGGTCATGGTTGATCTCTCTCGCCAATCCGATAGTGATGGTTTGATGGATGCGATGAAGGCGGTTAGCCGCTTGGCGCTGGATGACGTTGACTTCAGAGAGGAATGGGAAAAGTCACAGACGCCGGATATTTTTGAAACGCAGCGGACGCAGTACAGATTGCGTGATCAATACAGTGCTCTGACGTTACGGGCAGTGAACGCAAGCACTGAACTTCAACGATTATTGAGTGCCGCAGGCTTCGGGCTGGCTAGTTGAAATCAAAGAGAAAACCCCCATAGTGACTTTATGGTACGAAGATCACAGGCAACGAACAGGACAGGCAAGGAACAGGAAGAGCCGCATGACTGACAAAGATGACGCGTACTGGCGCGAGAAGCTTACACCCGAGGAGTATCATGTTCTCCGTCAGAAAGGTACTGAGCGCGCGTTCACAGGTGAGTATTGGGCCACGACCGAGGCAGGTACTTATACCTGTCGGGGTTGTGGTGAAACGCTGTTTGAGTCGGATAGTAAATTCGATGCCGGTTGTGGTTGGCCTAGCTTTGACAAGCCTGCTGCAGCGGGTGTCATTGACGAAGAGCGGGACACCAGCTACGGAATGATTCGTACCGAGGTGCTCTGTCAGAACTGCGGTGGGCATTTGGGCCACGTATTCCCCGACGGCCCGACCGAGACTGGCCTTCGCTACTGCATCAACAGTTTGTCAATCGATCTCAAAAAAGAGGGCTGAGCTAAGGCACTAGCTCCTTGGTCGTTACAATTCCCTCGCGCTGACAGTACTCCGCAATAGCGGCAATATGCGAGGGCCCGATTTCGCAACAGCCACCAATGACCTCGGCGCCGAGGTCAATCCAGGTCTTCACAAACTCCAGGTACTCTTCAGGTCCAAGGTCTTTGCGCTGTGATAGCCGATCGACCGTACTTCCCGGTACCAGCGCCTCCACCGATGTAAATCCATTCGCATACCCACCAAAGCGGGCGCCGGACTTTGCCACAATCTTGAGGCCTTCAGTGACCATTTCTGGGATGGAGCAGTTGATTAATATCGCATCGGGCGCAAAGGGCATGACGGCCTCGATTGCCTCTTCCAGTGATTCACCCGACCGCAGTACCGTGGCGTCACTGTCGCTTACTGTGAACGCGACAGCACCCATAACACCTTCGTCGCGGAGCGCCTGAGCACCTGCACTGGCCTCAGCAATGTTACTCATTGTCTCAAGCAGGAAAGCGTCAACGCGCGCTTTTTGCAAACCGATGAGTTCCCGATACTGTGTGTAGGCACTTTCGAAGTCAGGCGCAACCGTGTGATCATAGGACGCATTGAGCGGCGGCAGTGAGGCGACAATAGATACAGTGTCTGAAAGTGCTGCATCGCTAATGCCTGTGGTTGCCACGTGAAGTGCAGTCTCTAACGTTTGCTCTAGAGACTCCTCGGGAGCAAATGTATTGAGTCTGTGACGACTCACTGCGTAGGTGTTTAAACAGATTACTTTTGCTCCCGCGAGACAAAAATCTCGGTGAATGTCAGACACGAGATGCGGCTCGTCCATCATGACCTTGGTAGACCACAATGGGTGGGGTGGGGCGCTGCTGCGCTTAATCAATTCCTGACCAAGCCCCCCGTCTAATAGCGTAATCTGCTTCGTCATGTTGGTTGCACCATCGCTTCTTAAAGTAGGTGAATCTTGAGTTGATCCAGCACGTGATTGGGGTCTTCCACCATGAGCGAGTGACCAGCTCCTGGAATGATATCCACTCGAGCATTCGACAAAGTGTCGAGTAGCGGCTTGGTGGCGCGCAGTGGCGTGAGTCTGTCCGCATCGCCGTGCAGCATAAGTGTTGGGGCCGCTATCTCGGATGCGGCCTCGAGTCCTCGTTGGTAGGCATTACAGGCACGCATATCACTATCCAGCGCGCTCTGTGCTTCATCCTCGTAACGACGCATGCTATCGCTAACCATCCACATACCAGGATTTGGGTTGCCACCCATGAGATTTCGCTTACTGAAGCCAAAGGACGTCAGCATCGAATGCGCGGTACCGGGTTTGTTCGCGGTTGCGTCGAGAATGGGTTCAGAGACAGGCATCGGTGAAATAGAGCCAATCAATACGACGTGAGTAACACGATCAGCCAGTCGTGACGCGGTTTCGAGAGTTATGAGACTGCCCATGCTGTGCCCGACCAACGCGACGCTATTGAGTCCGAGCGTGTCGATGAGCTCTATCGTCCAGCCAGCCATGGCTTCGATGCTTTCCAGCACAGGCCCATCGGACCGACCGTGTCCGGGAAGGTCTAAGGCAATGACATTCCAGTCATGACGCGAAAAGTGCCGGGCAAATAAGGTCCACACGCTGTGGTCAAAGCCGGCGCCATGGATAAACACGACCGAGGGTTTCACAGGGTCAACCGTTTTGTTGTTGGTGTAGACGTAGGTATCTTTTCCGGACGAAACGAGCTTCATTAACCCCGTCCTCCAGCCACTTTTTCGGCGGCACGCAGTCCGGCTTTGAGATCAGCAATCAGGTCCTTAGGGTCTTCAAGCCCAATTGACAATCGTATGGTTCCCTCTCCGATACCCGCCGCTGCAAGTGCGGCTTCGTCCATTCGGAAATGGGTAGTGCTGGCTGGGTGAATGACCAAGGACTTAGCGTCACCGACATTGGCAAGGTGGGAAAAGAGGTTCAAACCGTTGACGAAGGCAATCCCTGCTTCACGTCCGCCCTTAATTTCGAACGTGAACACAGCGCTGGTGCCTCTTGGGTATAAGTCGCTGGCAAGTGCATGGTCCGTATGACCGGGCAGATCCGGATGAGCCACTCCGGCCACGACGTCATGATTGTCGAGAAACTCGACCACTGCGCGGGTATTGGAGACATGCTTTTCCATGCGCACACCTAGCGTTTCCATACCCTGTAGTATGTAGAAGGAACTGGTGGGGCTCTGGCAGGCTCCGAAATCTCTCAATCCTTCCTTTCGAGCGCGAGAGATAAATGCAGCGGGGCCGAATTCTTCGGTGAACACAAGGTTGTGGAAGCCCTTGTAGGGCTCAGACAGCTGCGGGAATTTGCCTGAGGCATCCCAGTCAAAGCGACCGCCATCGACCAATAGCCCGCCAATCACAATTCCGTGACCACTTAAGAACTTTGTCGCTGAGTGCATGACAAGATCGGCACCCAGCTCGAAGGGGCGCACGAGATAGGGGGTGGTAAACGTTGAGTCAACTAGTAGCGGGATACCGTTATCGTGAGCGATCTTGGAGACCACCGGGATATTGAGAACATCGAGTCCCGGGTTGCCCACAGTTTCACCAAAAATCAGTCGAGTTTCGGGTCGAATGGCTGTGCGTATTGCGTCTTCATCACGCGCGTCTACAAAGGTGGTCGTAATCCCAAAGCGCGGTAGCGTGTAAGCAAGCAGGTTGTGACTACCACCATACAACGCGCTTGATGCCACTATGTGCGAACCGGCATCCATGATCGTCATGATGGCCAGTTGCAATGCCGCTTGGCCACTGGCGGTTGCGATGGCGCCCACGCCGCCTTCTAACGCGGAAATTCGTTCTTCAAGGACCGCTGTAGTGGGGTTGCTAAGTCGAGAGTACACGTGCCCGGGCCGCTCCATGTTGAACAGCGCGGCTGCGTAATCAGAATCCGGGAAACAGTAGGAAGCGGTTTGGTAGATTGGAGTGGCCCGCGCACCCGTCGCAGGATCAGGCTTCCCACCTGCGTGTAGCGCCAGGGTATCCAGTTCGGCTGGAGAGTAATCAGTCATGCCTTTCGCTCCTTGTCGCGCCATAGTGGCTGTAAAGCGCGCTATTGTACGCGCTTCCGCTTGAGCATGAAGAAAAAATTGGAGCGGGAAACGAGGTTCGAACTCGCGACCTCAACCTTGGCAAGGTTGCG
>CAJWQE010000019.1 GCA_913045375.1 uncultured Halieaceae bacterium | reverse complement strand
GACGGCTTCCTGCCTGACCTTGACCGGTTGCGATCGATGGTAACGCTCGAAACGAAGCTAATCGCGCTCACGAATCCAAACAACCCAACCGGCGCTCTCATAGAACGTCCTATGCTGGAGGCTATCGCTGAGGTTGCCGACTCGGTCGGGGCTTATCTACTCTGTGACGAGGTTTACCGAGGGACCGGCCAAGTCGGAGACGGGATGGTCCCCTCCATTGTTGATATCTACCATAGAGGCATCAGCACAGCCGGCATGTCGAAAGTATTCTCCCTCGCCGGTCTGCGCGTCGGATGGGTGGTAGCACCAAAAGAGCTGACCGAGAAGATCATGATCCATCGTGATTACGACACCATTTCGGTTGGCATGATTAACGACCATTTTGCGGCCATAGCACTTGAAAGTGCTAGCAAAGTTCTGGCACGAAGCCAGGCAATAACACGAGAAAATCTCGCGATTTTGGATAGCTGGATTACAAACGAGCCACGCGTCGATTGGGTCAAACCCCGCGCGGGTACCACTGCCATGCTGAAACTCGACATCGCCATGAGCTCGAGAGAATTCTGTATCGATCTCCTCGAAAAAACGGGCGTCATGCTCACCCCTGGCGATGCCTTCGACATGGAGGGTTATGTGAGAATTGGCTATGCCAATGAGCGAGAAATTCTCGAGGCAGGCCTGTCTGAAATGTCTGCCTACCTGAAGACAAGTTTGCCGGCATAAGCCAGTCTTGCTATCGCTGCCTAGCGATAAAATCGGAGACTCGCTGGTGTAACTCGCCGTGTAAACGAAACGTTTGTCTATATACCCAGATACTCCCGATGAGAAAGACAACCGGAAGACCAATCATCAGGGTCCTTAAGCCAAATACCGTCGCCTCGCTCTGGATCTCATTGGGTACGTAACCGATAAGCGACAGTCCGACGCCAATAAAAAAGCCAGCGAAGGCACCTGCGAACTTCACCAGCATCGTCTGCACTGAGAAAATAATGCTCTCGCTGCGTTTCCCCGTCTTGTAATGACCGTAATCAACGACATCGGCGAGCATGACTGTCCCCAAACCATTGGCAATGCCGCCACCGAACTTCAGCAGCGCGCCCGCTCCCGCCACGAGGACACCACTCTTTGGTGCCACGATGCTCCCCGCCAGCAGAATGACACTGCAGGCAAGAGCAAATAAGCTGGCGATGTACCAGGTAAAACGTCGTGGTAGGTGTCGGCAGAGCCACGGGAAAAGAAAGATACCCAGCATTTCGGCAATGCCTGAGACCAAGGCAAACATGGGGAACAGCTCGGGCTTACCAATGGCGTAGCTGAAGTAGTAAATCGCGAAGCCACCCACCAGCTGGGTACCAATGTTGAAGCTGAGAACACAACCTATCAGCGAGGCTAGCTGATCGTTGTTTCGCAAGATGGCGATCACATCGCCAAAGGAGAAGCGCTCGCTGGTCACCTGAGTAGCAACCCGCTCCTTCACCTGCGTGAAGGTAATCAGCGCAGATGCGAGAAAAGCAATGATGATGAGACCCGAGAGGAGGAGGAATCCTCTGCCTTCATCCCCTTTACCCAGGAAGGCGATGCTCGCCAGACCATAGGTGCCAACGATCGTCCACGCGATGCTGGCGAACAGGCGTGGCCAAACAACCAACCGCTCTCGCTCCTCACGACGAGCAGACAGTGCAGGCACCATTGACCAGAAGGGGATATCCATAATCGTGTAGGTGAGACCCCAGACGATGTAGGTCACAGTGACAAATAAAAGGAGCTGCGACCCTGAAAATAGATGTGCAGAGAACAGTGCCAATAAGGCCAGTGAATTGATCACCGTCCCAAGAATGATCCAGGGTCTGAACTTTCCAAACCGACTGCGGGTGTTGTCGACGATCATGCCCATGACCGGATCGGATACCGCATCAATTATTCGGACAACGAGAAACAGCGTTCCCACAAATGCTGCCGGCACGCCAGCCACATCGGTGTAGTAGTACATGAGAAAGAGATAAACGATGGAGCAGGCGAAGTCCTTCCCCAGCGCGCCCAGTCCGTAACTGAACTTGGTGCGCGTCGAAATCGAGTCAATCTCACCGAGAGCATCATTCATCGCGCATGGCTCCCAAACACTCGCTTATCTCAAGTCTTGTCATCATGCGCCACACTCAGCCGGCAACCCCATCGATAGGTCTCCGCATTGAGGAGATACTCGGGTCGAACACTGGGCGTCCACGAGTCATCGCCACCGACACCCATGTGATAGCCATCAACATGGACGTGCAAGGCCGACTGCTCCATGCACTCGAAGGTGTGCTGCGCTCGCATGAGGCTCTCCACCCCGAAGTCGCTAACGGCAAAGGCGAAATCATCGTCGATTCGCTCAATACAAACTGAGCCAATAACGGCCTGTCTCACGTTACAGCGAAGCCCGTTATCGCTCGGGAAAATATAAGGAGTCTGCATCGCTTGCCGATCACAAGACCAGGCACCAAGGTCGGCTGACAATTTGCGATCGGGATAATTCTCGTGGGGCCCTCGCCCAAGCCACGACACAGCCTCAGGCTTATCAGATAGCAGTAACCGCATGCCTACACGCGGTAAGGGCGGCATCTCAGGGTCCACGCTCACCTCAATCGCGATATCGACACCACCCTCAGCGTCAAAGGTATGCGACCACACCGAACGAATAGCCACGCCTGCATCGTTAAGATACTCGTGCTGACTGGTAACCGTAGCGCCTTTGACCTCTACGCCAGTGCATCTATGCTCGAGGTCAAACAGACCCGCCACCTGCCACTTGGCCAACCAGGCCTCCGGTGACGGGTTATCCACCTCGCTACTGCAAATATCGTTATCGAGCGGTGCGCGAACAAAGCAGTCAGCCACAGGCGCATCAAGCAGAGCTCGGCCATCAATTACCCAATCGGTAATGAACCCCGTCGCAGCGTCCATGTGCCAGCTAACCTCGCCCGCCGCAACCAGAAGTTGCTCACCCTGATGCGAGATTTCTGCGGGTCTGGTCTCTCGCTCGCGTGTCGTATCCGCGAGCGCCAACACATGCTGACTCCGCGCAATTTCATGCCCTGCGGAGAGCGCATGTGTCGCCTGCTCTGTCGTGATCCACACATCTAACAGGATTTCCTGATCACCCTCTGCAAGGAGATTACTATCGGCATCAATGACGATGGTTTGAGAACCCTCTGGTGGTAATTGCAAGACCTGGGAGCCTTCTAGGTGAGCATCACTTAAGGAGCCTAGTCGCCAGTTCAAACGCTCATTATCTGTCGCTCGAAAAAGATGCTCGCTGGTCACGGTAAGGGAGATCGACCAATCACAAATCTCTGCAGTGAACGTAAAAGGCTGTTGAGCTCGCTTCGCTTCAAGGAGTGAGGGATGTGGCGTTCGATCAGGAAACACCAATCCATTAATGCAGAACTGACGATCGTTAATCTCATCACCAAAATCACCGCCATAGGCGAAGTAAGGCACACCGTCATCACTGACGCGCGTCAGCCCCTGGTCAACCCAGTCCCAAATAAAGCCACCTTGTAGCCGCGGGTTGGCTCGGAAGGCATCCCAGTAATCTGAGAAATTGCCGAGACTGTTACCCATGGCATGCGCGTACTCACAAAGAATGACGGGGCGCGCACGCTCACCGAGATCTGCCTGTAAATCTGCCCAGCTCTGGATGCTGTAGGCCGGGCGTCCATAGGGTGAGGGCATGTCATCCAGCACCCGCGCGTACATGGGGCAGATGATGTCCGTGACAGATGTGTCTGCACCACCACCCTCATATTGAATGGGGCGCGACGGGTCGGCCTTCCTTACCCAGGCGGCCATGGCCTCATGATTACCGCCGTAACCCGATTCATTGCCGAGCGACCAGATAATGACGCTGGGGTGATTCAAGTCCCGCCGGACCATACGACTCATGCGCTCCACATACGCGTGAGACCAGGCATCATCATCGGATACGAGACTCATGGGCGTAAGGCCGTGGGTCTCGATGTTTGCCTCATCAACAACGTACATACCCAGACGATCACAGAGGTCATAAAAACCGGGTTGATGCGGATAGTGAGAGCAACGTATGGCATTGAAATTGTGCTGTTTCATCAACCGAATGTCGGCCTCGACCTGCGCGAGCGATTCGGTGTGCCCCGTCTCAGGGTGATGCTCGTGTTTATTTACGCCACGGATTAACAGGGCCTTGCCATTAAGCAACAGCTGCCCGTCTGTAATCTCAACCGAGCGAAACCCGATGTCGCTGGCTTCACACTCTACGAACTCACCGTGCTCATCGAAAAGGGAGACGACCAAGCGATAGAGGTTCGGGGTTTCAGCACTCCAGGCCTGAACGCTGGGCGCTTTGAGCTTCGCTCGCGCCCGGTCTTTGTAGCGACCCCGCTCGTCAATGAGATCGGTGCCAATGCGCTGACGATGTGTGAGCACGGTTGCTCCCAATGTATCGATAAGCGCCAAGTCAACCTCGCCTCGACAGACTTGACTACAAATCACTTCAACCTCGAGCACACCCTCTACGTAGTGCTCATCGAGGGTCGCGGTGACTCGGACGTCACTAAGGTGTGTCTTTGGTTTTGAAAGCAGATACACGCTCCGGTAGATGCCGGAGAGATTCCACATATCCTGATCTTCGAGATAGCTACCATCGCAGAGCCTCAAAACCATGACCGCCAGATCATTTTCACCAGCTCTAACGCTACGACTGATATCAAACTCGGCCGGAAGGCGACCGTCCTGCGAGTAGCCCACCAGATGACCGTTACACCAGACAAAAAATGCGCTATCGACACCGTCGAAGACGAGCCGGGTCTGATCAGTAAGATCGCTCTCATTAAGCCAAAAACTGCGGCGGTAACAGCCGGTAGGATTGGCCTCCGGAACTATCGGAGGCGTTGCGGGGAACGGGTACTTCACATTGGTATAGATGGGTTTGTCGTATCCCTGAAGCTGCCAGTTTCCGGGCACGCGTATGCAGTCCTCTGTGGTGTCAGAGGTAAGCCAGTCATCGGGCACGTCATTGGGTGAGGGATACCACTCAAACTGCCAGTCACCGTCCAGCGACCGTCGGCTAGCGGATGCCTCACGGGCTACCGCATCGGCGAATGAACGATAGCTATACAGCGGTGTGTGTGCCGGTATTCTGTTCAGGCTAGTGACTTCGGGCGTCTGCCAAAAACGGAGCGCTTTCAGTTGCTGCAAGCTAAGGTCTGACATCAGGCATCCCCGCCCTTACTGAAAATGTCATGGAGAACGGCGATCGGGAGTTTTGGTTGCCGATCGAAATACAGAAGGCCATTAATTTCCTGTTGGACATCAGTGAGCTGCGTCCAAACAAACCCCTGTAGCGCTTCAAGGGAGCGAACGTCCTTCATGATCTTGTGCATTCTCGCTTCCAGCGCCTCGGGGGTCTCGGCAAGGTTACCGTAACTGAAGTCTTCCTCGCTGAACGAGCCCATACCGATACCGCCGCATTCGGTGAGTAATATGGGCAAGCCACCAACATCCGCACCGGGCAAGGCACCCACGCGATCACGACCGCCAAACTCGCTTGTAACCGAGCTGTGAGGATCCTCAATAAGAGTTGCTAGCCGACTCGAGACATCGCTCTCTTCGTCGTACAGGTGCAAGGTCCAGAGATCACCCGAGGAATACTCCCACCCGTCGTTACCGACGACGACACGACTATCATCCAGTGCCTTCGTCAACGACGTGACGGCATCTACAAAGGCACGTTGTTCAGGACGTTCACTCTGATGCCACACACCCCAAGACTCATTGAAAGGAACCCAAGCAATAATCGATGGATGGGCGCGATCGCGTTTTATCAGCTCCATCCACTCCGTGGTCAGTGACTCGACGAGCTCGGTTGAAAACACCCGCCCTGACGGCATCTCCGCCCACACCATCAAACCTAATTTGTCCGCCCAGTAGAGGTATCTCGGATCTTCCGCCTTCTGATGCTTTCTTGCACAGTTAAAACCCATGGCTAAGGTCAGCTCGACATCACGACGAAGCGCCCCGTCCGTCGTCGCCGTGTACCAGCCCTCGGGAAAATAGCCCTGATCTAAAACACCACGCAGATACAGGGGGGCACCGTTCAGACAGAGCTGACCATCGGTAACCGAGACTTCGCGTAATCCCGTGTAGCTCGTCGCCTCATCACGCTCCCCCGTCGCACGATTTAGCAGCGTCAGCCGAACCTCATACAAATGGGGCTGTTCTGGCGACCAGAGTATCGGATCCTCGATGAAAAGCGTCGTCCGGATTTCTGCTCGCCCTGCCGTCTGAACCGTATCGCTAGCGATCACACGATCACCATCGAGAACCTCGACACTGACCTCACCGTCCACTTGCGCCGAGAGGAAGGCTTTGTAGCTGAGAGCCTGCTCAGCGACGTGATAGGAATACGTCGTGGACTCAATCGACACAGCCGTGAGCGGCTCGAGCCAGACGGACTGCCAAATGCCCGTTACCCCGTCGTAGTCGATTGGCCACCGCGTCGTGCCCGCTTGTTTGCCACGAGGCTGGGTCCATGACAGCGAGTCTTCCACTCGAACGGTGATGCGATTCCTGCCCGGAATCAGTGCATGCTCAATGTCAAAGCCAAATGATGCGTAACCACCTTGATGTTGACCGACTTCCTGCCCATTAACGAAGACGCGGGTCAGAAAATCACTGGCACCAATTCGAAGTACAACGCGACGGTCCCAGGCCTCGGGTTTGATAACTTCCCGCTGGTACCAAACCACAGCAGCACCTTCAGCTTCGGCAATGCCGCTAGCAGCTGATTCCATGGAAAACGGCACCGTGATGGTTTGGGCATCAGTCCACGGCCCATCAAACCAAGCATCAGTGAGTCCCCGATTACCTGGATCAACTCTGAACAACCAAGACCCATTGAGGCTCTGCCACTGATCACGAACGAGGATAGGGCGTGGATATTCAGCTCTAGGCGTGAACGGCTCGCTCGCTTCAGGCGTTGGCGGTGTGTTATCGACCGTCAGGGACATCTCTTCATTATCTTTTTCGTTGTCTTTTTGATTATCTTTTTTATTACCGATGGGGCAGAGCCACACCATAGCCGCTTATCGTTTCTTTCGCATTGAGTTGTGTTTCAAATCATCCCTTGGTTACTCTCATCTCGTTACCCACTGGACCGGCGATCTGCATCCGGCCACGCACGAGAACATTGCTATGACTAAGCCAAAAGGTATTTCTTTCTCTTTCTCCAAGATCTTCATTCAATCCAGCCTTGGTGCGCTCATCCTGCCGATGAGCACGCTGTCATTGGCCTCCGAGCCAGCACCCGCGCTGGATGCGATGGATGTCTTTGAACTGGAATGGGCCTCCGACCCGCAGGTGGCCCCTGATGGCAAGTCGGTGGTTTATGTACGTCGCTCCTTCGACGTCATGAGCGATGCCGCCAAAGCCACACTTTGGCAAGTCTCCGTTGATGGCAGTGATCATCGACCGCTCAATAGCAATTTGCATCGGAGTACCTCGCCGCGCTGGTCTCCCGAGGGAGATAAGATTGCCTATGTCTCTAGCGAGAGCGGCTCCAGTCAGATTCACATTCAGTGGATGGATACCGGCCAGACGTCGGTCGCGTCACACCTTCAGCAAAGCCCGTCAGACCTCACTTGGTCTCCCGATGGTCAATGGTTGGCCTTCACCATGTCGGTTAAAAAGCCGACGCCACCCATCGCCAAACGTCGCCAGGCACCCGAAGGTGCTGTCTGGGCCAAACCGCCGGTTACTGTCACGACCACGCGCTATCAATACGATGGCCGCGGCATCGTCGATCCCGCTTACCGTCATGTGTTCGTCATCCCTGCCGATGGAGGTGTAGCGCGACAGCTCACATCGGGTGATTACAATCACTATGGCCGGCTGAGCTGGTCGGCTGATAGCACATCCATCTTTTTCTCTGCTGACCGCTCGGATGATTGGGAGCTCCGCAGTGATGAGGCCGATATCTATTCAGTATCACTTGGTAGCGGTGCGCTGACGCAAATCACAGATCTTCCGGGTGCTGAGCGATCGCCCGCTGTCTCACCGAACGGCAAGCTTCTGGCCATCAGCTACGAAGAGAGTAGACCCCTAGCCTTTACGCCCGACCGTATTGCAACCGTTGATCTATCAACCAAGGACGTCGGCATACTTACCGAATCAGTTGACGGGGATGCGGCGAATATCCTCTGGCGAGCCGATGGTAAAGCGCTCTACTTTGCCTTTGATGAACGCGGTGAACGACACATCAAACAGGTGACGCTAAACAAGGCAGTCTCGCCAGTGGCAACAGGGTTGGGCGGCACCAGCGTGGGTCGGCCCTATCTATCCGGCGGGTTCCACACGGCCGGTGGTGTTATTGCCTTTACAAAGGGAGGACCCGATCGGCCCGCAGACATCGCAGTGATACAGCGGAAAACACCCAAAATCATCACAGCGCTCAACGATGATCTTCTCAACTACCGATCATTGGGTGAGGTAAACGAGATTGTCTACAACTCATCGTTTGATGATCAGGAGATCCAAGGTTGGTACATCACACCACCTGATTTCGATCCCACAAAGAAATACCCTCTGATTCTTGAGATTCACGGGGGGCCTCACCTCGCCTATGGACCCTATTTCTCAGCCGAGCTTCAGCTCATGGCCGCTGCTGGCTACATCGTTTTTTATGATAACCATCGGGGTAGCCTGTCGTACGGAGAGGATTTTGCGCTGTTACTCCAGTACAAATATTCGAGCGAGGAGGACTTTGCTGATCACATGTCAGGCATCGATGCCTTGATTGAGAGAGGCATCGTAGACAGCGACAACTTGTTTATCGCAGGTGGCAGCGCGGGCGGCATCGCCACAGCCTATGCTGTTGGTCTGACAGATCGCTTCAATGCGGCGGTCGCGGCGAAGCCCGTCATTAATTGGGTGAGCAAAACTCTGACCGCCGACTCGATGGTGGGACAGATCTATCATCAGTTCCCCGGACCACCTTGGGAACACCTAGATCATTATTGGAAACGCTCGCCACTATCTTTAGTGGGTAACGTCGTTACGCCTACCCTTCTGCTGACGGGTGAGGAAGACCGGCGCACGCCCATGTCCGAGACCGAGCAGTTCTATCAGGCCTTGCGGCTACGAGGCGTGGACTCAGCCATGGTTCGTTTGCCCGGTGCGTCACACGGCATCGCAAGTAGACCATCGAGACTCATTACCAAAGTCGATCACATCCTCGCTTGGTTCGAGCGCTATCGGAACGGAGATCCAAACGGCGAGTAACGAAGAGCTGGGCATGTGGCGCTTCTCCAAGTAAGGAGAGCGTCACCCTCGCCCTCGAAACTGTTGCGCGCTCTAAGCCAATTCTGCGTTCACTCAAGACTCGTTAGATAGGCCGACAAGTACCTCGGCGTACATCTCTATGGCATCAAAGAGGTTCTTCAAGCGGAGGTTTTCGTCGCGACCGTGTTGGTTATTGTCATGGTTGGCAACGGGAAGGATGACAATGGGGGCCTCGAGATTATCCTCAAACAGGTAGATCGGTAGCGATCCACCCATAGTGGGCGTAATCAGTGTCTCCTGATCGCCTAACCGATCGAGTATGACCTTCAAATCGCCGACCACATCGGCGTCAATGGACGTTCGGAACGAGCGGTAACCGCCTGGACGCGGGACCATCTGCAAGTGACGCTCTCGAGCGGCACCCGCATCGGGACCTTCGGGCGAAACAGTCATACCCAGCTTTTCAAAATGAGCTTTCAGCGCAGCCAATAAGGCCTCGGGTTTTTGACCCGGTACCAGCCTCAAATTGAGCGAGGCCTGCGCTGTCGGTTCGATAATATTCCGCGCCTCGGGACCCACTCCGCCACCCGAGATACCGCGCACCACAATGGCTGGTCGCATAATGGCCGACTCAAGACGCTCACCTGGTATTTCGTTATTGCCCAGGCCAAGTTCGCGCTTCAGCTGCGCATCAACCGAGGGCATAGCGGTCACAGCACGCGTTTCTCGCTCTGACACAGCTCTAACATCATCGGAATAGCCTGCAACCGCGACGCGTCCCTTGTCATCCTTAAGTGATAGCAACAAACCCATCAGGATCTCGTTGGGGTTTGGCGCCCAGTTGCCGTAGTGTCCCGAGTGCAACGGACGGTTAGGACCAAAGGTCGTAAGATCGACGGTCATACTGCCTCGGACCCCCAATACGAGCTGTCGGCGCCCCGACTGATGCATGGGGCCATCGCAAAAGAGCATGACATCGGCGACCAGATCATCCGCGACCTGTTCAAGCACGCCTGCCAAGGTGGGACTGCCCCGCTCCTCTTCACCATCGAGGATCAGTTTGACGGAGACATCCGGCATCTTGCCTGCTGCCACCAGGGCATCAATAGCGGCCATCAACGCAATCACGGGGGCTTTGTCGTCCCCGGCAGAGCGCGCGACAACACGCCATGAGGGGTCAAAGGCTTCCTGATCCCAAGACAAGATTTTCGCCTCAGCCTTGAGTGGATTATCCGTCCATAGTGTTGGCTCGAAGGGAGGCGAGGACCACTGACTGGGAATGACTGGCTGCCCATCGAAATGTGCATAGACTAAGACTGTCGGCGCATCATCCGAGCCAGGCCTCTCGGCCACCACGTAGGGTGCGCCGCCAGCTGAGACAACCTTAGAGGTAAAGCCTCGACTTGCGATGTAGTCCTGAATAAACGCCGCGTTGTCATTCATGTCGCTGACGTTGCTGGCAACGTTAGGAATGCTCAGGAATTCCCGGAAATCAGCAACAATGGCGGTAGCCGTTGCTTGATGGTGCTGGCGCGCGATTTCGGCGGGGCTTTGCGCGACTGCACCTGACGCCCCCATGCCCAAAAGCACCAGCGCGGCCGTCATATTGCGTACGAATGTCATGTCGAGCGACTCCAATGAACCCGTGTAAGGGTTAGTTTAGCAATCGGGCGACATCGCGTGATGTCGCAATCTCACCCTGATCAAAATAGCTATCGTGATTCTCTTCAATGCTGCGAAGGTCATAGAGGTAATTGACCATAAGGCCCGCCGATTGCTCCAGACCTTTATCACTGAGATCGGCCGCCCAATGAATGGCGTGGAGGCTTGCGCCGTTCCCTAGATGAAAGCGCGCCACGGGATCTAGCGCGAGGTTATTTAGACGTTCCTTCACAAGGTACTGCGCGCACGCTGCGAGTAAATCGTCTCGTCGCACATCGGCAGTCTTGGCCGTATCGGTCTTAGCCATCGATCGCATTTCACCCAGATCGATACCTGTTTCCTGAGTGGCCAGCCACCGGCAAAAACCGGGAATGGGTGAGAGCGTTACATAACGCTTCATTGTTGAATAACGCTTACCGACCTCTTCAACCACCTGTTTGATCAGAAAATTACCGAATGAGACACCCGCCAAGCCTGGGTGACAGTTGCTGATGGAGTAGAACACGACTGTGTCGGGCGTGCTCCCTTCATCACCCTCTTTCGTTTGATCAATCAGCGGAGCAATCGCATTGGGAACCCCTTCGGTTAGGGCTACTTCAACGAAAACCAGCGGATCGTCGGGCATCGCCGGGTGGAAGAACGCGAAACACATGCGGTTGCCACTCAATCTAGCTCGCAGGTCATTCCAGCCCTGAATCGCATGTACCGACTCGTACTGAATGATTCGCTCGAGAATGGATGCCGGTGTGTTCCAGTCAATCACCCGCAACTCAAGAAATCCCCGATTAAACCAAGAGATGAATTGATGCTTTAGGTCGGTCTCTACCGCCCTCAACTGGGGAAGGTCTGTCAGCATCTGAATCATTGCCTCGCGCATTGTCACCAATACAGGGGTTGCTTCAGGCGCCATATTCATTCGTCGAAAGAGCTTTATTCGTGGCGCTTCTGCGGCGCGGGATAGCGCCGCAAGATTCGCCTCTGACGGATCGAGCTTGTAGCTTTCTACGGCGGTTAAAACCGCGTCACTGTCGGCTGAAAAATCGTCAGCTAAAGCTTCAAAGAAAAGGCGTCGATTGTCATCGTCTAGCGCTTGATAATCAGCTACAACCTCGCAAGCCAAGGCTAGGCCTGACGCTTCCCCTCTGTGATGGATTAGCTGCTTACTTTTGGCCAATAGATCGCTTGAAGGCGCTTCGAGCGCGTTCTGTCGGCGGCGCTCCAGAATATCGCGCCCCGCACTGATGACGGAGCCGAAAAGGCCGGAAAAACCACCCAATGACGCCTCTTGCGTGTCACTGCCCCGGCCTTCCAAGTCACTTCCTACGTCGCTTCCCACATCACTTTTCATAGCTGATCACTCCAGCAAACACGAAGTCTCTAAACGTCCTTTGGAACTAACACAGCGATATAACGATAGAGGAATTTGCACCACATTTCCGCAACTCATTTTGCCCTTTCACGGAAATTACACAAACCCACATATCTGCCGCTTTACGCGTTCGACAGGGAGTCTGCTATACGCCGTTAAACGTCCAACTGCAAAAAAATGGCGGATTGCACAATAGCGACTACGCTGAAGAACAAAGCAACAACAGCCATTTGGGAATATGCAATGCAAATGTACAAGATGAGTCTCCTGTTAGCCGTCGCCCTAGTTGCAGGCACTGCTCAAGCAGGAACAGAGGAAGAGATACGTGATGTCGTAAAAGCGAACATCTCCCACACCAACAAAACGATGAGCCAAGATCCCACACGAATTTCTAAAGACGGGTCCAAGGAGTTCTTTTCTAGTGGCGGCCTACTCAACACAATCCAAAGAGATAGCGACGCGTCTGACTTCGAGTACTTCTCAGGGTCGGTAAAGCACATTGAGGTTGTCGTTTTGGTTGAGGGACAAGCAGCTGTGGCTCACTACTACCAAGAAGCAACCATGAAGCCCAAGGGCCTGCCGGCAGTGCCTAACTACCGGACGCGCGTTACCCAAGCATTTGTTAAAGAAGACGGCATGTGGCGAATAAAAGCCGCGCATTGGTCGCCGTTGCAGGGCGGGGCCGGTACGTCACAAACCGTTGTCAAGTGAGGGGGAAGAATCCCGTGAAGCTCTTATCTAGCCAACTTTTGGTGTGCCTGCTGCTGACTAATTTTTGGTCAGCAGTAGTGCACGCTGAAATTAGTGAGAAAGACACGGTCAAAACATTAGAGAGTTTTTTCTCTGCGTTATCTGTCGAAAATTACGGTAACGGTGACCTCGAAAATATTGTTACCGACGACTTCGTTATTTTTGAGATGGGTCAACGTTTCACACTACCGCAGTTCAAGGAGTTTTTAGCCTCCGCCAACTATACAGATTGGGTCTCGACACGTTGGGTACTCTCAAATCACACCGTCACGAGCGGACAAGAGTCTGCGCATATTTTTTATCAGAATGACGGTGTTTTTATTTTCCCCAGCGCTAGCGATCCTGAGAAGCTATCAAAACAGCAAAACATGTGGCTTGAAAGCGCACTGGTCGTAAAGGAAGGCGAAATTCTCAAATTGAAATTTCTTCAATCTGAGAACGTCACGCGAGTAGACACAAACCTTGATGATGTAGATTAGGATCTAGAAAATTCTCGGATACCTTTATGTTACGACTACTTATCACCGTATGCCTTCTTTGGCCGACTTTGGTGTTGGCTGGCCCCTATAAAATTACCGTTCTAGCAACAAATATTTCAGACTATGGTGGCCTTGGCGAGTGGAGCTTTTCTGCTGTTTTTGAGAGCGACGAGGAATCGGTGCTGTTTGACACCGGATTCAAAAACGACACCGTGCTTCACAATGTATTGCATCTAGGTATCGATTTAGCTCGCACCGAGAAAGTTGTGCTAAGTCATTTTCACAGTGATCACACTGGTGGTCTTTTAGTACTTCGGAAACATTTTAGAGACAGCAATCCAAAAGCGCTTAGCATCGTCTATGTCGCCCGAGGTTTTTTCGATCAGCGAAAAACACGCAATGGCTCTCTTGTGGGACCAGGTGAATTTCAATCCGCTCAAGACTTTCGAGGTGCCGCAGAGGCCATGGGCATCTCATTTGTTGAAGTAGATTCACCAACCGAGATTGCACCTAATTTATGGCTAACAGGGCCGGTACCGCGCTTAGTGGAAGCCTACAACGGCCCCGCAGGTCTTTTCATCGACGGACCGGATGGACCGCGCAAAGACATCATTATTGATGATCAATCCCTCGGTTATCTCACTGACCGCGGTTGGCTCATGACCTCAGGCTGTGGGCATTCAGGACTGATCAACACAGGTAACGTTCTTCAATCGATAAAAAAAGAGCCGGTCTATTCGATTGTTGGTGGTTTTCACTTATGGCGAGCCGATCAGGTAACACTGAATAAGACGGCTGCATGGCTAGAAAAGGCTGGTCTTGAGTTGATGATGGGCGGCCATTGCACCGGTATCGCGGCGGCAGAAAACATTGCGAGTGCGTTAAAGCTTCCCCGATCCAACATCTCGCACGCAGCCGTCGGCTCAATCATTACGAAAGACCTAAAATTTGTTCGCAGCTCAATTGAGTGATCCGAAGATAAAAAAAGGTCCCAGTCAACAAAGAGAAACGGGCGTCAGTGGCGAGCCAGTCGCTCCATCAATATCCAAGGACGACGCCGCGAATAAAACGTAATGAGAAAACTGAGCTGGTGGAAGACGACGCCAAACCAAAGCGAATCACTCAATAAACTGCATCCGCTACAAAAAGGTCCGCCTCTCGCGGGCTTTTTTATTTGCTTTTAGCAACAGAGTTATCGAGCATTTGACAAAGATCGAAGCCCCACTCAACTTTAAAGCATGGCACGAAGAGGAGTATCCCAGTGACAGATGTACCCAAAGCAAGGCCTGCCAGCACCGTTGTCCTATTACGCGACACGGACAGCGGAATGGAAACGCTCATGCTAAAGCGCAACAAAGCACTCATGTTTGCAGGGGGCTTATGGGTCTTTCCCGGTGGTGCATTGGAAGACAGCGACATTGAGTCGGCTGAGGGCGATATCGCATTGGCCGCACGCATTGCGGCGGCACGCGAGGCCGAGGAAGAATGCGGCTTGCGTCCAGATACTGACAACATGGTGCACCTCAGCCACTGGACGACACCTGTTGTCGAACCCAAGCGATTTGAGACCTGGATTTACGCGGCGCCGCTGGCTGAGGATGCGGACGTTGCCATTGACGGAAGCGAGATTCACGACTTTGCGTGGATTCGAGTACACGATGCGGTAGCACAACACGAGGCTGGCGAATTTGGCATGCTGCCACCTACCTACATCACGCTGCTCAGCCTACTGCGTTATACCACAACCGCCGATATGACCGCCTGTGAAAACGAAATCGCCCCGCCCTATGTGTTCCCGGTGTTTACGAAAGCAGAGGGAAAAATGGCCGTGCTGTTCCAGGGAGATGCGGGTTACGAAACGGGCGATGGCAGCGCTGAAGGTGCTCGGCACCGCGCCATCATGCAAGAGAAAGGGTGGGAATATGTTTACAGCAATGTCGACGATACCTATCCACCCTATGTCAGGAGTTGAGGCAGGAAGGAACTGAGGTTGTAAGCAAACGAGACGTTACGGTTATGAGTCAGAAGCTTTCACGAGCGAGTAGAACGAAGCGAGCCCTCCAAAACGAGTGGACGAGGAGCCTAAATCAGCTCAAAGGCATGCTGAAGTTCTATGGCCTTATGGGTGTGTTATTTCTTGCCCTCGCGCTCTCTCGCGAACTGTTTCTTGGTATTACTAGCGGCCCAGACGTTGGTTCATTCGAAAAACTCCTCGCAGGTGCGATGTTTGTCTTACCCTTGGCCGCCGCGGGCTGCTTCATACTGATGCCGAGCGTGAGAGAACGTTTTTTTACGTCGATAAAACTTCATCTAAGAACCTTACGACGAAAGTAATTCGCCACGGATCAAAGGCTGAGAGCAACGACGGCACGTTTAGACCTTCAGTCCCAGAAGCCAACCCTCCTGGGCTGGTCTAATCATAACCACATCACCCCATCCAACCGATTCTTAGCTCATCCTCCGGTCATGGACTCTGACGGATTGATTAGCGAGTAAACGGGGAGCTCTTTTTTGAAGATTTTTGACCACCAAGCGTTTAGGATGCCGGCGCGAGCACGCGGGGCTAGCAACCCAGCTATCTGCTAGTTGATGACTTTGGAAAATACGCGTTACACGCGACCAAAAGCCAGTTTCGCTCGTATGAGTAGACTTCAAGGACGAACACGACACTATGAAGAACCCAGTAACCGATATCTGTGACCTCAACCGCGAACTGCCGCCAGATGCGCCCGATGCACCCCAGTGGCTTGTCGATGCGTTGCAGGTGCCTCGCGAAGAGGGATGGGTAAACTCGGACGGGTGTGATGTTCACTACTTCCGATGGGGTGATCCTGCAAATCCGCCTTTACTCTTGATGCACGGTTTTCTGGCCCACGCGCGCTGCATGGCCTTCATCGCCCCGTTTCTAGCTGAGCAATACCACGTCGTTGCCTACGATCTATCCGGCATGGGTGACTCAGGCGTTCGTTCGTCCTATCCCGACGCTGTTCGTGTACAGGAAGTGGTCGACGTCGCTCGTGAAACCGGTCTATTTGATCACGCCATTAAGCCCATCGTGATTGCCCACAGCTACGGTGGGCATGTGGGCCTTGCCGCCATGAATGATTTTCACGAGCTTTTCGGTGGCCTCGTTGTTTGCGACCTCATGGTGTTAAGACCCGAGCGACTCAAAGCACACTTCGCGGGTGGGCGTCCCATGCGATCCGATACGAGTCGCCCGAACCGAATCTACCCAACTTATGACGAGGCAAAATCGCGTTTTGTACTCTCGCCAAACCAACCTTGTGGCGAACCTTATTTGTTCCACTACATGGCCTATCACTCGCTAAAACAGGTTGACGGTGGATGGACCTGGAAGTTCGATACCAGTGTTTTCGATAGTGATTTCTCCCTGAAAGAGCGAATACTCAATCAAGTAGATGCGGTTGTCGCCGCACCTGGCAGAAAAGCCTATGTCTACGGACAACACAGCGCCTTATTTGATGACGACTCAGCCGATTACGTGCGTGAGCGAGGTGGCGACAACATTCCCTTCATTAGCATCCCCGGCGCACGACATCACCTGATGCTCGATGAGCCCATCGCCTTCGTCAGCGTGCTTCGCTCGCTGGTTGCACAGTGGCACGCAGCCGATAAAACGGCCTGAGCTAGTGTCTAGTAAGTACGTTTCTCGAGTGCAATAGTGGCTTAGTCATGCAAGTGATAGGCGCCCCTCAAAACAGCGAGAGCCTTCTCGTTCCGGTCTTATTGGCGAGTGCAGGCGTACTATTCTTCTGCATACTCGATGCGGTTATGAAAGCCCAAGCACTGGCTATGGGTGCCTACAGCGCCACGTTTTGGCGGGCGGCTATGGGAGCCGTTTTTGCATCGGCACTCTACTTACCCAATCGACCCCAACTAGCAACAGGTAGAGTATTGAGACTCCATATTACTCGCGGTGTGCTTACGGCATTCATGATGCTGTTCCTGTTTTGGAGCCTGACACAGCTGCCCCTTGCGCAGGCTGTTGGTCTGAGCTTTGTCGCCCCGATCATCGCTCTCTACCTTGCGGCCCCCATGCTCGGTGAGCAAATTACGCGCGGCGCAAAAATCGCCGCCGTCCTGGGTTTTGGTGGTGTTTTGGTCATCGCCGGCGAAGATATGTTTCAGATGCGTGATGACAGCAGTTTGCTGGGTATTGCGGCGGTCCTCATCTTCGCCGTTATGTATGCACTCAATATCATTTTGCAGCGCAAGCAGGCCTTGGTGGCACGACCCACGGAAATTGCTTGCTATCAAAACGTGATCATGACCTGCATCCTCGCGCTCGGCGCTCCATTCGCCGTCACCCTACCCGCTGATGTCGTCCAGTGGACTGCCGCATCAGCCGCCGGCGTTCTTGCCGTCATTTCGCTCATACTGTTGTCCATCGCCTACAGCAGAGCGGAGGCACAGGCCCTCGTGTCCGTGGAATACACGGCGTTTATCTGGGCTGCATTGTTTGGTTGGCTGTTTTTTGCTGAACCGGTCAGTGCGGGCACGCTGCTCGGCACAGCGCTTATCATCACTGGCTGTATCGTCAGTACACGGAAAGCAAAAGCCTAGTCATTTAGGGTTACACTCCCTGAATGCCTGGACCGTCCTACGACAACTTGTATGAAGTCGCCTGCCTACGAAAAGGCGGGAGTGATGTTGTAGAGAGCCTACTACCTGCCATTGCAACCAAAGAGCATCTCAGTGGGCTGGGGTCTGACCGCTACCTTGCGGAGTTCACCAGGAAGGTATTTCAGTCAGGCTTCGTTTGGCGCATCGTCAATCATAAGTGGCCGCAGTTCGAAGAAGTCTTCTGGGAGTTCGACATTGAGCGTCTGCTGATGATGCCCGACGACATGCTCGAGCGTAAGGCCAGCGATCCAGGCATCATTCGCAACTTCAGCAAGGTCAAAACCGTGCTGGATAACGCGGTGATGATTGCTGACACTGAGCGGCGCGAGGACAAGACCTTTGGCGAGTTCATTGCCGGCTGGCCCGATGATGACATTATTGGCCTCTGGCTGTTCTTAAAGAAACACGGGAGCCGACTGGGCGGGAACACGGGTCCCTATGCCTTGAGAACCTTAGGTGTCGATACGTTTCTGATGACCGCCGATGTGGAGTTCTTTTTGCGCGAAAACGATATTGTTGATTCGGGCATTCACAGTTTGCGCGCCCTCAAAGCCGCACAGAGTTATTTCAATAACCTTCGCGGGGAGAGCGGTAGAAGCTTGTCGGAGCTTAGTCGACTCGTCTCTTTAGGGGTCCGGAGAAACCAAATACCGGAGTAAATCTGCGCATTGCCGACTCAAAAAAATAAATAAGGAGGTAGCACCATGGGGATAAATCGATTTCTAGCAGTTTTAAGCGTCGCTGTTTTGGCAAGCTGCGGTCAAAGCTCGCAGGAAACAGGTAATAACACCCCCACTACACTGTCACCGTGGCACTCCTTAACCGAAACAGAAATTAACGAAGCAGCTGCCGCCGTGAACGGCGCGTTTGGCGAGGACGTCTTGTTCAATCGCATCAGTCTAACGGAGCCTGACAAGAACAAGGCGCGTGCTTGGCAGACCGGTGATCAAGCAACCCGCGGTGCAGATATTGTCTACAGGCTAAACAAAGCCTCTTTTTTAGCGAGCTATGATTTTGATAACGCATCGCTCTCTGCTCCGAGTGAAATCACCAGCGGTCAACCCATGCTGGTAGGTGAGGAGCTATTCAGTGCACTCGACGCAGTCAACCAGTTGCCTGAGGTAGTAGCTGCCCTAGAAAGGCGTGGCATTACCGGCTCGGACGGTCTCTGCCTGCCTCGTACGGTCGGTCGTTTCTTCTCTGATCTTGCAAACCCTGTCAATGACCGACTTGTCCGGTTCGACTGTTTCAATATTCGGGGTCAAAGTGGCTTTGGGCTTCTGCCCACTACCAGCGCTTATGCGCGACCCGTAGAGGGGATCAGTGTCTTATTCGATGTTGAAGAATTGAAACTCATCGAAATCATAGACTCGTTTGCTGATGCTGACACACCACCCAATGACTTTGAGGTCATCGAGTTTCATGAGAGTGCACTCGACACGCGGCCAGCACTGAAACCGATCACTATCGAGCAGCGCGAGGGACGAAATTTCGCCATCACAGGAAGCCAAATCAACTGGCAAGACTGGCAGTTCCATCTCCGCTTTGACCCCCGCCAAGGCACGATTCTCAACAATGTTGGCGTTGTCTCCGATGATGGATTCAGACCCGTTGCTTACGAAATCGCCATGTCTGAGATGTTCGTACCATACCAAGACCCTGATACCCATTGGTTCTATCGCGCCTACTTCGATATGGGTGAGTACGGGTTCGGTAATATGGCAACCGAGCTTAAGGGCAACGACTGCCCACCCACCGCTGTGTATCAGGATGTGGTCTTGCACACCGCTAGCGGGGAAGCCTTCACCGCCGAAAATCGCATCTGTATTTTTGAGTTCGACCCGGGCTACCCCAGCTGGCGTCACCACGAGTCTTTGTATGACGATGTACCCGGTATGGTGAAACACAACTCACGCAGAGCCACCAATCTCGTTGTGCGTATGGTCGCCGTGATCGGCAATTACGATTACTTCCAGGATTACGTTTTCCAGCAAGATGGACGCATTCGAATCCGACTGATTTCAACTGGCATTGACGCCACCAAGGGTGTTTTCTCAGCGTCGTTAGATGACCCGAGAGCCGCGTCGGAAACGCAGACAGGGACGCTCATTGCTCCCTATCGTGTCGGCGTCAATCACGACCACTTCTTTAGCTATCGCATTGATATGGATGTCGATGGTGTTGATAACAATTTTGTTCGTCAGCGGCTGGTGGCCACAGAGCAGCCCGATGGCGCACCTCGTCAGGGCATCTGGACCGTTCAACAAGAGCAAGTTCTGACGGAGCAACAGGCGCAAACGGTCATTAAAGTAGAAAAGCCGGCGCTGTTAACCTTTGCCAGCACCACCGCGAAAAATGCGATGGGCTACCCCACTTCATACCAGCTCATCTTCCCCAATACCCGTCCATTGGTAACGCTCGATGATGCGATTTATCAACGTGCGGGCTTCCTGAAGAACAACTTATGGGTGACCCGCTACAAGCCCAACGAGATTTTCTCGACCGGGCTAGCCGTCAATCAATCGGATGTCGGTGTTGGACTGCCTCAGTACGCAGCAGACGACGAGGCTATTGAGAATACTGACCTGGTCGCATGGCCCATGATTGGCTTCCACCATGTGCCTATGGCTGAGGACTGGCCCGTTATGCCCTCAAAGGTGGATGAGATCACGCTCAAGCCACGTAACTTCTTTAACCAGAATCCAGCACTGGACGTTCCTGAGTAAATTGAGTCTCATGAGGGCGCGCAGAGGAGTTCGATCATGTCGGAAATAACGATCACAGAAATACACCGCTACCCCGTCAAGTCCATGTTGGGCGAGACCCCCTCAGAAGTATTGGTTAGCGAACGCGGTATCCAAGGCGATCGCGCTTGGGCAACGCGCGATGAGGTCCGAGGTGGCATTCGTGGCGCTAAAAAACTCCCACAACTGATGCTATTTGGCGCGCGATCGATCGATGGCAATACATCGGAAATTACTGCTCCGGATGGTTCGACTTGCCTGACGAGTTCAGACGAGGTGAATCGTTGGCTGTCGGAGAAACTTGATCACAGCGTTACTCTATGGCCGCTGCTTCCCCCCGATAACCTGGAGCACTATCGGCGAGGCGCGCCCGACTCAGAAGATTTCGAACAGGAACTGCGAGAGATCTTCGGCCGCACCCCCGACGAACCACTCCCTGATCTCAGCGCCTTTGCGGAAGTCATCGAATTCGAGTCGCCGCCTGGGACCTATTTTGATGCCTTTCCGATCATGCTCATGACGCAGCAATCGCTGGATACGATGTCACACGCAGCGCCAAATTCGGCGTTCGATGAAAAGCGATTTAGAGCCAACTTCATTCTCGATGTGGAGGGCTCGACCGATCGATTCCCTGAGCAAGCGTGGATCGGTAAAGAGCTACGTATTGGCGAGGTTGTTCTCAAAGTAATCGATACTTGCCCGCGCTGTTCGATGACCACTCACGCTACCGACACTCTCCCGCGAGACACGGACATCATGCGGCACCTGGTAACTGAAGCAGAGGGCAATCTTGGTGTCTATGCGAAAGTCGTTCGTGGCGGCGCCGTTACTCAAGGACAGACCGTGACGGTCGTGTAACTCAGCTCATCCTTGTTTCGCAAGGCCTGAGCGCCGCCAATGTGCTCAGGACAGTGAAATCGTCTTTGCGTTAAAGCTATCCCACGGCCCCGTGATAGCGAGCGTTTTTGTTGGCGCGTAAACATTGACGAACATTGTCTGTCCATCGGGTGAGAAACAGGCTCCGGCGAGCTCAGTCTGCAGTCGAAGTCGCGCCAGCGGATACGCGTTCCCGTCGGGTGCGATCCCCCGCAAATGGTTATCAACGACTTCGGTGTACTGATCCTCACAGACGATGAGGTGCCCATTGGGGGCAACGACAACGTTGTCGCCGTAATCAAATTGATGCTTTGATACACTCTCGAAAAAGAGTTCCACGCGATCGCTTTCCCCGTCCGGGCTAAATTTGACACGGAAAATTTGACCGAGTTTACGGGCGCCGCCACTCGTTGAGCAGACAAAAGCCTCGCCCTCGCCCATGTGGATGCCTTCACCACGTGCCACCAAACTCGCACCTTTTGCGGCCGCTTGGTAACGCAGATCATCCTTTGGTGCCTCCACCGAATCCAAATCAACCCAGGTGACCTTGCCCGCAGCCCCCACCGCCATCGACATACCCGTCCAGTTTCTCAGATCGGGGATACCCTCCACTCTCATCGCCTGCAGGCGACCGCCTTGCGAGAGCTCGCCCGGGACTCTGGGAATAAAACGATAAAGGACACTGTCAGTGCGGTCCTCTGTCAGGTAGACCAAACCGGTCGCCGGATCCACACAGGCGGCTTCGTGATTGAAGCGACCCATTGCCACCAATGGCTTGGGATCGACCAAACCAGTGGCCGTCGCAGGCACCTCAAATACCCAACCGTGATTCTTGTCTAGTCCTTCACCGTACTTCTGCCCGGGACCCGTTGCCGACTCTTCGCAGGTCAGCCAACTCCCCCAGGGCGTGATGCCACCAGAGCAATTGCGGATGGTGCCGCCAAGCGATCGAAACTGATCTGTGACCTCAAGACTCTTCTGATCAAGCACGACGTGAGTCGTGCCTCCGGGAACCAAGACACCGTCTTTGGTGCCAAATCCCAGCTCAAAGGCACCGCCGCTTGAATCACGCGGAACCAGCTCGTGGTTGCGCACGAGCGCCAGACGTCCATCACCAAGGTCAAAACATCCCATGCCATCGGCCTTGTCCGGGACGGTTGCACCATCGCTCATGGCATCGCCCAAAGCCGATATCACCTGATAAGAAAAGCCCGGTGGAAGGTCGAGCACGCCCTGAGGATCGGGATCCAGTTGTCCGTAACCCACCGCGCGGGTGAACGATCGATCGGCGAGCGCGCGCGCGTTACCGCCGCTCGCTGTTAGGGCCGCGAAGGCTGTACCTGTAGCGCTTAAAAATGTACGTCGTTTCATAGTTAATTCGCTTGCCGCTGAGAAGATTTCACGCAGCGAAGGGTAGCAAAAGATGGGCTTCGGAACCCAGAAAGCTTAGATGTAAAAAAATAGTGATCGGCAGACGGCTCAAGGGTTGATCGGACCGCGGGACCGCGATTGAAACCGACTTAATAATGTTTTTGATCGATTGGAGTGAACAAGCATGGAAGCAATCACGTATTGATTGTGATGCCTCTCAACCACGGTTTTGCACTGCTTTGATGAGAAGTACCTGCGAGAGCTAGTATCGATCATCTGTAATACCTCAACGGAACTTTCTGTGAGGTGTGTGACCCATCCACTCTGCGGGCCAATTCTTTTCTAGCACCAACAAATGCTTGAACAAGGCACGTATTCGAGCGCTCTGGCGGAGATCCTTGTGATACAACAGCCAGACGTATCGATGAGGCACACTTTCAGTATTTGGTAAGCGCACGACACCCGACAGCTCAGTGACGCTGCAACAAGGGAGTGCCGCCACCCCCATTTGATTAACTACTGCATCGAAGCGGGCAATGGGGCCGTCGATGCAGTGTTTAACTTTGATCCCAAGGTCGGTCGATGTAGGTAATTCGGCAGGAAGCACTTCCGTTGTATCGATGAAGGTTAGTTCTCGCTTACCAAGCCTTGCGTCAGCAAGCAGCTTCTTATGAACGTAGATCCCGATGGCCAATAAACCCAGCTTCACACCGACAATATCCTTAGGGGGGCGCTGATCGACTTTCAGACCTCGGATTGCAAAGTCCGCCTCGCGCCTAGCGAGATCCACCTTGTCATTGGACGACCGAATATCCAATTGAATTCGGGGATATGCCTCAGAAAATTCGTTTAGGCTTTGGAAGAGGAGTTGGTTTACCGGCTTAAAATCAGCAATCGAGAGCTTGAGCTTTCCCGCTAGCAATGCATCTCTACCAGTTAATCTGAGCTGTCCATCAGATATGGTGTCTTCGACCGTTTTTGCAATCGGTAACAACTCCTCGCACAGCGCTGTGGCGAGAAGTCCGTCCGGTGTCCTATCAAAAAGGCGGCCTTCGATGGCCGCCTCAAGTACTTCTAGTCGCCTAGCTACTGTGCTGTTACTCACGCCTAAAGCTGACGCTGCTGTGCGCGTCGACCCGTGACGACTGCAGGCCAACAGCACCTTCAAATCGTCCCAGCTGAGCTCCTGCATAACGTTCCCTATTTAAGAAAGCGGCTTGCCCTCTTTGTCAGTCAGCACCAAGGCATCATCGGTTACTTTGCACAATAATCGTTGACGTGATGCGCCGTCCGGTACAACAGACAGTTTGACGGTGAGGGTGCCCGAATACTTCTTGCTACCCTTCATGGTGATGCGCGTATCACCACCGAACTTCTCCAGCACTTCAGCCTTGCATTGCCCGTAGGCAGCACTCACTGAGGTGGACGCATTGGCTTCGACGCCCATTCCCAAAACAACCAGTCCGGAAATTACAACAGACCTAACTTTATCCATGTTTCATTACTCCTTGATTAACGTCACTACGGTATGACGACAAAAAGGATACGCGGGGCTTGGGAGTTCCGCGTGTAACGAAAAAGCAGTCAGGCGCCCCAAAAATGGAACGCAAACCGGAGGATGAACAAAGTCGTTATGGGACGCGAAATAAGGCGAGCGCAGGCGCTTTAATTATTCCCGTTCTCAGCAGGAACAAACCGGCGATCTGCCTGATCCCACCACCAAAAATCGGGTAATGGCAAATGATCAGGCCACTCCTGATCCATGGTGTCACCGTTGTAAAGACGGCCATTGATGAGGACTTTATCGATATCAACGGTATTGCGAATGTTATCCAGCGGGTTGCTGTTCAGCACGACCATATCGGCCAGCTTCCCTACCTCAATGGACCCAAGATCCTGCTCGACACCAATGATGCGCGCTCCGTCGATCGTGGCAGCCCGCAACACCTCAACGGGCGTCATACCACCCATGGCATAAGCCCACATTTCCCAGTGATAGCCCAGACCTTGTAGCTCGGCATGGCCTCCAACACCCACGAGACCACCCGCGCGTTGAATTTTTGCGACCTGAGCAGCACCTTGTTCGAAATCAAATTCATTGTCCCGATACCAGCTAGAACGCCGCAGTGTTAACTCATCTAAACGATTACTCGGATAAAAGCGGCGGAGCTTTTCATCATCTCTCACATCGGTTCGAGTGAAGAAGTAATCGACAAGCGTCGGCGCGTTGTACTGCACCACCAATGTGGGTGTATAAGCCGTTTTTGTTTTCGCGAAGAGCTCGACCACATCCTTGAAAATGGGGGAGTCGGGAAGATTATGTTCGTGACCATGCATGCCGTCGATGGCATGCGTGATGCCCATCTTCTGATCGGCTGCCCCCTCGGTGGTGGGCATCAGCCCCAACGCCTGACTGGCTTGAACCACCCACTGCCGCTGCTGACGATTGCCAACCACATAACTTTTAATGTTATTGGTGTGATAGTGCTCGCTGTATCGTCGGAGGTAAGCATAAGCCTCGTCGTATGACTGGAAGTCGGTGTCACCAAAGACGCCGCGTGCCGTCATGAAAGCGCGCTGACCAATGGACTGACCCGTTTCGACAAAATCGCGGTAAGCCAGGTAGTCGTTCGTGGCTGTCTGAACATCGAGCCCGGTGGTTACCCCATAAGCCACATTGGCGACGAGCGACCAGTTGTGGGGTTCCAGCACATCGCTGGTTCTGAACTCCCAGTGGGCGTGCGTATCGATAAAACCGGGTACAACAAATTTGTTGTTGAGGTCGCGTCGCGTCGCTCCGTCAGGCACCGGTAAACTGCCATGATCACCGATCGCATGAATGCGGTTATCGACTATTAGAATATCTTGCGACTTGCGCACCTCTGCCATGGCTTCCGTCGACTCACCGGACATGCTGATGAGATTGACCCTCTGTAATAACAGCGCACCTGTTGGCATCGATCTGGGCATGACCACATCCATGTCAACGGCAGTGACCGCGGGGTGCTCATCTTCAGGAACAAAGCGATCTGATACGTCGTCATCTGCATCCGAAACGGCTTCATCTGAATCTGCATCATCTGCCTCAAAGCTTAGACTCGCGAGCGGGCGAGAATGAAAGGTGTTTCCGATTGCCCACCAGACACCACTACCATCGCTGGACCAACCCAGATAATCCGCCCCCACGTGGGTTAGCCGCTTTACTGGTACGTCGCCGCCTCTGAGGTTGGCAACAACCGCCTGTGCACCCACTTTTGGCTTTGCAATCCACCACACCTGCTTGTTAGCAAACGCCAACACCGAGTGGCCGTCTGGGTGTACGTAAATAGCTTCAGCTCGCGGGGGGTCATCGCCACGTCGGTTGCCGCGCGGTGCGTTTACCGTCATTTCATCTCGATAGTCGGTACCGCTAAGCGTCAGTGAAAAGAGCCCGTCATCACCTGTGAGGTACACGCGATCTGCCTCAGGGCCAAAGTGAGGATAACGTCCACTGTCGAGCGCTTTGATAACCGTTTGCTCACCGCCTTTGGCAGGTAACGAGATCAACTCCAGTGGAATTCTCAAACCCCCAAACTCGCTAAACGTCTGATTGCGAAGAAACTCGTTTCCTCGCATGGCAACGATCGCACTGCCGTCGGGACTGAACGCCAGATCGGTGTAAAACGCCTCGATGTCAGTAAGTTGTCTTGGCTTACCCTTGCCATCAGCGCGCATCTTGTAAATGTGTCCGCCGCGCGCATGCGACCAGGTGGTGTAAGCAATCCAACGGCCATCAGGTGACCAGATCGGCTTAAATTCATTTTGATTGCTCTTGGTGAGACGCTTCAGGTTTTTCCCGTCCGCATCCACGACATAGATTTTGGTCAAGACAGACGCAGCAATCTTGCTCTTATCGGGCGAGGGTCGCGGGTCCTGAATTAGCGTGGCCGTCAGATCACCTTGCGGCACCCGATAAGGCGCCGTGAGGTCGGGTCCAATGTCGAGCGCCACATCCGCCGTGAAGGGGATTTCCTCACGGTCGCCCGTTGTCACATCAACCCGCCAGATTTTGCCGAACGCATTGAAGACAACCTGCTGACCATCAGGCGTGAACGAGTAACCGGGTAAGAGATCGCGACTTGGCGGGCGGAAGTTCTCCTGCGCATCGCGTTGAATCGGGTAGGTCAGCCATCGGTCCGCACCCGAATTCAGGTCGCGAATTCGCAGTCCTGTCTGAGCTTCGAATCGCGTGCCGTATACCATGAACCGACCATCGGGAGACAACACGGGGCGAAAGGCACCACCCTCGCCTTGCGTCAACGGCTCGATATCGCCTGTGGCAAAGGTGTAGCGACTGATCTGCGATGCAGGGATATCTCGTCGTGAACCCTGACCCTTAGCGAAGTAAAGATGCTCACCGTCGGGAGAGGCCTCCACACCAACACCCCAGAAGCGCTCATTACCTCCTGAGCCCGTCAAAGTCACGCCGGAGCCACCGTCAACGTGGAACATCACCAGTTCAGTATCAGTACCAACTCGAGTAACGATGAGGTAATCGCCATCCGAGCTCCATTGCGGAGAAATCATACCGGCGTGGCGTTCCGATGAGAGTTGTCGAGCGTCGTCACCGTTGATGTCAGCAACCCACAAATTAGTCGCGCCGTCCCGATCGCTGATGAACGCAACCTGCTGTCCGTCAGGTGAGATCACTGGCTGGCTGTCGTATCCAAGACCTGAGGTGAGACGAATCGCCTCACCACCATCGATGGGTAAGCGGTATAAATCGCCCAAGAGATCAAAGATGAGGCTACCGCCCTCGGGTACCACATCAATGGAGAGCCATGAACCCTCATCCGTCGTGAAACTGAGAACCTCAGTCGCGCCCTCGAGCGGCAAGCTATCTTTTTCTGAGTCTGCCTGTGCCGCGATCGGTGCCCACGTCATCGTGGCTGCCACTAATACATGCGCTAATCGATTCATCTCTGATCACGTCCATTGTTATGAGGTGTATGAACTTGATTATAAGCAGACGCGAGTGGCATACGCACGACGATAATGTCTCGGAAATCCTAGGGATTCTGGAAGTGATTGACCGGGCCATTAACCTCAAGCGTGCTGTTTTCGGTAATCCACATTGCGCCGCCCTTAGCGACCAAGGCTACCCGACCCAGCACCTCAATATCCTCCAGCGGATTGCCCGCAACGACGAGAATATCGGCCTGTTTTCCGGGCTCCAGACTACCGCGCTGGGCGAATACGCCGAGTATCTCGGCGTTCGTTTTGGTTGCAGCTGATATGGCCTGAATCGGGGTCATTCCACTGTCGACCAAGGCAGACATCTCACGCCAAATGGCCTCCAGATGCATATTGAGCGGACTGGCTGCATCAGTGCCGACACCGATGCGCGCGCCGGCCTCGATGAACTGACTGGCGGATTGTTTCGAGTTCCGTATTTCGGTCGCCGCGTTCCTGAAGTAAGGAAGCTGGTGAAAGTTTTGAAATGAATCCATGAACTCACGGTAAATATCGTCCGGCATATCCGTTTTGTACTCGGCTCTCTTCAGACGGGAAGGAAACGCCACCGTCGAGGGATAAACCCAAACGCGATGAGAAATGGTCTGAACGACTGGAATCTCTTTGTGCGCAATAGTATTAATCAACGCGTCCTCGTACGGCGGGTTACCCGCTGATCCAACGTGTTGAAACACATCGACGCCCGCCTCGATGGCCATTTTGATGGCTTCGGGATCATAAAGATGAGCGTGAACCTTCACGCCCCGAGAGTGGGCCGCAGCCACAATGGCGTGATAGTCCTCTTGCGTAAGACCTTCCCAGGTTTTAATGACGTCAGAGCCCCGATCAATGAGCTCTAGAGCTTTGCGAGCGCCCTCCTCCGGTGAACTGATAATCTCCTCATAACTGTCGGGGATGGTGTCGTACTCAACGCGTGTTATCCAAGGACCCGATATCAGTAGACGAGGGCCCGGGATCTCGCCCGCATCGATTTTTCGTCGAACATCGATAATCTTGAAAGGCGCCCCCAAATCCAGCGCTGTTGTGACGCCCGCTCTTAACATTTGCTTGGCGGCGATGGGCATCACCTCATCTAAGCGTTCATCGCCACCAAGAAATTCGTAGTAACGCTCGTAAGAGCCATGTCCGATTAAATCAACGTGAACATGATTATCGATGAGCCCGGGAAGCACGGTGTGACCTCCTACATCGATAACCACTGCATTCGCCGGTATCTGGACGTCACTAGCCGGTCCCACCGCCGTGATAACCCCATCCTCAAAGACAACGACGCCGTCAGAAATTGGAGTAGCCTCATAACCGTCTAGCACCTGAGCTCCTACCAGCGCAATAGGCCCTACTGGATGCACTTGCGAGGCGGTTGTTTGAAACGAGGCTAAAAACAACCACGTAGAGAGGAGCGACACCCAAAAATGGAGTGTCAGCGCCACGGGCAGTGATCGTCGCGTTAACGAATGTTCAACTCTCATACCCACCTCGCTTTGACGTCAGAACCTCAACGTTAAACGACATTGTTGGGGCTGTCATGACGTTCCACTCTGGCTAGCGCCCCTCGGTTTACGGCTGTTCTTGGTTCAACTACACTGATTACTATAGACACTCAACAATAAAGCCATGACAGACACTAAACCCAAACGAATCAGACTCAGCCCCGAGGCACGGCAGGAGCACTTGCTCGATTGCAGCGCGGAAATGATTGCAACGGACGGCATTGCCGGCTTCACAATGGAAGGGCTCGCAAAGCGAGCGAATGTGTCCGCACCGCTGGTCTATAACTACTTCCCGAATCGAATCGAGCTCCTTCAAACATTACTCAAGCGCGAGTTCGCACGATTTAACAGGCGAACCGCAAACGACGCGGAGCAAGCAACGAGCTTTGAAGACATTGTCCGTGTCGCGGTCAGAAGTAATTTTGAGCACTATGCGCCTGGCACGGTGTTACCCATTCTCATTACTCAGCCTGAAATAGCGAGTGTCGTCCAGAACAGGTTGGTACAAAACTCGCGACAAGCCGCCAGCTACCTCATTGAGAAAGTCTCCGAACATTACCGGCTTGACGAGGATACCGCACGTCTCATTGTGCAGCTGTCTTCCGGTGCTGCTTGGTCAGCCGCCGAGCTAGCGGGCAAACGAGGCTTGAGCATGGATGAGACCGTTGAGCTGACGGTCAACTACATTATTGCGGGTATAGAAACGCTCGTAGCCGGAAAGAAAAACGAACGACAATTTAAGTAACACGCCACTAAAATCAAAGCTTACATAGAGAGGCTGAATTAATGACTGTTAACCGCCAATGGCGTCTCGCGAAACGCCCCGAGGGAATGATCGGGGAAGCCAATTTTGAGTTTGTAGAGACCACCGTTCCCAAGGTCGTCGACCAACAGATATTAGTCAAAAATCTTTACTTTTCTTTTGATCCCACTCAGCGAGGCTGGGCAGTCGACCGTCCCAGCTACCTGCCGCCCGTCGGCATAGGTGAGGTTATGCGAGCCGGTACGGTGGGACAGGTCGTGCTATCCAACCACGATGATTTCTCCGAGGGCGATCTCGTACAAACCATGGGTGGCTGGCAGGACTATGCAGTTATTACTCCAGGTGAAGGCGTCACCGGCGTCACCAAAGTGCCTGAGGGAGTCACACCGGAGATGATGCTTTCTGTCATTGGTTTGACCGGTATTACCGCCTACTTTGGTCTGCTCGAATTAGGCCAGCCAAAAGCTGGCGAAACAGTGCTGGTCTCAGGCGCTGCCGGCGCCACCGGCTCGGTTGCGAGCCAGATAGCCAAGATTAAAGGGTGTCGCGTGGTCGGTATCGCAGGCGGTCCAGAGAAATGTCGGTGGCTCACCGAAGTGGCAGGGCTAGATGCAGCGATCGACTACAAGCAGGGCAACTTGGACGAGCAAATTGCCGCGGCCTGCCCCGACAAGTGGGATGTCTTTTTTGACAATGTAGGCGGCGACACGCTTGAAGCGGCCCTTAACCACCTCAATCTCTATTCCCGTGTTGTCATGTGCGGCGGTATCTCCGGCTATAACGCGGAAGAACCGATTCCAGGGCCCTCAAACCTGATGAATCTCGTGACAAACCGAGGACGCATGGAGGGCTTCATCATCCTCGATTACATGCCGCGGGCCATGGAAGCCATTCAAGATCTCATGGGCTGGGTAATGTCCGGTGATCTGAAATTTCAGGTCGATGTGCAGGAAGGGTTCGAAAATATCCCGAATACGCTACGTCGCCTCTACACGGGCGAGAATCACGGCAAGCAACTGCTCAAGCTAGCTGACCCCTCGTAAAGTCTGGGAACGGGACTGATGCCTGAATCCGTAGAAGACCCAAAATGGTTATTTGGAGTAAAACCATGAAAGATCCTCTTTCACATCATCTGCCCGGCATCTTCTCCGTTATCTTCCTCTCTGCCTGCGGAGGTGGTGGCGGTGGAAGTAGCCTTGAGACTCCACCCTCGCTCAATAACCCACCAGAATTTGTAGGCGTCATGGAGTACTCGGTTGACGAGAATACGACAGGCGTCACAACAGTTGAGGCCACTGACCCGGATGGCGATGCTGTTACTTACAGTATCTCTGGTTCTGATGCCAGTGCATTTAGCGTGGGCTCTACTTCCGGCGCGCTAGCCTTTGTAGACGCTCCCGATTACGAAGCGCCTGCTGATAGCGATGCCGATAATGTGTATGAGATCACCGTCTCTGCATCGGACGGAACCGCATCCGCCTCACTCGGCCTCGTTATTACCGTTGCTGATCTAGCGGGCGACAAAATGGTCTTAATGGGGAACAGCTTCTTTAGACCCTATGCTGAGCACTTCGGGGTGATGGCAGCCGATGCTGGCTTTTCCGATCACAGCGACACGGGCGTATTCGCGGGGGGTGATAAAGGCGTACCCAAATATCTCTGGAGTGATCCCAGCGAAGCAAACCAACAGAGCAAACAACTGATTCAAGCGGCTTTAGATGAAGGTGGTATCGATGTATTCGGCATGACCGGTAGTAACATTGCTGAGTCCACCACACCGACGGAGGGTTACAGTGAGTGGATCGCCTACGCGTTGCAAGAAAACCCCGACGTAGATATTTTGATCTCGGTACCTGCCATAGATTTCCCCGCTGACTGGCAACAACGTGCGGAAGAATTTGGGGTCGCAGACATTCACGAGCTCTACGCCTTTTTCGTGGATGAGATGATGAACAAAACCCTGATTGATGCACTGCGCGAAGAATTTCCATCAACGCACATCTTCTCCATTCCAACCGGTAAATCCGCGAAGGTATTGGCACAGATGTATCAGGACAATGAGTTGTTGGACGACGTCTTTCCGAGAGGCCCCTATGACGAGTCTCTATTCACGGATGAAAAAGGCCACCAGGGCAAAATTATTGTTGAGACCGGTACCTTACTGTGGCTGAGCGGTCTTTACGGGGTCGACCTATCGAGCAATGACTTTGATACCGGGTTTGATACTGATTTACACAACGTTGCCGCAGAGATCATGCAGCAACATGATCCTAACTACAGCCGATGAATGCCCGCGCACGCGCATTCTTCTGGCGTTTTTGAGCAGGTTCAATATGCGACCTCTGCGCAACCAACGGGAAAGAACGAGACAGTATGGATAACAACAACGTCGGCTTATTAGAAAACAACGACGTCATTGACCGCGTTTTTGAGCATATCGATAACGGTACAACCGATCTTGGAACAGCACAGTGGCGTGAGCCGGTAGAGCACTACACAAGCGAAAGCCGTTACGAACAAGAGATCGCACTGCTGCGACA
>CAJWQE010000018.1 GCA_913045375.1 uncultured Halieaceae bacterium | reverse complement strand
CATCAGCGCCGCGGGCGTCAGTTGAATTGCGTGCCGTCTTATCAGGTAAAAGCGACGCGCCATTCTTGCGGGAGGTGGCGTGCTAATCTCGATGAGCGTAGCGTCGGCTAATTCTCTCTCTACGACACGTCGCGACAGGCAGCCAATGCCGACGGTTCTCGCCACGGCCCGTTTGATGGGTTCGTTATGGCGAAACTCCATAGCGATATCGATATCACTCAACTGCGCTGAGAAGGTGTCGTTGAACATGGTTCTGGCGCCTGAGCCTCTCTCCCGGAGCACCCATGGTGTAGTTACAAGATCGCTCATTGATGCCTTCGTTTTTGTCACTAGTGGATGATCCGGGCTTGCAAAAACGACGAGTTCGTCTTCGAGCCACGGTTCACAAAAGATGGCGGGATCTGTGACTGGGGATTCAATTAACCCAAAGTCGAGGTCACCACTGTTAAGTCGATCTGTGATACCGGGCGAGTTGTCACTGGTAATGCGTATTTCGACGCTGGGGTGCTGTTTTTGAAAATCGACCATAGGGTCCACGATGACGTGGTTTGCAATCGTAAAGCTCGCGCCAATTTCAATGACACCACCGATAGCATTGCCTGTGAACTGCTGATCGAGCTCTGCCGCTTGATCAAGCAGTGATGCAATATTGGGTAGAAGCGATTGTCCAAATCGGTTTAGGACCAACCGACGGCCAACGCGCTCAAACAACGGCTGTCCAATATTCTCCTCGAGTTGCTGTACTGAGGAGCTGATGGCTGACTGCGACAAAGCGAGTGCCTGACCTGCAGCTGTTGTCGATCCAAACTCATCGATCGCCTGAAGGACCCGTAGTTGTTTTAACGTAAATTGCATGCCGACATGCTCACTCTCAAGTTAATCGCTAATCTACCTATTTAATCGATTGGTATTAACAAAATAAACCATTTTTATTAGTAAATTAATTCGAATACAGTCTCGGCCCTACTTGGGGGGAAGATTATGGCTGAGCAAAAAGCAACCAATATCCATTGGCACGAGGGAGACATCACGCGCAAGGAGCGAGGTGATCTCTTGGGTCATGGTGGCGCAACATTATGGTTTACGGGACTGTCAGGTTCCGGGAAGAGCACCGTTGCCGTGGCGCTAGAGGGCGTCCTTCACGATATGGGGGTGCTGTGTTACCGCTTGGATGGTGACAATGTGCGCTTCGGTATTAACAAGAACCTGGGTTTTAGCGAGGATGATCGCGCGGAAAACATTCGTCGCGTTGGTGAGATCTCAAAACTGTTTGTCGACTCTGGAGTGCTTGTACTCTCGAGCTTCATCTCTCCGTATGTGCGAGATCGTGACTTGGTACGTCAGGTTCATGAAGAAGCCGGTATGGATTTTATTGAGGTCTTTGTCGATTGCAGTCTTGAAGCGGCGGAGTCCCGCGACCCAAAGGGGCTCTACAAGAAGGCCCGAGCGGGTGAGATCAAGAATTTTACTGGTATTGATGACCCTTATGAGGCGCCTTCAGCACCTGAAATTCACCTACACACTGATCAGCAAACCCTAGAGGACGAGGTCGCACAGATTATTGACGTGCTTAAGGCACGCGGCCTCATCAGTGCTACGTAAGGGAGAATCGAGTATATGAATGTAATCACACCTCACGGGGCGGCATCGCTGACGCCGCTGATAGCAACGGGCCAGCGATTGGCTGACCTGGAAGCAGAGTCAGCTACGCTGCCGTCCATTACGGTATCGTCTGCTGCAGCGGCTAACGCCGTTATGTTGGGCGCCGGCTATTTCACTCCGCTTAAGGGCTACATGAATCGCGCCGACGCACTGAGCGTGGCGACCGATTTAAAAACCACCGACGATCTCTTTTGGCCCGTCCCTGTGCTCAATATGGTCGAGCGTTTTGATGGCAACGTGGGTGATCGTATTGCGTTGCGTGACCCCAACGTAGATGGCGCTCCTGTCATCGCGGTCATGGATGTCACCGGTATTGAATGTCTGTCGGATGACGATATGACGTTGATGACGCGCGAGGTGTTTGGAACCAATGATCCAAATCATCCGGGTGTCGCAACGTTCAATGCTCAGGGTCAGGTTTTGCTGTCAGGGCCCATCGAGGTTCTAAACTATTCCTATTTTCAATCGGACTTTCCCAGCACGTTTAGAACAGCTATGGAAATCCGGGATGAAATTGAGTCGCGTGGCTGGAAACGCGTTGTTGCATTCCAAACCCGCAATCCGATGCACCGCGCGCACGAGGAGCTCTGTCGCATGGCGATGAGTGACCTGAACGCGGATGGCATCCTAATTCACATGCTCCTTGGTAAGCTCAAGGCCGGTGATATTCCCGCCGATGTGCGCGACGATTCGATCAGAACAATGGTTGACCACTACTTCCCTGAAAATACTGTCATGGTAACGGGCTATGGCTTTGACATGCTCTATGCCGGGCCCAGAGAAGCGGTACTGCATGCAGTGTTTAGACAAAACGCTGGCTGTACTGAGCTGATCGTTGGTCGTGACCATGCTGGTGTGGGCGACTATTACGGTGGATTTGATGCGCAAACAATTTTTGACGAGCGCGTACCTAAGGGTGCACTCGAAATCGATATCTACCGGGCGGATCACACGGCGTACAGTAAAAAACTCGACCGAGTCGTCATGATGAAGGATGCACCTGATCACTCAAAGGAAGACTTTGTGTTGCTCTCAGGAACGGCCGTACGGGAAATGCTGGGGCAGGGTATTGCGCCACCTCCGGAGTTTTCTCGTCCTGAAGTCGCTAAAATTTTGATGGATTATTATCAGTCGCTAGATCAGTAATCCTATGCCAACTACTTCTCGAGGTATTGCTGTCGGGCAACGGCCACTAAGCGTTCGATGCCCTGCCTGACAGTATCCTCATCTCCGGCGTAGTTGAGTCGGAGACACTCGTTGGCGTGCTGCCATGTCGCATCCAAACCCTGGAAAAAATGACGTCCTGAGACGGTAACAACCCCTTCACGTGCGGCCCGTCTATAGAGCTCGTCTGCGCCGCCTGGGAGGTCTTCAAACCATGTCCAAAGGAACATAGCGCCATTGGGTTGATGAATCCTGACCGGCAGATCGTGCGCCGCAGACATCATTACCTCAATCGCCAAGCGCTGCTTGCGCAGGTAGTGCGGTTTTATGACCTGCTCAGATAGTTCAGACAATCGATGGTTCATCAGCAGAGGAAGTACTAATTCGGGGCCGGTTCTTGCAGGTGCCAGCCCATTGATCGCATTGGCATTGCTGATCAGCTTTGTTACTTCGGGTGGCCCAACGACGATTCCTGTCCGCACGCCCGGCAACCCGAACTTGGACAGACTGAGGCAGAGAATCGTGTTGTCGTCCCAGAACGGGGTGGCCTCGGCATAAATCATACCGGGAAAGGGTAGGCCGTATGCGCCGTCGATGATAAGTGGAACCCCCGCGGCCTTGCATCGCGATGCGACTTGAGACAACTCTTCATCAGAGACCACGTTGCCCGAGGGGTTGGTGGGGCGTGACAGGCAAACGGCACCGGTTGTCTCCGAGTCCACGGAGAATTCTGTCAGGTCGACGCCGTATTTGAATTGCCGATCTGGAAGTAAATCAATCCTGGCTGCAGTCGACTTTAGAATGGGCCCATCCTGGCGGGACATGTCGTTGTAACCCACGTATTCGGGGGCTATTGGAAGGGCGATCTGCTTCCAACTTCCGTCGCTAAACTCGCCTGCAAAGGCATTGAATAGAATTTCGAAACTGGCCTGACTTCCATTGGTTATGGCGATGTGCTCGGCTGAGATTTTGGCGCCAAATAGCGCCGAGAGCTGATCAGCTAGGCACGCTCGGAAGACTTCATGTCCTTGCGGCGCGTCGTAATCTCCAATCATTCTGGCGAACCGGTTGGCATCGCCGATCAGTGCTGCCGCGCTGTCTCTGATCGCATCTTGGACCTCCTGAATGTGAGCCGGATTACCCCCACCGAGGGGAAAAAGTGTGGTGCCCTCAGGTGCTGCGATGCTCAAATCCTCCATTAGCTGGACGATGCCGCTTTGGCTACTGTAATGTTCAGCGTAATTCGAAAAATTCACGTCTTGCGTACACCTTCGGGTCCGATCAACTCACACTCTGGCTGTGGCCAGGCGGTCGATATCGCGGTTAAGAGACAGACATAATGATAACACCGCTAATCATTGCGAACTGGAAAATGGCCATCGATGCCGATGGCATTGAGGCGTTCAAAGCGACATGGAATTCGAAGCCATCGATTCACGGTGTCGAGGCTGTTGTCGCACCGCCGGCACCTTACTTACCGCTCGTTCAGGGGCTTAGCCAACTCTCTCTATGTGCTCAAAACGTATCAGAGAATGAGCAGGGCGCTCACACAGGTGAGGTGGCCGCATCCATGCTCACAGACTTTGGTTGTCAGTATGTGCTCGTGGGACACTCGGAGCGACGCCAAAATCAGGGGGAAACTAATGCCATCGTGGCGCAGAAGGCAAAGCGCGCCCAGGCAGCAGGCTTAATTCCCGTGGTCTGTGTTGGTGAGCCCAGTCACATCCGCACTGAGGGTCATGCAACCTCGTATGTGAGAGATCAGGTGTTGAGTAGTTGTGAGGACCTAACTGAGAATCTTGTTATTGCCTATGAGCCGGTGTGGGCCATTGGCTCGGGCGAGGCAGCGTCCGCCGATGTCGCCAGCGAGATGCATCTCGAAATTAAAGCCGTGCTTGCGGATCGCTATCCTGAACTCCGCGTTCTTTACGGCGGTAGCGTCAAACCCGATAACTGTGCCGCATTTACCATGGCGACGGGGATTGATGGACTCTTGGTGGGTGGGGCATCGCTGTCCGCCGAGTCCTTTTGGAATATATGTGCATCGGCCAAAGGAGCTGAGTAATGGAAGTAGCAGGTAATACACCTGTATTGGTATCGGCCAGCCAAGTTGTTGATCGACTGGATGAAAATTGGGAAAAACTGGGGCCTGCAGACATGGCCGCCAAGGCAGTTTCTGAGATGCTTGCATCGACAGCTGTTGCGGATATTGGCTCATACGTTGACCGAGTAATGGTCATGCGCACCTTTGTCGATTCCGTGCCTGAACGAATTAAACCGCTGCTAGCGCCCTTCGGGTATAGCACCAAGTTTGCTCGATCAGTCGCGACTAGAGCGGGTCTCGATCATGCCGCCGCACACTACGCCACGGCTGGAGGTCAGAGTCCTCAGCAATACACGGCTAGGGCTTGCCGTGCGATTGCCAGCGGTGAAGCACGCGCAATCGTTCTCTGCGGTGCAGAAGCTATCGGCACCATGCGTGCTCACCAACGCTCAGGCGAAACCTTGGATTGGTCAGAGAACCCAGCGGGTGATCAGTCTGATGACGGGATGGGTCTGGAGGATCAATTCGTACCAGCCTTAGCGGCTCACAAAGTCATAGCTCCCATTGATATCTACCCTTTGATGGAGCACCGCAAGCGATTGGCTCGCGGCATGTCACGCCCCGATTACCTCACGTATCTTGGTGAAGTTTTAACGCCTTTGTCGAATGCGGCGAGGGTTAACCCCTTTTCAATGTTCGAGAATGTGCCACAGCCAGATGAAATTGCCCTGGTTTCTGGACGTAATCGTGTGGTGGGTGATCCTCATTTGAAGTCGATGGTGGCGAAGGATGGGGTGAATCAATCAGCCGCTGTCTTGGTGATGAGTTTCGAGTTGGCATCGGAATTGGGGCTTGCAGACAAGGCCGTATTTCTTCGGGGCTTTGCGGAGGCCTCGGAGCAAGCACTGCTCGAACGCGCGGATTTATCAACCTCGCCAGCGCTAAGATGGGCTTACGAAAATGCCGTATCGTCTTCGGGGCTCTCGGTAAGCGATATCGAAGCCTTCGATCTTTACAGCTGTTTTCCTGTTGCCGTCATAGAGGCGATGGAAACTCTGGGAATCGATACTGCCGACCACCGCCCAACGAGTTTGACGGGCGGTCTGCCTTTCTTCGGTGGGCCCGGAAACAACTATTCTATGCACGGCATTGCCTCCGCAGTTTCGGCTATTCAGGAAGGCCAATATAGCCACGTGCTCGTGGGCGCACTTGGCGGTCACATGTCAAAGCATGCCGTCGGCGTCTACAGTTGTGCCCCCGGAGGTGGTGACTGGCTATCGTCTGAAAAAGCGTTTGAAGAAGCTGGAAATAGCGTCTCGCTTGCCTCAGAATTCAGCGGCTCCGCCGTGGTTGAGACCTTCACCGTCAAAATGATTCCAGAGGGACAGTGGCTTGCTGTACTCGCGATCAATGACGAAGGTGAACGTGTCATCGCGGCGTCGTTGCTTGAGCCGGGTGAACTTCATGACCAGTTCACGCAGGGAGAGCCCATAGGGGAGAGGATCGCGATCGAGCCCTCCAGTGAAAACACCCATCGTGTCGTTGGACTTGTCTGACGAGAACAGAGTAAACAGAGGAAAGTTATGGATATTTCAGGAAGAGCCGCCGTTGTCACCGGTGGTGCATCGGGAATCGGACAAGCGGTTGCGCGACGCATTTTTGCCGACGGTGGCAATGTCATTATCTTTGATCTCAACGCCGAGGCGGGCGCTGCTATGGTCGAGGAAATGGGCGCCGATCGTTGTCTTTTTGCCGAGGTTAACGTCGCCGATGAAGCTTCTGTCGAAGCCGGTATTGATGCGGCTATCGAGAAATTCGGTGCCATCTATGCTGTTGTCAACTGTGCCGGCATCGCGAATGCGTCGCGAACGGTAGGTCGCGATGGTGCTTTCCCACTTGCTCTCTGGGACAAGGTTATTGCCGTCAATTTGACAGGAACCTTCAACGTGATCCGCCTTTGCGCAGTTCGCATGCAACATAACGAGCCTGTGGACCAATACATGGGCCGCGGCGTCATCATCAATACGGCGTCTGTCGCGGCTTACGAAGGACAGATGGGACAGGCAGCTTACAGCGCTACCAAGGGCGGAATCGTCGGTATGACACTGCCAATCGCACGTGACCTGTCCAAGATTGGTATTCGTGTAAACACGATTGCACCCGGCATGATTAATACGCCGCTCTTTGCGGGCCTGCCGCAGGATTCAATTGATTCACTATCAGCTGCGGTGTTGTACCCACAACGATTGGGCACACCGGAAGAAATCGGTAAGCTGGCTGCAGCCATTATCGATAACGATTACATTAACGGCGAGACGATTCGTATGGATGGTGGCATCCGTATGCAGCCTCGCTAATAAAAAAGCGGACACATAAGGAGAAAGATAATGAGTGAACCAGCTGTTTTGACGGAAGTTGCTGATGGCGTCATGACCATTACGATCAACCGCCCTCAGGCAAAGAATGCAGTGAACAAAGACGTTGCTGTCGGCATTGCCGCAGCGCTCGACGCACTGGACGCAGATGACAACACTCACGTAGTCATCCTAACTGGCGCGGGCGGTACATTCTGCTCGGGTATGGATCTCAAGGCCTTTGTAACGGGGGAGACTCCCTATGTGGAAGGACGCGGATTCGCAGGCATGGTGCAGCGGTCAACCGATAAGCCATTGATTGCTGCGGTTGAGGGCTATGCCTTGGCAGGCGGCTGTGAATTGGCTATCACCTGTGACCTGATTGTTGCGGCAGACAACTCGAAGTTCGGCATTCCCGAAGTAAAACGTGGGCTTGCAGCTGCGGCCGGAGGTTTGGTGAGATTGCCTCGTCAGATTCCAAGCCGCGTTGCGATGGAAATGGCATTGACGGGTGATTTCATGGATGCCGATCGCGCGATGAGTCTGGGCCTTATTAACCAGATTGCGCCCGCGGGTGAGGCACTCGCTCAAGCCAAGGCGCTTGCGGCGAAGATTGCTGAAAATGGTCCGCTTGCAGTTAAACGCAGTAAGCAGGTAATCAAGGAGTCGATTGACTGGTCGCAGGATGACATGTTCGATAAGCAACAGGCGATTGTTAACCCTGTCTTCTCGAGCGAAGATGCGATTGAAGGCGCGACGGCGTTTGCGGAGAAGCGTAAGCCCAACTGGAAAGGCCGTTAAAGCGACGTGTTAAAACGACCCGGCAACGCCGGGTCTTTTTTTTTAAGGGGCATGTTTTTTACGGGGCATGTTTAGAAAGGAGCATGTTGTTCAGGGGCAGGTTTATGCGGTTATTCACTTTATCCATTGTCGTCGTGTTGGCAGGCTGTGCGTCGCCGGCACAGAAAGAATCTGACAGCGCGCCGGTAATCACCGATACCGGGTCAGTCCAGGCCTACGTCGCAGAGGGTGACGTACTTCAGTGGTATGACATTCCCTTCGCTAACCCCCCCGTGGGCGATCTTCGTTGGCGAGCACCCGAGCCCCTCGATGCTACGCCTCAGCTAATTTCACGACGAACGGAACCTGCAATCTGTCCTCAGCAAGCAGGCAGTGTAAGCGGGGTGGAGGGTGATGCGGCGATCGGTGCCGAGGACTGTCTTTACCTCGACGTCACGGCACCCGCATCCGGTACTGAGCCCTTACCTGTCATGGTGTGGATCCATGGGGGTGGAAATACCACTGGGCATAAGAATACCTATGATTTTTCTCGCTTTGTCGCTGAGCAAAAGGTGATCGTGGTTACGATCAATTATCGATTGGGGCCACTCGGGTGGTTCGCACACCCCGCCTTGGGGGATGGCCCCGGCACAATTGCTAACTTCGGAACGCTGGACATTATTGCTGCCCTCGGGTGGGTGAAGCGTAACATCGGTGCCTTTGGTGGCGACGCGGATAACGTCACAATTTTTGGAGAGAGTGCGGGTGGGCACAACGTGTTTACACTTCTTGCAAGTCCGCTATCCGAGGGGCTGTTTCACAAGGCAATCTCTCAGTCGGGTTATGTGCGTAGTCTGAGCCCCAGACAGGCCCACAACCGGGAGCGAGAGTTCGCTGAAATCGACCGAGGTAGCTGGGAGTTTACCGAGGCACTCGGATTGTCCAACGACACGGTGACTGCGGAGTCGTTACGTAGTCTCAGCGCCGATGACATCATTACGACGTTCTACGATCTCTCTTCTGACCACAGCTCCCCCGGTATCATTAACGACGGGGTCGTCATCCCGACCGAAGGTTTTGCAGCTGCCTTGGGTAATCCCAAATACGCCAAACCTTCAGTGCCTGTCATGGCGGGCGCAAACAACGAGGAGGTGACGCTGTGGATAGGGTTAAACCGCTATTTCGTCAACGCCTCATATCCGCTAACCAAATGGCTACCGCCAAAGGTGAGCTTAAAGAATCCGGAGATGTACAAGTTCTGGGTCCGTCAGCGTTCGGAAGGTTGGAAAGCACAAGGTGTGGATCGACCGCTGATGTCACTCGAGGCCGCGGGCTACGAGTCCTTGTATGCCTATCGCTATGACTGGAATGATCAAAAAGACAGTTTTCTGATCAACTTTTCTGAGGTGTTAGGGGCCGCGCATGCGAGCGAGATCTCATTTATCCAAGGTAAGGCCATGTACGGACCAATCGGCTCTTACATGTATCCCGATACAGATTCTGCAAGAGATATGACAGATATTATGATGACCGCGTGGGCAAATTTTGCGCGTGACGGGGCACCGGGAGAGGTGAAAGGCGACGCTTGGGCGCCGTTTAGCGCTATGGCCCCACATTACATGGTGCTGGATTCGTTAGATCAGCATCGACTCGAGGCCGACATAGCGAGTATCGATGAAATTCTGAACGAGGTGGCCGACAGCAAGCTGCTCAACTCCCAGGAGCGGTGCATATTGGCCTGGGAGCTCTCGACTGCACTGGGTGACCCTTCCTATGGCACCTACCGACGTTGGAATGGTGGTGAATGTGCTGCCACGGATGTGCGAGCCTTGAGGCAGACGATTCGTGAAGCACTGGAAGATGAATTCGGTAGCGCGTCTGTTCTGTAGGTAGCAGTCAGTCATCACTATGACGGTATGAATAGCAGCGAATGAAGAGGGTATGTAGTCTTCATTTGAGTATGATCCGGGGAAGCACACTACAGTGTCGATTGTCGTAGCGATTGTAGGGGCGTCTGGCAGCGGTAAATCGCATCTAGTCGCATCTGTGGTGCCCGAGATGTTGGGCGCAACTGTCGCGGTCATGCGCGTTGATGACTATTACCGTGACTTGGCGCATCTCAGCTTCGAGGAGCGGGACGCTATCAATTTTGATCACCCTGATGCTATCGAGTTCGAGCGCTTGGTCGACGACCTTGCAACGCTCAAGTCGGGCGAAGAGGTTCAGACACCTGTTTACGACTTTACCCAGCACACGCGCTCAGCGCTCAGTCAGTCGGTGCCACCAGCCGATATCATTCTTCTCGAGGGTGTTCTGGCTATGTCTGACTCTGCGACTCGTAAACTTGTCGATTACACGATCTTCGTTGATACCCCGCTCGAACTTTGTCTCGCTCGGCGTATTGACCGAGACGCTGTTCAGAGAGGCCGCTCAGAGGCCTCTGTGCGCGATTTCTGGGAGACTCGAGCTGAGCCTATGTTTGTACAGTTTGTCGCGCCATGGCTTTCTGAGGCCGATCTGGTCATTGATGGTAGTCAAACGATCGATGATGAACTCTCTCGCGTCGGCGACTGGTTGCAGGCATTAATCTAGGATCAACAATCGTTATAGCTTTAGGGACAGTTAACGGTCCACACCGGCCGGTGTCGGGGTTCAAACCTTAGGTAAGGGCGTAACCAAAAAACGCTGTCGAGCTTTTCTTAATTACAGAGTCTCTCGCTGCTTAGACACCCATCTAAAGTGGTTGGCAAGTGTTTCATCACTCAGCAATAACTCGAGATTATAAAACCGGGTCGCGAGCGTTAGTTCATCGTAGAGCGCATGTATACCGCGATGGCACTTCCGGCACACGTTGACGCCGATGTTGAGTTCTTCTTTGCTAAAACGCCGACGGAAGCCCTTACGGCGGTGCATTTTCCGGGGAATAAGGTGATGAAAAGTAAGAGGCACCAGCCGCTGGCAGCAAGCGCAGGGGGATGCCTCTTTATGCTTTCGCATGGGGCGTAAGTTACTCCCCGCCGACAGTTACCTCGTCGATAAGGTTGCGTAATTCATCGCTGTCGGGACCTACACTCGACCCAAATTTAGCGACCACTTCACCGTCTCCCGAAACTACGTACTTATTGAAGTTCCAGCGTGGGTAACCCTGTGCTTCTCCCAGACCCTTGAAGACAGGGTTTGCATTGCGACCGCGCACCGATGTCGTTGCCATGACTGGGAATGAGACGTCGTACTTCTCAAAGCATACGGTAGCCGCATCAGCCTCGTCGTTTTCTTCTTGGAAGAAATCGTCCGACGAAAACCCAACGACAACTAGGCCTTTGTCCTTGTACTCCTGATGCAGGGATTCAAGGCCGGAAAACTGTGGGGTATACCCGCAGTTACTGGCTGTATTCACGATCAGCATTGGCTTACCAGCATAGCTTTCGCAAAAATTGATAGTCTCTTTGGAGCTTAGCTTGCGCATCTCCGTATCGAGAAACTCGGGGCACGCGATGGCTCCGCTCGAGAGACCAAGACCTGCGATGAGTGCAATAACGTTGTTTTTCATGGGGGATCCCTTAATGGTTTCACAGAAGTATAAGCAAAATACTGAATTTTGGATTAATCGCACGTGAGAGCGTCGCGCAGCTGTCCACCTAGCATGAGACGCAGGACATTAACGCAGCCGCGCAATGAGGTTTTCGACTTGCTCAATCGTCCAGCGAGGGTGGCAATGGAATGACGACGCGTGGGTTCCCCAGCGGCCCTTATCGGCCAGACATGGATCACTTGCGTCTATGTCGGGCACGAACGCAATCTTTGCGGATGCGTTGGCGTTGGCTAGTTCCTCGCTCCAGATTGATCGTGTAATAGGGTCAGTTTTGTTTTGAACAATGGCAATTGGTAGATCTAGTGCCTTTGCTACCTCCAGTGCATCGGACGCACCGTAGGGTAGATCCCAAAAGAGGGGGGCTAAATACGCCATAGGCCGAAATAGGATGGACGGCAGTCCATAACCAACCCAGCCCCCTCGTTCTAGCGAATCACGGGTATTGAGCATGGGATCGAACAGCAGTAACCCGTCTGCCTGCATCCCAGTGGCTAGCGCATAGATTGACGTTGCGCCTCCCATAGACAGTCCGCAAATAATCACTGGTGTGTCGTTATCCGTTCTTTCCCTCAACCACTCTCTTGCAGCAAGCACGTCACGGTATTCGGTTGCGCCCATGCGGAGGTAGCCATCGGTGTACTCCGAGTTGCCGTGGTTTCGCTGATCAAAGGTAAGGACAGACACTCCCGCTTTTTGAAGACTGTCATAAAATCCTAGCGTATTAAAAAAGGGCGACACGCGGCTCGATCCCGCACCATGAACAAAGAGTAGTGTGGCGCGGGGATTCTCCGCTGGCATCCACCAACCCTCGAGCTGGAGCTCGTCGCTCTCAAAGTTAACTGACTCGACGCTGTTACTGAGCGGTAAATCGACAACAGGCTCTGATCCTGATTTGAGACCCAGCCAAGGCATGGCGATACCGAAGATAAAGACCAGACTGAGAAATAGAAGGATGGTCATGCGGTGTCCAGTGAGTTTACTGCTCATACTGTTGGGCTTCGGCTCAGAGGTTGAATCTATCTCGTAGGAAGCGGGCCACACCATCCTCGTCGTGATGGCCTATGACCTGTGTGGCTATATCTTTCAGTTCCTCGTCGGCATTGTCCATCGCGTAGGATTCAGTTGCGAACTCAAATAGGCTGATGTCATTGTCCCCATCGCCAAAAGCGATGACCTCCTCAAAGCCACTTCGCTCAGCCACATGCTTCACACCATTGGCTTTTGATCCTTGGCTGTGATGAACATCTAGCCACGCGAGCCCCTTGTCGCGAATCGCCATCCCCGAATAGGCCACCAAGTGTGGTTGGTGTGATACGAAGTCAATGACAGGCTCAATTTGCTCAAGTGGACCCATAGCTGACACATTGATGACGTGCGCGTTAGTGGGCATGGTTGTCAGTGGCTGTAAGGGCAGCTCGCGCTCACTCTCGAATAAATTGGCGAGTTTCTTTTCAAAGTCATCTCGGAGTGGCGCGTGGTAGACCGAGTGATGGTCGCCGTCCTCGAGAGAGAAGACAAAGGGCGTAAGGTCCTGGGCGACAAACGCGCCAAGTACGTCGCTGACCTCAGTTGGGGTTAGCAGGTGATGGTGACTATAGCTTTGCAGCGTCGGCTCCCAGATGACGGCGCCGTTTTTCAGGACGAGAGAGCGGTTGAAGTTATCGTCTGCGAGTGGTGACAGTGCGGCTTGAAGTGTGCGTCCCGTGGCCACGGTGTAGGCAATGCCGTTTTGGCGCATCAGCGATAGGGTTTCACTGGTAAAGGGTGAAATCTTCGACTGGGCATCGAGAAGTGTTCCATCCATGTCAAATACAACAAGTGTCATGGCAACTGGCCTCTCGACTGGGGAGCCACAGGGTAGCGCAATCGTCGGACTCATCGCTAGATCATCCGATTGTGCGATTAACTGCTGTCCAGTTTTCTGGCAACGTGTTCGATCATTGAGAAAAAACGTCTAGCATTCGAGCCTAGTATCAAAGGCGGAAACGTCCCGCAGGGTAGGTGAGTACGTAACCACTAGATGAAACGAAAAATCCAAGCTGTGAAAAAAGCATCGAACAAATGAGTAGAAAGAAGACGAGCAGTAAAAATGGGGGTTCAGTGCAAAATTCAGAGGGCTTCAATCGACGGCGCTTTAATCACTGGTTGGCTGCCTCATCTATTACTGGCGTATCAGGCGCTGTTTTTGGAAAACAAAAAGGCGACGACAAACACGTGGCAGTTATCGGTGCCGGAATTGTCGGAAGCTCAATTGCCTACCATTTATCAAAGCTGGGTGTGCGGGTAACACTCATAGAGCGAGAGACAGTGGCAAGTGGTGCTAGTCATGGCACCTTCGCATGGATTAACGCCACATGGGCCAAGCAGCCGAGGCACTACCACGCGTTTTCCCAACAAGGTGTGCACAGTTGGCATAGACTGCAGGAAGAACTAGACCTGCCCATTGTCTGGGGAGGCTCGCTCGAGTGGTTTGCTAGCGATAGCCGGCAGGCTCGACTTGCTAATGACATTGCCGAGCAGCAAGCGTGGGGAGAGCCTGCACGCATGTTAACGGGTGCTGAGGCACAAGCACTTGAACCCGCTGTGAATTTTCATGGAGCGACTCAGGTTGCGTCTTCCCCGCGTGATGGGGCCATAGATCCAGTGCTCGTATCGAAGGCCTTGGCAGCTGCTGCGATTCAGCAGGGGGCCCAAGTACTAGAGCGTTGCGAGGTGCTGGGTGTTGACGACTCCAGCGATCAAAAAGGGAAGTTACTCCGAACAAGTTGTGGCTCCCTCGAGGCAGATCGCGTCGTACTTGCGACAGGTCCAGACCCAGTAGCCGTCAAGCGCTTTGGTGGGTTCGACCTGCCTCAGCGATCAACCCCGGGCGTCATCGTGGTGACGCGTCCAGTAAAACCGCTGTTACACGGAATACTTGTCGCACCTGGCATCCATATTCATCAGAGGAAGGATGGAAGACTCGTCATTGGTGAACAGGAGGGTGCACCCGATACTGCCGCGCATGCCGATCGGCTGGCCGACCGACCCAAACGGTTTCCTGATGATTTGGTGGCAGATCAGCATGCTCAGCGCCTACTCGCGACGACTCGTGATTATTTACCGAGCATAGGCGAGGTTGAGGTTGATGAAGTCCTTATTGGGTGGCGTCCATTACCTGTGGATGGACACCCCGTCATTGGTCCTAGCCCCGCGGATGACCGCGTATACGTGGCTATCATGCACAGCGGTGTGTCACTGGCCGCCATTACCGGAGATTTGGTCGCTCGCGAATTGGCAGACGGCCTCGAGATGGCCTTACTTCGCCCGTTTCGTGCCAATAGGGTGTTTGATACCAAGAACCGATATTGAGTTTTTGGAGTTTTTGATCGGCTGAGAGTGTTAAGTCAGACTTATTTTTGAATTGGGCCAAATCAGGATGCATCGAGCCGTCGAGCACAGCTACGGCTGGGAAGACTCGAAGTCTGACAGGGCGCGGACAAAAAAAGAGGCGCCGGGCGCCTCTTTTCACCTTCACTGACCTTGAAGATTTCAGTGTGATACGAGGACCAAGTCCTTGGTCAACGCATCGCGCGTTGTCTGTGCTACTTCAAAACGTGCAATGGGATATGCGGCGTGCTCGACGCTGGCAAAAAGCTTGGCACCGTCTTTCAGCGCTGCGATTTGCTCACTGGAGAGTTCGAAGCGCATGAAATGGACGGCAGACGTTTTCTCATCGGTCTCGCGCTCTAGGTCCTCGTCAGCAATAACTTGTGCGACGCCGTGACCCTCGATTTCGAGATTGATGCAGTTTTCAATGCCACGCATTTCACGCAACCGCTCGGCTCGGATAACGGGATCACCAAACTCGATCATGAACGTCGCTTTCCAGTTGGTTCCGTCAGGAATCAGTGGGTTATACGCGGCTAGCTCATCCTCAATGCCAGCGACATCGAACACTTTCTCGATTCGAAGCATTTCCTGAATTTGGTAGCGAATCGTGAGCGCATCTTCGAAGTAGATGCGTGCGTTGTCGCCAAGCGCTAGCTGACGATTCTTCTTGTGTGCCAGTACCTCAGCACGAAAGTTGTCGCGTTGTTCTGAGTACTGCTCAAGCGACCACAGGTCGCCTCGGGTCAGATGTGACATGTCAATCTCCTTGTTACTTAAGGCCGTACGCAATGCGTAGCAACGTCATAGGGTGTTGGGCACTGTCCACCCCATCTGCGAGGTGGGCAATGTGTTCTCCGGCCATGGGGCAGTCTGAAATAAAATGATCGGGCTTCTGGTCGTTGACTTTCCGTACCGTTGGTCGCGCAATTTTAACGGACTTGTCTCGCGTTTCCTTTTTGACGGCATAGGTGCCGTCATGTCCAGAGCATCGCTCGTGAGCAACAACCGTGGTCTCCTCGATGAGCGAGAGAATATCGCGCGTCTTGAGGCCAATGTTTTGGACTCTCTGGTGACATGCCACTTGGTAGGCGATGTTGCCGAGGCTCTCAGCGAAATTCGTTTTAAGCGCTTCACCCTTGTGACGCATCCATAGATATTCAAATGGATCATAGAAAGCAGCCTTGACCTTTTGCACGTCCGGATCGTCTGGGAAGAGTAAAGGAAGCTCCTGCTTGTACATCAGTACGCAGGAAGGAATCGGTGCTGTGAGGTCATATCCTTGATCTACCAGGCTCGCAAGCAGTGGAATATTGGCTTCCTTTAATGCCTCTACTGCGTCGAGATCACCTAGCTCAAGCTTTGGCATGCCACAACACTTCTCCTTTGGAATGACGTCAATGCTGACATCGTTGTGCTGGAAGACCTTAATGAAATCTTCGCCGATAGTGGGACTGCTGTAATTACCGTAGCAGGTCGCATAGAGCGCAAGCTTGCCTGTGGTTGCACCAACCGGTGTCGCTTCGATGTCCGTGATCAGCTTTTTGGCCCGCTTGATCAACGTGTTTCGATGTATCTCGGGTAAAGGTGCTTCTGCAGCGATATCGAACGTACTCTCTAAGGCCTTTCTAAAAGCCCCATTGTTGTTGAGCGCGTTCGCCGTTACGTCCACGAGTGGGATCATTGATATTCCGCTCATTAGAGCATCGGTTGATGTCAGGACTTTATCGCGGAGTTTTGCGCCTTTCGTTTTGAAGTTTTGGGCTTTTGCTCGCAACATCAAGTGTGGAAAGTCGACATTGAATTCGTGGGGTGGAACGTAGGGACACTTTGTGAGGTAACAAAGGTCACACATGTAGCACTGATCGACGACCTTGTCGTAATCGTCAAGTGCAACCCCATCGACCTCGAGCGTTTCAGATTCGTCGATAAGGTCAAAGAGGGTAGGGAACGAGTCACATAGGCTGACACAACGTCTGCAGCCATGGCAGACATCGTAGACACGTGCAAGCTCATCATTGAGCGAGTCACGGTCCCAAAACGCTTCCGTTTTCCATTCTATCGGGTGACGAGTGGGTGCATCGACGCTACCTTCGCGCATGTGCTGTTGCCTCTGTTTAAAGTTGTTTGAACCAAAAGGGGGGACCAAAGTCCCCCCAGAACTCAAGTAGACCCGGACTTAGGCGTCGAGGTTGTCGAGTGCTTTCTGGAAACGATTCGCGTGGCTACGCTCCGCTTTCGCCAGTGTTTCGAACCAGTCTGCGATTTCATCAAAACCCTCGTCGCGCGCTGTCTTCGCCATACCTGGGTACATGTCAGTGTACTCGTGGGTTTCGCCAGCGATTGATGCTTCGAGGTTCTTTACAGTGTCGCCCATTGGCAAACCAGTCGCAGGATCGCCGACAGCTTCAAGGTACTCAAGGTGGCCGTGAGCGTGGCCAGTCTCACCTTCCGCAGTTGAGCGGAAAACGGCTGCGACATCGTTGTAGCCTTCTACGTCTGCCTTTGAGGCGAAGTAGAGGTAGCGACGATTTGCTTGAGACTCACCTGCGAAGGCGTCCTTTAGGTTCTGTTCGGTTTGGCTACCTTTCAGTTCCATTGTTTTTTACTCCATTGTTGATCGTATGACGTCATGACGCCGCCGAATCACCGGCAGCCTGTGTACTATACCGCCTTGATATCAAAATGGTTCCAAAAAAAGCTGGCAAAACCGATCGATTTTTCCGATCGTATATGGGACAAATATACGACAAGATCGATGGAGTGACCGTGTCGCGGCAACCTACGTTAAAGCAGCTTAAGTACCTCTGTGCCGTCGCAGAGCACCAGCATTTCGGTCAGGCGGCCAAGGCATGTCATGTCAGCCAGAGCACCTTGAGCGCCTCGATCGTTGAGTTGGAAGATGTTCTCTCGGCGAGCCTGGTTGAGCGGAATAACCGCTCGGTACTACTCACAGCTTTGGGGAATGAAGTCGTTGCCCGGGCACGTGCAGTCCTGACCGATGTAGATGACGTCGTGGCTCTATGCGAGGCGTCAAGGGAGCCATTTCAAGGGACGATTCGCTTGGGCGTCATCCCCACCATTGCGCCGTTTGTCCTGCCCTCCATGCTGAAGGCACTGCGCTCGGCGCATCCCGCCTGTAAGTTATTTGTGCGCGAAGATTTATCTCAGGCCTTAGTGAACGCACTTCAGGTGGGAGAGCTCGATGTGCTTTTGCTTGCTCTCCCGTTTCCTGCGGAGCACACGGATACGCTGACACTTTTCGAAGACCCCTTCTATCTCGCGACCTTGCCCAACTCGAGGCTCGCTTTGAGTCAAAAGCTCAAAACCAAGGACTTACAAGGTGCGGAGATGCTGCTACTGGAGGAAGGTCATTGCCTTCGCGATCATGCACTTGAGGCCTGTAAGCTCAGGGAAAAAGATGTCACCGTGCCGTATCAAGCGACCAGTCTTACGACGATAGTTCAAATGGTTGCCAATGGCATTGGAACCACGTTATTGCCCAAGATGGCCACCGATGCGGGCATTGCTGAGGGGACAGACCTCGTTCTTCGCCCATTTGATGAGCCCGATGTAGGTCGGCAGATCGGATTGATGTGGCGAAAAAAAACGCCCCGGAAGCATGAGTTCAATCTCCTCGGGGCGTTTATTCAGTCTTGCCTGAATTAATCAGGCAAGCGTAGCTTAGAAGTTACGTCTTAGCGTCGCTCCGTAAGTTCGGGGTTGGTTTGGGTAACCGGTGAGGCTGCCTGTCTGAGCCACCGCCGGGAACCAGGTAATCAGCCACTCGTCGTTGGTCAGGTTGCGGCCCCAGATCCGCAGATCCCAATCACCGCGCGTGAGACCGAAGCTCGCATTGACCATACCTACTTCGCGGGTACGGAAGCCACGCTCCTCGAGGGCGAGGTTGTTCAGTGAGATATCACCACCACCGTTGATGTCGACGGCACTGTCATACTGATAGTCAGCTTGTACGAAGCCATTCATGCCACCCAGCATGAAGTTATAGGTGGCAATGGCACTAATACTACGCTTGTGAATTCCTGCCGGCGTGAGTCCGGTAAAGTCAGCAGGCTGACCGTTCAGCTGGGCTCCAGTGAAGTCATCGTAGATAGGGTCGAGGAACGTTCCAGAGACCGCAAGCGTCATTGCCTCAGAGGCCTGAAGAACCAGGTCAACTTCAACGCCTTTGGTTGATTGCTTACCTGCGTTGGTTAACACGAAGCCTGTGCCCAAGAAGGCGTTCGATTGGAATCCCTCGATACTCTGTTCGAAGATCGCGGCATTAAGCGTTCCCCAGTCGGCAGCGTATTTGATGCCAAATTCCAGCGTTGTTGCCTCCTCGGGACCAGCAAGGCGTGTTCCGAGAGTGAGGTTATTTGGCAAGGCAAAGCCAGATGCGGCAAGCCCATCTCTCTCTCCCTCAGTCGGTCGGGAATCTCTCGAAAGGTTCCATGAGGTACCCTTGAAGCCCGTACCGTACGTCAGATAGATATTCAGGGCATCGCTGTAAGCATGCGAGAGGCTAGCCGTATAGGTCGTCTTGCTATCGTTGGATGTTCCTGGTTGAGATGGGTTAGGAATACCCAATAACTGCGGCAAGAACTGTAGTGCCTCAAATGCTACAAACGGGTTGTTATCCGTCGGCGCTATTGCTCCAACAGTCGCCGCTACGGTCTGGATATAACCGGGAACCGCTTCCGGAGGAATCGCGGTGATAGCTGGAATACCCAAGCCCGCGAACCCTCCGGTGTAGGCGAGGTTCGTTAGTGCTGCGATTCCATCTGCGCCACGGATATCAAGTTTTGAGAAAACATCATTATTTTCTTGGCTGAGCGTGATGCTCTTATCGTCGTTGAGATAGTTCAAACCTACCGTGAAGTCAGTTTTCTCAGATAGCGGGAACGTCATTTGGCCAAACACGGAATATGACTCGTTGTCTTGAGTCGCCGTCTCAATGACGCCATCCCCATCGGAGAAAAATGTACCGGGAGCTAGCCCCAGTAAGGCTTCGAATCCACCCGTCGCTGCAGCTCCAGCGGCGATGTCACCACCACCAACCAAGATGTTGATGTAGTTGCGCCACTGCGAGCCGAATTCGATGCTATTTTCAAAATCGATAGACTCATCGAAGTAAAAGCCACCAATCAACCAATCAGCATTTCCCGCCGTACCGGTCAGGCGGATTTCTTGAGTGAAGGTTGAGATGTCCGTTTCACCCGTATTGTTCCCAATGGCGTCCGCGGCGGTAAAGTCCACATCGGCAAGCGGTTGGTCGAAATATGAATTTCGATATGCGGTGATCGAACGGACATCGACATCACCAAATGAGGTTTTGTAGTCGACAGTAATACCTTTGTTTTCACCTTTATTTATCGTGTCAAAGTTGCCGTAATGCTTGAAATTGAAGCCATCTTCAGCGATGTAAGCCTCTCCCGGGACCACTGATAGTGCCGAAAGAGCAAAGCCCGCGGGGCCATTCACTAGGTTGGCTGTACCACAACAGACTTCGTCTATTTCGTCGTAGTCCATAATGACACGAACTTCACTGGTTTCACTGAGTTCAGCCAGGAAGTCAGCGCGAGTATTCCAGCGGTTACGGTTGTTAAAGTCAGTACCTGTCGGCACGTTATCGAAGTATCCGTCCCGCTTGAGCATGCTGCCACTCAAGCTGAAGGCGACAGAGTCAGACATTGGACCTGTATAGAAAGCCCTCACGGACTCCTGACTGTAGTTGCCGAAGCCCACTTCTAGCGATCCTCGACTCTCGAATTCCGGTGCTTTGGTGGTCACCGAGATCACGCCCGCTGATGCGTTCTTTCCATAAAGCGTGCTTTGAGGGCCCTTGAGTACCTCAATCTGTTGAATATTGGGCAGATCTGAAATACGAGCCTGTGAGCGCGAGAGATACACGCCATCAACAAAAACGGCTACCGAGGGCTCGATGCCTGGGTTGTTCGCGCCGTTACCAAAGCCACGAATGACAAAGTTGGTTTGGATAGAGTTCTGGAACTGCGGTACGCGCAGTGAGGGAACGACCGACTGCAGATCCAATAGATCTCGCACTTCGGCGCGCTCAATGACCTCACCCGTCACGACACTGACCGACAAGGGAACATCCTGAATAGACTCAGCTCGCTTTGTCGCCGTAACGACAACCTCTTCCATTGTTTGCTGAGCCAGAGAGGGAACGCTCATTACAGCCACCACAGCTACGCTCAGGGATTTTGATAAAAACCGCATTGGAGTACCTCGTTGTTTATTTGTTTTATTTAAGACGATCTAAGTTAGCAGTATTTTTCAGGGATGTCGCAAAATGGCCGTCATTATTGTCAACTTGATCGAAAATGATTGGATATCAGTTGAGGATGGCGGCTCGGCTGGGTTTATTGGTCCTCCAGCTGACAGATGCCTTTCGAAACTCCGTCGCATAGGGCCCGCGGAGCGCACGCCAGCCAACACGTTTCTGATCAGAACTGTTTGGTGTGCTTTGTGCGAAAGGGTGTGGTGCCTTTGGTGTTCTTGACCACGCGATGCCGTTTTGGCGGCTGGCGAGTCGGGACCAAATGCATTGGGCCATTGCCAATGAGATCACGACGGCCAATTTTCTTAAGCGCCTCCCGCAATGCAGGCCAGTTATCGGGGTCGTGGTATCGGAGAAATGCCTTGTGGAGTCGGCGCTGTTTAATGCTTCTGACAGAGGGAACCCGTTTGCTGTCGCGACCCACTTTTTTGAGAGGATTCTTCTCGCTGTGATACATCGCCGTCGCCAAGGCCATTGGGGATGGGTAGAACGTCTGCACCTGATCTGCACGGAACTTGTTGCGCTTGAGCCACAAGGCGAGGTTGACCATGTCATTGTCGGTGGTTCCAGGGTGCGCAGCGATGAAGTAGGGGATTAGGTACTGCTTTTTGTTCGCGGCCTTGGAGTATTTGTCAAATAGCTGTTTGAAATTGTCGTAGGTCCCAATACCAGGCTTCATCATCTGGTCTAGCGGGCCATCCTCTGTGTGCTCAGGTGCAATCTTGAGGTAGCCACCTACGTGATGCGTCACAAGCTCTTTGACGTATTCCGGTGTTTCAACCGCAATGTCGTAGCGTAGCCCCGAGGCAATCAGCACCTTTTTAATTCCGGGTACCGCGCGCGCTCGTCGGTAAAGGTGTATCAACGGTGTCTGATCGGTATTGAGGTTCTTGCAAATGCCGGGGAAGACGCAGCTTAACTTCCGGCACTTTGCTTCGATTTCTTCGCTTTTACACGCTAGGCGCCACATATTAGCCGTGGGACCACCAAGATCCGAGATAACACCCGTGAAGTTTGGGCTGGTGTCACGAATCTTTTCTATTTCGCGGACAATGGAATCCTCAGAGCGGTTTTGAATGATTCGTCCTTCGTGCTCCGTAATGGAACAGAAGGTACAGCCACCAAAACAGCCGCGCATGATATTTACCGAGTGTTGAATCATTTCCAACGCTGGGATTTTGGCATCTCCGTAGGTTGGGTGTGGGCGACGTTGATAGGGCTGCTCGAATACCCAGTCGAGTTCCGGCGTCGATAGAGGGATTGGCGGTGGGTTGAACCACACCTCTCGATCACCATGTGCCTGAATGAGTGCCAGTGCGTTGTGTGGATTGGTTTCTTTATGCATGACGCGCGCGGCATGCGCATAAAGGACTGGGTCGTCCTTCACTGTCTCGAAGCTTGGGAGCCTGATGACATCACGATCGGGACGGCTACTTGCCATCAACGAGACCGGCTGAGCCTCTTGAACTACTGCCTCTGCGCCCGATGCTGATTCACTGTCACAGACCTCAGGTTCCATGCCGTTGTAGGGATTTAGCATCGGCTCGACTTTTCCGGGCTCATCGACGGATGTTGAGTCAATGACACGGTAGCCGGGTAGCGGTTCTGAAACGAGAAAGGCCGTTCCTCGCAAATGGCGCAAGTCAGCGATGTCTTTGCCGTTTGCCAGGCCATGTGCCAAGTCAACGATGGCGCGCTCCGCATTGCCGTAGAGCAGGATATCTGCCTTACTGTCCACGAGAACCGAGCGTCTGACGTTGTCGCTCCAGTAATCGTAATGGGCCATCCGACGAAGACTCGCCTCAATGCCGCCAATGACAATGGGTACATCTCGGTAAGCCTCGCGGGCCCGTTGGCTATACACCGTGACAGCGCGATCCGGTCGTTTGCCGGCCACGTCGCCGGCGGTGTAAGCATCGTCATTACGACGCTTTCTGTCGGCGGTGTAGTGATTGATCATGGAATCCATGTTGCCAGCAGCGATTCCAAAGAAGAGGTTAGGTTTGCCCAGCTCTCTAAATGCGTCAGCGCTGCGCCAATCGGGTTGCGAGATAATGCCCACGCGAAAGCCTTGACCCTCGAGCACTCGCCCAACCACAGCCATACCGAAGCTCGGGTGATCGACGTAGGCATCACCTGTCACGATGATAATGTCGCAACTGTCCCAGCCAAGCGCATCCATTTCGGCACGCGACATGGGTAACCAAGGTGCGGGTCCAAAGCACTCCGCCCAATATTTTCGGTGTGCAAAGATGTCTGTCGGTTTTTCGTTCACGGGAGTTGTGGCTTCTGCTCTCTCAGCTCGTCGGGGACCTCAAGATCCGCACCACAGTGTTTGCAGTGTTGCGCATCAGATGCATGATCTACGCCCGCACACACCGGGCAGTTCCATGCCAGCGTTTGCGCGGCTCGACGCGATCCCAACCTTTCCCACAGTTTACTGGTTACGATCGCTGTCGGCACAGCCAAAATCGAATAACCGATCAAAATACCAATTGAGGCGACAAACCGCCCCATGGGTGTTCCCGGAACAACATCCCCGTACCCGACCGTCGTAATCGTGACGACCGCCCAGTAAATACTCATTGGGATACTGACAAAGCCGTGCTCAGGTCCGTCGATGACGTATAGCAGGCATCCAAATACGACCACTGTCACCATGACGATTGAGAAAAAGACCATGATAGACCGCGCAGTAGCACGCATGAGTCCGATGATCTCGATGTATTCCTCATGCAACTCGAAGAGGTGCAATATTCGAAAGACGCGCAAAACGCGGAGCACCCTAATGACAATGAGCGATGAGGCTTCAGGAACAAACAGCGTGAGAAACGTCGGTAGGATGGCCAGAAGATCGATAATGCCCCAAAAGCTGATGGCATAGGCCATAGGGTTGCGGAGGCACCAAAGTCGGACCAGGTATTCCACGGTAAAGACGAGAGTGAAGCCGATCTCCAATGTCCGAAAGAGATCTCCGTAGACCGCATGGTAGACGTCCATCGAGTCGAGCATCACTACCGCCACACTGGCGAGGATGGTGATAAGCAGTGCTACATCGAACAGGTTTCCACCGCGCGTTTCCGTGCCGAAGATCACGGTTTCCACGGCGTCTCTGATAGGTCTGGCCTCACTCATGATCAGTCATTCCTAGCAAGCTGCTCAGCGTCGGCCATACCACGTCGAGTAACAGTGGTTGCGCTGAAGCATTCGGATGCGTTCGATCGCTCTGCATGAGTTCGCTGGATAAGAAAATGCTCTCAACAATAAAGGGAAGGGCTACAACGTTATCGCCATTCGCTAGCTGGCTGTAGGACTCGCGGAACAGCGTGGTATAGCGCCTTCCCAAATTAGGTGGTGCTTCTGCCGCGAGCAACAGCACTTTGGCACCCTGTGCTAGGGATGCCTCAGTCATGGCCGCTAAATTATTTCGCATCTGCTTTATCGGGTAGGCACGAAGCCCATCGTTACCGCCAAGTTCGATAATCACAATGCTGGGCTCGTGTTGCTCAAGTAATGAGGGTAATCTTTGCGCGCCACCGCCCGTCGTGTCACCCGAGATGCTCGCGTTGATGACGGAAGCGCCGGGTGATTGGTCTGATAGTTTCTCGGCTAGCAGGTGAACCCAGCCTTGTTCCATGTCCATACCATAAGCGGCGCTCAGGCTGTCGCCTATGACGAGAACGGTTGGCGGGGCCTCACCGGCTGCGGGATAGGGAAATGCAGCGGCCAGCAGTATAAATCCAGCGATCAGACGATGTCGTAAGTGATGCCAGAGGTATAAATGCATGATCAAAACATCCCAGTTGATTAAGCGAGTCAGCACGGCCGAATCCGAGCTGGAAATCCTGAGAGGGATCGACTTGGAAATCAAGCGTGGTGAAACGGCGGCCATTGTCGGTGCGTCGGGGTCTGGTAAGTCGACGTTACTAGGCCTACTGGCGGGGCTCGATGCGCCAAGCTCGGGCGAAATCACCTTGGACGGCACCAATATTGTCAATTTAGATGAGGACGAGCGCGCCACGCTTCGTAGTGAGAAGGTGGGCTTCGTGTTCCAGAATTTTCAGTTACTCCCGGCGCTCACGGCATTGGAGAACGTTATGTTGCCGCTAGAGTTGGCCGGGATCGACAGTGCGCGCGAGAAATCGGAGGAGTTTCTGTCACGTGTGGGATTGGCAGAGCGTTTCCATCATTACCCGCGAACACTATCAGGTGGTGAACAGCAACGTGTTGCCATAGCGCGCGCCTTTGCGTCGCAACCGCTCATTTTATTTGCCGATGAGCCAACAGGAAATTTAGACACGACCACGGGAGCAACAGTTGTTGAACTGCTGTTTGGGCTCAACAAAGAAGAGGGGACTACCCTCGTGCTGGTCACTCACGACAACACCCTCGCAGATCGCTGCCAGCGAAAGTTCACCATGACGGCGGGTCACCTCGAAGAGGCCTCATGACGTCTCCGGTGATCGCTTCAATTCGATTACTAATCCGTGACTGGCGGGGTGGCGAGTTAGGGGTGCTGTTCAGCGCACTGCTGCTTGCGGTATCAGTTGTCGTTGCCATTAGCGGCTTCGTGAACCGACTACAATTCAACCTCGAGCGTGAGTCTGCCAGCTTTTTGGCCGCGGACATGGTGGTATCCAGCTCGAAACCCATACCAGCACCTTGGATGGATGAAGCAAGCGCCTCCGGATTGGCCCAGGGCGAAACCATCACCTTCTCCTCCATGGTGATCTCGGCGGACGACGAGATGTTTCTGGCTTCCGTTAAAGCAGTGGGCGGTGCCTATCCGCTGCGTGGTGCACTGTCAGTCGACAAGGGCTTGTCTCAAGCATCCACTGACATTCCCGAACCCGGGACAGTTTTTCTGGCGCCGCGGCTCGTTCAACAGTTGTCGGCCTCGGTAGGCGATGAGGTTTATGTAGGAGACGCAACGTTAACCGTTGCTGGGACGCTGTTGAGTGAGCCCGACTCGACAACGGGATTTTTTGGCTATGGCCCTCGCCTCGTCATGAACACAGCGAATCTCGACGAGACAGGGGTCGTGCAACCGGGTAGTCGAGTGACCTACCGATTGTTAGTCGCGGGTGAGTCAGATGATTTAACTGTGTTTAAAGAGTGGGTTGAGCCGCAGCTAGTGCAGGGGCAGCGACTGTCGAGTGTCGATGAGTCGCAGCCTGGTATTGGCGCCACGCTGGACCGCGCACGTGGCTTTTTACTACTAGCAGGCAGTCTCGGTGTCATGCTCGCGGCGGCAGCGATACTGGTCGCTGCACGTCGGTTTGGTGAACGGCACACCGATCAGGTTGCGGTGATGAAAAGCTTGGGCGCCACGCGGGCAACAATCCGTCAGCTGTATGCTTTTAGTCTGGCCTGGTTGGGTTTGATTTCAATTGGGTTGGGTAGCGGGATCGGTTGGCTAGCCCAAAGTGCGATGTTCAATGCGCTTGCCGGGCAACTTCCCAGCGAGATCACCCGGATTGGTATTGCGCCGTATATTACGGGAGCCGTCACTGCCTTTGTTTGTATTGGGTTTTTTGCATGGCCACCGCTGGCGCGCTTGGGTGGTGTATCGCCACTCAGAGTAATTCGCCGCGAAGAGACCATTGCGGACGCCACTCGCTCCACCGACTTGGTACTGGGAACCGCTTCCTTGGGGCTGTTGATGCTCTGGTATAGCAGCGATTGGAAATTGACAGCTGCGCTCATCGGCTCGATAGCCATTACGGTCGGACTTGGGTTCTTTGTCGCTCAGACGTTATTGAAGGGGAGTCGGCAGGTCGGGAGCAGTGCCGGCAGCGTCTGGCGACTCGCCTTGGCTGGGATGCAACGACGGGGAACCTCCAGTGCATTTCAAGTCGTGATTTTCGGGATAGCCATTATGCTACTGTTGGTACTCACGTCGGTCAGAACCAGTCTGCTTGACCAGTGGCGGCTCCAGATTCCCGAGGGGACTCCGAATCACTTTATCCTCAACGTCGCTCCAACCGACGAGTCATCATTGCTCACCTTCTTTACTGAAAGGGACATTGAAGTTGGCGAGTTGTATCCGGCCGCGAGAGGCCGAGTTATGGCGGTGAATGGCCAGCCTCTACCTGACTGGGATCGGTTCGAGGAGGGGGCGCGCCAGCGGGAAGCCAACTTTACTTCCACGGACACGGCTCCTGACGGTAATAAAATTGTTTCAGGCGCCTGGTGGGACGTTGGCACGGAGCAATCGTTGGTGTCGCTCGAAGACGGGTTTGCTGAGGATATTGGTGCGAAGGTGGGCGACATGCTCACACTGCGAATCGCTGCCGACGAGTTTTCTGTCGAAGTGGCTAGTATCCGCGAAGTGAACTGGGAGTCGATGCAGCCCAATTTCTTCGTAATTTTCCCTGATAAGTTATTGGAGCGATTTCCCAATACCTTGTTCACCAGCTTTTATCTTGAACCGGATGAAAAGTACCGTGTGGGCGAGCTTCTCGATGTCATGCCGACGCTCACCATTATTGAGCTCGACGTTGCCATTCGGGAAATAAAGACCATCATTGATCAGGTGAGCCAGGCCATCGAGCTTGTGCTGCTCATCATATTGGTGGCAGGAGCGCTGGTTCTCATTGCGGGTGTGAGTTCGAGTGTTGATGAACGTTTGCACGAGAGTGCCATTCTGAGGGCGCTGGGTGCAGGGCGGGGAACGCTGTTGGGGGCGGTCGCCATTGAGTTTGCGACCATGGGTTCACTCGCTGGCATTCTCGCCATTCTAGGATCCGAGACCGCCGGATGGGCGTTGCAGACCCAGATGCTGGATCTGGAATATCAGATCCAGTGGTTGCTGTGGCCAATGGGTATCGCGCTCGGTGCCTTGATTATTGGGTCGTTGGGTACCTACGCGTGCCGCCGCGTCGTTTCGGTACCGCCGTTGCAGGTTTTGCGAGAGCTTTAAGCGCTCTCATAGCGGCAACCCAAATATCGCTAGTTCCAAACTCGCTTGAGGTTCTCTCGAGAGCTTTCCTTAACCGAGTAGGTGACGGACGGCGTCCCGCTCCTCGCTCAGTTCTTGAGCGGTTGCATCCATTTTCGCGCGACTAAAGTCATTCACCTCGGCGCCATTCACAACGGAATAGATGCCTTCCGCGCAAGTGCAGGGGAACGAGTAGATCAGCCCCTCAGGAACGCCATAGGCACCGGTCGACAAAATACCCATCGAAGTCCAGTCGTTATCCGCCGTGCCGAGTGCCCAGGTGCGCATGTGGTCGATCGCAGCATTTGCCGCAGACGCAGCAGAGGAAGCGCCTCGGGCTTTGATAATGGCTGCGCCTCGCTGCTGCACGGTCGGAATAAAGTCGTTTTCGTACCAGTCTTGACTCACAAGCTCGATCGCTGACTGCCCCTTGATACGCGTATTTAAGAGGTCGGGGTACTGTGTGGCGGAGTGGTTTCCCCAGATCGTCATGTTGCTGACATCCGTGGTGGCAACACCGGTTTTCTGAGCAATCTGCGTAATAGCGCGGTTGTGATCCAAGCGCGTCATCGCCGTAAACTGTGTGCCCGCGATATCAGGCGCGTTGTGCATCGCGATCAGCGCATTAGTGTTCGCCGGATTACCCACCACAAGTACTTTGATGTCTCTGCTCGCTACGGCATTCATCGCCTTACCCTGAGCCGAGAAGATGGCCGCGTTGGCTTCAAGTAGGTCTTTACGCTCCATACCCGGACCGCGAGGGCGTGCGCCAACCAGAAGCGCATAGTCACTGTCTGCAAAAGCGACATTCGGGTCGTCGCTACAAGTGATTCCTACCAAAAGAGGGAAAGCACAATCATCCAGCTCCATTCGCACACCCTCGAGCGCATCGAGCGCCGGAGTAATGTCGAGGAGGTTTAATTTCACCGGTTGGTCATTACCAAGCATCGCGCCTGAAGCGATACGGAACAGAAGTGCGTAACCAATTTGGCCGGCTGCGCCAGTAACAGTGACCGTAACGGGTGTTTTCATGGGTTTCTCCTCAATGGGGGTGGTGGGTGCCTGGTTGGACAATAATTCGACGCGGATTTTCATCCTCTCGAACACAAACTGCAAGTGAGTTTTCCGCAGGTATGCCCTCTATTCAGACGGTTAATTTTGATTCGGCCAGTAGGTGCCTCTATCATCGCGTTTTTCATTGCGTGGTCAGTGCATGAGCCAATCATCAGACACGGTAGAGGAGTTCGTTCCCGAGGCATCTCGGCAAACAGCCGTGGATAACCGAAAGTCGTCCTACAATCACAACAAGCTGCGTAAGCGTCTGCGCCGACTCACAGGGCAGGCGATAGCCGACTACAACATGATCGAGGACGGTGATCGGGTCATGGTCTGCCTATCAGGTGGAAAAGATTCCTACACGATGCTCGATATCTTGTTGCACCTTCAGCGCAGTGCACCTATCCAATTCGAGATTATCGCCGTTAACCTCGATCAGAAGCAGCCTGGCTTCCCTGAACATGTATTACCTGAGTATCTGGAGTCACTGGGCGTTGCCTACTATGTGTTGGAGCGAGATACCTACAGTGTGGTGCGCTCAGTCATTCCTGAGGGGAAAACAACCTGTGGACTGTGCAGTCGGCTTCGGCGAGGGACGCTGTATGGTTTTGCCGAGGAAATTGGGGCTCAGAAAATAGCGCTAGGGCATCACCGCGACGATATCGTTGAGACCCTGTTTTTAAACCTTTTCTTCGGTGGCAAGTTGAAAGCCATGCCTCCGAAGCTGCTTAGCGATGACAAGAAGAATGTTGTCATCAGGCCGCTCGCGTACTGCAAGGAAAGCGATATCGAGGCCTACGCCAACCAGGAAGCCTACCCAATCATTCCCTGTAACTTATGTGGTTCACAGGAAAACCTTCAGCGAGTGGAGGTAAAACGGATGCTTCGAGACTGGGAAAAGCAGTATCCGGGACGCACCGAGACAATCTTCAAGTCATTGGCGAACGTCTCGCCATCACAGTTAGCCGATCGCGAGTTGTTCGATTTTGAGTCGTTAGTGGTGCAGCGTGACGACAGCCAAGAGCCCGAGTTGCCGCTCATTAAAACGGTGTCGTTGTGACCACAGCGCTGCTCGAAGCTCGAGATCTATCGATTCACAAGGGACTGAGGCAACTGCTCAAGGATGTCACGCTGTGTGTAGAGCCCGGTGATCTCTGGCAGCTGGCGGGTGGAAACGGTATTGGGAAGACGTCGCTTCTGCGATCTTTCGCGCGCCTAGCCAGCATCGAGGTTTATGGCGACCTCTCACGATGTGACGATGTCCTCTATGTCGGCCACTCTGCCTCCCTAAAAGGCGCAATGACTCCCCGCCAGAACCTAAAGTATCACCCGTCCGGGCTGTGCACGCCCACAGACACCGAGATTGATGGGGCGCTTGCCGCCGTTGGTCTTGCCGGCTACGAAAATGCGCTGACGGCTCGACTGTCGGCCGGGCAGAAGCGTCGAGTTGCGTTGGCACGTCTGTTCCTGCCCTCGGGCCGACTGTGGTTGCTCGACGAGCCCTTTACCGCACTCGATGTGGCAGGTGTGGCGGTCCTGGAGCAACGGTTTAGGGCGCATGCGCAAGCCGGTGGTGCCGTTGTATTTACGAGTCATCAGTCTGCGGATTTGGGTGGGACGCTAAGCGTCTTGGACTTGGAGCAGTTTCGCGGTGACTGAGGCGAGGGATATCGACATTTTGCATTTCTGTCGCAGTCAGACGCTCCGGCACCTGATGCTGATGGTTCGATCTCCGAGCGAGGTGATCAATCCGTTGCTGTTTTTTTTACTCGTTATCGTTTTATTCCCCCTGGGCTTAGGTCCAGATCCGGAGCAGCTCTCGCTTCTTGCGCCGGGGATACTGTGGGTAGTGGCTTTGCTCTCCAATTTAATGATTTGTATGCGCCTCTTCGTTGATGACCTTGAGGACGGCAGCCTCGAACAACTCGCGATGGCGCGTGTTCCACTATCGATTGCGGTATTACCGCAGCTTCTGGCGTCTTGGTTGGCTAGCGGTTTGCTACTGAGTTTGGTGTCGCCCATCTTCGGATTGATGTTAGGCCTACCACTGGAAGTTGCGCCTGTACTGGTCGCTAGTCTGTTGATGGGTACCGCCATTATGTTGCTGCTAGGCGCTGTGGGTGCTGCGCTGACCGTCGGGGTGCAGCGAGGTGGCATTCTGTTAGCGCTTCTCATTTTGCCCCTATACGTCCCCATACTCATTGCAGGTACACGTGCGTTGAACGAAGCTTTGCAGGGAGGAGATCCTACAGTCGCGCTCGCATTACTGGGCGCCGGCGTTACAGGTGGGTTACTGTTGGCACCATTGGCCATTGCAGCGGGCGTTCGCGTCTCTCTTGAACTGTGATGCGCTCGTAAAGCAGGGTGACAGCCCCCATTTTTCTCGTTTACCGGATATACTCCTGACATGTGGCGCATAATTCATCAATTTGGTTCCCCGCCTTGGGTTTACCGCTTCTGTGACAAGGTCATTCCCTGGTTGATGCCTATCACAATAGTGGCGCTGCTGGTGGGCAGTGTCTGGGGCCTTTTGTTCGCGCCAACCGACTATAAACAGGGCGACTCCTACCGAATTATCTACATTCATGTGCCCGCAGCGGTTGTTGCGCTTGCTGGCTACTACGTGATGGCGCTGGCTGGCTTGGTCAGTTTGGTATGGCGGGTAAAGCTGGCTGATACTGCAATGCGGGCTGCCGCGCCCATTGGCGCCGCGTACACCGCGATTGCTCTCATCACCGGGGCGATCTGGGGCAAACCAACTTGGGGCGCCTGGTGGGTTTGGGATGCGCGGATCACGTCAATGCTGATCCTCTTCTTCCTTTATGTGGGCGTTATCGCCTTGTTTGAGGCCTATGAGAACAAGAGCGCGGCAGCGCGTGCTTGTGCGGTGCTGACCTTGGTAGGCACTGTCAACATTCCCATCATTTATAAGTCGGTGGATTGGTGGTACTCGCTGCATCAGCCCGCATCGATCAAGTTTACTGGGGAGTCTGCGATCGACCCCAGTATGCTTTACCCGTTACTGCTGATGATCGGCGCGTTCTACTGCCTCTTCGCAGTGACTGTTTTGCTCAACATGCGTGCCGAGCTCGCTTGGAATCATCGTGATGCCAGCTGGTTGAAGCAACTGGTGCAGGGTACCTGATGTATTTTGAATCCTTAGCTGCGCTCTGGGATATGGACGGCCACGGCATCTACGTCTGGCTGGCCTATTTGCTGACCATGTGCCCCATCATCGTCATGGTGTGGCTACCCATTAAGCGCTTTCGTCAGCATTGGCGATGGATCGAGGCCGAGTCGCGTCGGAGCGGTATCGACGTGGGAGGGGCGGCGGGCGAGTCCGCGAGATAACCGATCATGCACCCAGCTCGAAAACAACGTCTCATCCTTGTCAGCCTGGTGGTGGTGCTCTCAAGCGCTGCCATTGGGCTAGTGGCCTTTGCCCTCAGAGATAACATCAACCTGTTTTACCCGCCGGCCGATGTGGTGGCAGGAAAGGCGCCGACTGATCGGAGCATCCGCCTTGGCGGCATGGTAGTGGCGGGTAGCATTGAGCGGAGCAACAGCGAGCTCGATACGATTTTTTGGGTGACCGATTACGAAGCGTCGGTGCCCGTTCGTTACAGCGGGATACTGCCTGACCTGTTTGCCGAGGGAGAAGGTGTCGTCGCTGAAGGAACACTGGATGAGAGCGGCATGCTGATTGCCACCCAGGTCCTGGCAAAGCACGACGAGAACTACATGCCGCCTGAAGTTGCCGCGGCGCTTGAGGGTAAAACCGCCCCAGCTGGGCGGCCGGTGCTGCCGTGATCCCGGAGCTCGGCCATGTGGCGCTGATTATCGCCTTTTGTTTG
>CAJWQE010000017.1 GCA_913045375.1 uncultured Halieaceae bacterium | reverse complement strand
CTTACCCAGCGATTCACATAACCTACTTTCCCCTGGTCCACGTGAAACGCGTGAACCATGCCGGCGCCGAAAAACCAGTGATAAGTCCCCTCGACAAACTTGGGGTTTGGACCTATCCGATATAGCGATCCTGATAAATCAGAGGGAACGGTGCCCTCGATGACGATATCGTCATAAGAAGCTTCAAAATTGATAGGCCCGTAATTACCGCGCAGTTGCGGATGGTTGGGGAGTGGCGCTGCCATAAGCGATCGTTCCGTCCATCAGAATTGATATGAACCATACGCAAGTTAGGGACAAACGGATAGCGACGGGTTGAACAGCGGAGTCGATCAGTCGGTAATCTTTTAAAGGCACCAGAAGTTGCTGTTAGCAGGTCACTCCTCTGCACACACCAGCTTAGCGTTAACCTCGCCCACGACGGCGAGGTTCATTTTTGCACGGCCCTGCATGCCCCCCTGCACCTCACAGGCTTGAAGCGTGTCTTGCACAATACTTTTCACAACATCAGCGAACTGCTCTGTGTTGAGATCTGTCAGTTTCTCCGCAGCAGGTGCTTTAGAAGGATTGAGAGACGGATCTTTGTACTGCGTCGACCAGGATGAGATCCACCATCGATTATCAGTAAAGTAGAGAGAAATGCTGTTGAATCCACCACTGTATGGCTCTGCCTCAGGAGAGGTCCGCATCTCAAATTCACTCCACACATGCGCAATGTTCCCGTACCGCTCGATACGCCTATCAACTTCATATTCGAAGAAAGCTTGGTCGTAGGGCACTGAAATCATGGCCTGCTCGGTGCTCAGATCATGTCTCTGAAACCTTCCATCCGGAAATACCTTGGTGATCAAGGCGCCGTCAGCATGAATGTTGGTATCTCTGTCCGCATCGTAGATAAACCCTTCAGGTCCTGACACGACCTCGTAGTAGGCGTTGACGATGCTGTCTATAGACGACGTATCGTCTGCGTAGGCCGTCATCGTCACCAGCAAGCTTATTAACAGCAGCGCGTATCGCATCGATAAACCCCTCGTCTTTCTCAAAATGCCATGACACTAAGCTAACAAAAAATGACGTTGCGCACCCTACGAGGCCAACGTGGGCCATAAAACCTCAGGTGCACTCGTTCAAGCGCAAACTCGCGCTGCAATAACTCACTTAGGGATTGTCGTGCGCATTGGCAGTCTTTTCAGGCACTACCTTAAACGTTAAGCCTAGAGACGACCTGAAGGACTAACTCCGCACTATGACCATCGCACGCCATCGTTTTAGGACGTATGATTCGCAACATAAGAACGTGAGGGGAACATCATGGGCACACCAGAAACGATCGTACCGCCTGAGGAAACAGCTGAAGTTGCAGCGCTGATAGAGCGCGCACGCGTTGCTCAAGCCGCGATAGCCAACTACACGCAAGAGCAAGTCGACGAACTTATTAGAGCGATGGTTTGGTCCTGCGCTCAACCAGGTGTGGCCGAGGAACTCGCGCAACAAACTCTTGATGAAACCCAGCTCGGGGACTACAACGGGAAATTCGCAAAAATATCAGTGAAAACCCGAGCGGCGCTCATGGATATCCTCCCCGATAAATCGGTCGGTGTGATCGAGGAGGACCTTGAGCGTAATATCGTCAAGATTTGTAAGCCGGTCGGTGTGATTGGTGCTCTATCGCCCTCGACAAATCCCGAGGCAACGCCAGTGATTAAAAGCATTAACGCGGTTAAGGGTCGGAACGCTATTGTCATTGCGCCACACCCACGCGCTAAGTTCATCAACATGACGATTGTCGAGAAAATGCGTGGCGCTCTGGAAAAGATGGGGGCTCCCGCTGACCTTGTACAAACCATGGCGCAGCCATCGCTCGGCAAAACCGAGGAGCTAATGAAGCAATGTGACTTCATCCTCGCTACCGGTGGGCCAGGCATGGTGAAGGCGGCGTATTCAAGTGGCACGCCTGCGTTGGGCGTGGGCGCTGGGAATGCAGTGATCACGGTAGATGACACAGCCGACCTTTTAGACACTGCAGAAAAAATACGCATCTCTAAGACGCTGGACCTGGCAGCATCCTGCTCCGCCGATAACTCGGTCATTGTCCTTGAGAGCGTCTATGACGAACTACTCAGCAACCTGATCGCCGAAGGTGGTTATGTCGCATCACCCGAGGAAGCTGACAAGATTGCAGCGGTTCTTTGGCACGACGGAGCGCTCAATACGGCAGCCGTCGTCAAACAGCCGCAGGTGCTCGCTGAGATGTCGGGATTCTCCATCCCAGAAGACCGGAAATTTATTATCGTGCCGTATGAAGGCGTAGGACCGGACCATCCCTTTTCCGGCGAAAAACTCTCGGCCGTGATGGCGTTTTATAAAGTCGCCGATATTCACGAAGCGGTTACGCTCACGAACGCCATTCAGGAATATCAGGGCATGGGTCACTCCTGCGGAATCTACTCCAATAGCGATGAGAACATCATCACCCTCGCGAGTGGCACCAAAACCTCTCGCGTCATGGTGAACCAGCCTCAGGCGCCCTCCAACAGTGGCAATCTGTGGAATGGCATGCGCCAAACCTTCTCGCTCGGTTGTGGCAGCTGGGGCGGCAACTCCACCAATGAAAACATTAACTGGAAACATCTGGTCAACATTACTTGGGTCTCAAAGCCGCTCGCACAAGCAAAGACGCTCCCTAGTGACGAAGAGCTGTTCGGAGATGTCATCGGAAAACTGGGGTAGCCAGAGAAAACTGTGGCACGTTTATGCCGGTGTGACGGCCCTCGCGTCACCAAAGTGAGTATGGGAAAACTTCGCACCATAAACAGCGTCAACGAGTACCCGATAGAGCACCTGAGTACCGGCCCTTGATGACCGATACTGTGAGCGAGATCGCCCTCATTTCGGACTCACTCGAGCTTTATGCCGAGCGCCATGGTGATATGGCGCCTCGTATCTACGAACGCTTTTTCGAGCTTAATCCCGACGCTGCAGCACTGATGGAGTACTCGGATGAGTACATGCGGGGGCGTATGTTTGCCTCAATGATCGAACTCTTTCTTTCCGACGAGCACTTGGAGCCAGGTGGTTATTTAACTTGGGAGCTGGAAAACCACATTAAGGCTTACTCTGCGACCACAGCCATGTACGAGAGCTTGTTCCAAAGTATGCGCGACGTTTTTGACAATGACCTAGGGGCCGATTGGCGACCTGAATGGCAAGAAGCCTGGGAAAGCCGAATAGGCCGCATCATGAAGCATGTCAAACAGTTCTAATCGCGTGCAATAAGCCACAGACCTCACGGGGTTTTTGGTCGCTTATCTATACAGATACCTCGAGCTTGTCTTCTACGACATTCTCTTCAGACAGCCCGTCCCTTGCCAGCAGCATAGCTCGAACTTTTGCTTTAGCGTCTCTTTGATTATCTGCTGATACAGAAACGGGCTTCGGATATCCCAGCGTGCTATGACCCGATGCCGAGGCTACTAAAAGCGTACCTGATACCAAAAACGCTTTATCGAATTCGCTTGGTTCCCAATTGATTGCCATACGCGTTTTGTTACCTCAGTTCATAGCACCTATGTAGTTGAAGGGAATTCGCTATAAATGGCTTGGATAAGGTAAATAGATGGTCGGGACGGCAGGATTTGAACCTGCGACCACCACACCCCCAGTGTGGTGCGCTACCAGACTGCGCTACGCCCCGAAGGCCGCGAAGTATACGGGTATTCGTGGCGTTAGGGAATCTTAGTCGTCGAGTTGCAGCAGGGACTTTGCCGCTTGCAAATCTTTAAGGCTATCGCTCACCGCTGACATGACCGCAACCGGGTTGGGGCCGTCTTCACTGGTCAGACGCTGGCGCGCACCACCGATGGTATAGCCCTCTTCGTAGAGCAATCCGCGGATGGCTCGAACTAGTTCGACATCGCCCCGTTGATAATAACGTCGGTTACCGCGACGTTTGACAGGCTTCAGCTGAGGAAACTCCGCTTCCCAGTAACGAAGCACGTGCGGCTTGACAGCACACAAAGTACTGACTTCACCAATGGTGAAATAGCGTTTTCCCGGGATAGGTGGTAGTTCGTTGTTATGCGTAGGCTCAAGCATCGTTTTGCATCTTCTCTACCCGGGCTTTGAGCTTTTGTCCGGGCTTGAAGGTAACAACACGTCGAGCAGAAATAGGGATCTCTTCACCCGTCTTAGGATTACGACCGGGACGCGAGCCTTTATCGCGAAGATCAAAGTTGCCGAAGCCTGAGAGTTTCACCTGTTCGTTGTTCTCAAGACAGACGCGAATCTCTTCGAAGAACTGCTCCACCAGCTCTTTCGCTTCGCGCTTGTTCAGACCCAACTCCTCAAAGAGCTTATCGGCCATCTCTGATTTCGTTAATGCGGACATGTTGTTATTAGCTTCGCAATTCGATACCCAGTTTTTCTCTCAATGAATCAAGCACTTGGTCTATGGCGCTTGATACTTCGGACTCATCGAGAGTGCGACTTTGATCTTGGAATGTCAAACCGATGGCCAGACTTTTCTTCCCTTCTGCCAATCCAGTCCCCTCGTAAACGTCAAAAAGATCTAATTTGGTTAGCAAGGTCCCAGCAGCCGCGCGAATAGTAGAGAGCACCTCGGCCGAGGCAATTCCCTTGTCAGCCACCAATGCGAGGTCTCTGCGGGTCTCGGGATATTTGGAAATATCATCGTATGCAGGCATGGCAACCTCAGTCACCACCCATTGAAGTACCTCAGCAACAACCGTGTTCGCCGGAATACCCATTGCTTTGCGCACGCTCGGGTGCACTGCACCGATACGTCCAACGGGCTTACCGTCTACGCAAATCGCCGCACTTTGCCCGTCGTGAAGCCCTGGGAAAACGGACGCCTCAAAGGTCAGTCGATCACCCAGATTCGCAAGTAAGCCCTCGACGGTTCCCTTCACATCAAAAAAGTCAGCCGCCGCCTTCTCCGTTGACCAACCCTCAGTGTCTCGCAAGCCCGAGACCGCAAGCGCCAGCATTGGGATCTGCTCAGCATCGCCTTCACCCGCAGTAAATTTCAGGCCCGTCTCAAACAACCGAACACGGCTCTGCTGCCGACTGGCATTGTGCGCGATCGCTTTCAACAAGCCAGGGATGAGGCTGGTACGCATGACCGCGAGATCAGCTGATATCGGGTTCTTTAGAGGGATAGGAGAAAGCTCCGGATCGAAGAAAGTCTGCACCTCGGGCGCAACAAAGCTGAAAGTCACAGCTTCAAAGTAACCCCGTGCAACAAGGTCATTCTTCGCCATACGCAGCGCACGGCGTGTCTCGGGAACGCCAACTGGAATAAGGCTCGCTGTAATGGGTTGCGCCGGGATGGCATCGAATCCAATGATGCGGGCGAGCTCTTCAATTAGATCCACTTCAAGACCCATATCGAACCGCCAACTGGGGGCAGTACACAACCAACCTTGCTCGTGCCCAACAACCCAGAAACCAAGGCCCTCTAGGATGCGCTCTACCTCTATACGGTCGACGCTAATGCCGAGCAGCTTTTCGATTTGCGTTTCTCTCAGAAGAACAGCTTCGTTCACCGGCAGATCGGCATCAGAGACCACTTCTGTCACAGGACCCGCTTCACCACCCACAGCGTCAATGAATAACTGTGTCGCGCGCTCCATCGCGTCGCGCTGCAGCTGAAAGTCCACACCGCGCTCGTAACGATGAGAAGCATCCGTGTGGAGGCCGTATGACCGAGCTCTTCCCGCCATCAGTTCTGGCGTGAAGAAGGCGCTCTCGAGGAATAGGTTGGTCGTGGCCTCACTCACACCGCTCTCCGCACCACCCATGATACCCGCAAGCGCCAGTGGTTTAGCGTGATCAGCAATTACCAAGGTCCCAGGCTGCAACGTCTGCTCAGTACCATCGAGGAGCGTTAAGACCTCCCCTGGCTCACACTCGCGGACAACAATCCCGCCAGCCAACCGATCAAGGTCAAAGGCATGAAGGGGTTGGCCCAGTTCCAACAAAACGTAGTTAGTGACGTCGACTGCTGCGTCGATCGACCGCAACCCGGCCCGCTCTAGGCGTTCACGCATGTAGTCGGGTGTGGGACGCGATAGGTCAACATTTTTGATGACACGACCGAGATATCTTGGACATTTTGCCGTGGCCTCAATAGCGACTGGGAAAATCTCGGCAATCGTACTTTCGACAGGCCGTATCGCAGGCTCATTTAGGTCTTCATCAAAAGCAACCGCCACGTCGCGAGCTACACCACGAATGCTGAGGCAGTCGGCTCGATTCGGTGTGAGGCCCAGCTCAATGACCTGATCATCAAGCGACAGATACTTCCGAATATCAGCACCAATGGGCGCGTCAGCGGGAAGCTCCATCAGGCCGTCGTTATCTTCAGAAATAGTCAGCTCAGCGCCAGCGCAGAGCATACCTTGAGACTCCACGCCGCGGAGTTTGGCTTTCTTGATCTTGAAGTTACCGGGTAGCACTGCCCCCACCTTGGCAAGTGGTGCTACCAGGCCTGCGCGGGCATTGGGTGCACCGCAGACAATCTGCACGGTCTCGTCGCCAGCATTAACTGTACAGACCCGCAGCTTGTCGGCATCAGGATGTTGCTCAGCCGCAATGATTTGCGCAACGACAACACCCGAGAACGCCTCAGCCGCGCCTGCGATACTGTCAACCTCCAGGCCAATCATAGTGAGCTTGTGACTCAAAGCCTCTGTCGTCACTTGAGGACTGACCCAGGTACGCAGCCACTGTTCCGAAATAATCATCGTGCTAACTCACATAAATTGCGCAAGGAAGCGCAAGTCGTTGTCGAAATTCAGGCGTAAATCGCCAATGCCATAACGCAGCATCGATAGGCGCTCTACTCCCATACCAAAAGCAAAGCCTCGGTATTTATCGGGGTCGATACCACTCATCTCGAGCACCTTGGGGTTAACCATCCCGCAACCCAAAACTTCAATCCATCCGGTGTGGCTGCATACTCGACAGCCCGCACCCGAACATTTAACGCACTGAATATCGACCTCAGCCGAGGGCTCAGTAAACGGAAAATACGAAGGACGCAATCGCACCGATAACTCGTCGCGCTCAAAGAAGGCGTGTAAGAAGTCTTCCAGCAGACCCTTTAGATGACCAAAGTTGGAAGTCTCGTCAATCAATAACCCTTCCACCTGATGAAACATAGGCGAGTGGGTCAGGTCAGAGTCACAGCGATAGACCCGACCTGGACAGATCACACGGATGGGTGGCTGCTGAGCTTCCATCGTTCGCACCTGAACACCTGAAGTGTGCGTCCGAAGCACAAGCGTGTCTTCCACGTAAAACGTATCGTGCATGGCACGAGCCGGATGATGCGCAGGAATATTGAGCGCTTCAAAATTGTGGTAGTCATCCTCAATTTCGGGTCCTTCGACAACCTCAAACCCCATTGAGGAAAAGAAGGTTTCCATGCGCTGAATGGTGCGCGTAATTGGATGCAGTGAGCCCGTCTCAGCGCGACGTCCTGGCAAGGTAACATCGATTGCCTCTTCGGCGAGCTGCGCGGCAAGTGCAGCGCCTTGTAAAGAGGCTTTGCGCGCGTTGAGTTGCTCATTGAGCTGCTGTTTAACGGCGTTAATTTCCGCACCAGCCTTGGGTCTTTCTTCTGCTGAAAGCTGGCCCAGATTCTTTAACAAGCCCGTGAGCGCGCCTTTTTTACCCAGGTAGCTTACCCGCAACTCTTCAAGGGCCGCGATATCCGACGCTGCCTCTATGGCGACGACGGCCTCTGCCTTGATGTTTTCCAATGACTGCATTTGTTACTCACGCTCCACTCATTCAAAAAAGGAGGCCGTAGCCTCCTTCTGATTATCGCTCTGCATTATTGCAGTCGGTAGCCCGAAAACTGCAATTAAGCTGCGAGTGCAGCTTTAGCACGCTCCACCACTGCAGCAAAAGCTGGCTTATCGTGGACAGCGAGATCAGCAAGGACGCGACGATCGAGAGTAATCTCAGCTCGCTTGAGACCATTGATGAACTTGCTGTAGGTCATACCGTTTGCACGAGACTGCGCGTTAATACGCGTAATCCAGAGCGCGCGGAACTGACGCTTGCGCTGACGGCGGTCACGATAAGCGTACTGTCCCGCTTTAGTAACGGCCTGCTTGGCTACTCGAAACACACGTGAACGCGCGCCGTAGTAACCCTTTGCTTGCTTGAGAATTTTCTTGTGTCGACGGTGAGCCGTGACACCACGTTTTACACGAGGCATGTCTTATCTCCTAAAGAACTTAACGATTACTTGGCGCGCAACATACGATCCACAAGCACCACGTCGGACTTATGAATCATTGATGTGCCTCGAAGCTGACGCTTACGCTTAGTCGTCATTTTCGTCAGGATGTGGCTCTTATAAGCACTCTTGCGCTTATAACCACTGGCCGTCTTCTTAAACCGCTTAGCGGCACCACTGTGAATTTTGGCTTTTGGCATCTTAGATACTCCTGCTTAAGGCTCTTCCCAGTTTCCTGTTAGAGCGTTTCATCAACCGAGCAATAGGGCATTCACGGGCCACTATCCTCGTTTCTTGGGTGCTATCACCATCGTCAGCTGACGACCTTCCATTTTTGGAAACTGTTCAACAGCGCCCAACTCGCTGAGGTCACTCTCAACTCGCTTGAGAATTTCCATACCGAGCTCTTGGTGAGCCATCTCACGACCGCGGTATCGCAACGTGACCTTGGCTTTGTCACCATTTTCTAAAAACCGGACCAAACTACGAAGTTTGACCTGGTAATCGCCTTCATCCGTTCCCGGACGAAACTTCATTTCCTTAATCTGTATGCGCTTGGCCTTCTTCTTCTGAGCCGCTTTTTGCTTCTTTGCTTCAAAAATGTGCTTGCCGTAATCCATGATTTTGCAAACAGGTGTTTCACCGTCTGCCATCATCACTAGATCCATGCCCGCCTCGTCGGCTTTTTCCATTGCCTCCGCATTCGAGACAATACCGACCTGACTGCCATCGGCGTCGATCAAGCGCACCATGGGTGCCTCGATCTGCTCATTCGTCAGAGCTCTTTTGCTCTTGCTATCGTTCTTGATACTGACTCTCTCCACACACGGGTATCGGCTTCGCGGCTTAAGAAATCAGTAAAAGACGCACTCACCACCCAAAATAGGGCGGCGATTTTATAGTGAACAGCGCGGGATAACAAGGCACTAGACCGTGCTAATGCCTTGTATTTATGCCAATCAAGCGGTCTTGTTAACCACTGATTTATTGGCAATTTCAGTCTGCAAATGTGCGCCGAAGTCGGCAATCGACATGACACCCAGGTCAGCACCGTGACGACCTCGAACCGCGACCGTGCCAGCCTCGCGCTCCTTCTCGCCCACAACTAACACATAGGGCATTTTAGAGAGCTCGGCTTCGCGAATCTTAAAGCCCACTTTCTCATTCCTGAGATCGGTCGCGACACGGAAACCTTGCGCCTTTAACGAGCTGACCACACCTTCGGCATAATCGCTCTGCTTATCGGTAATGTTGACCACCACCGCTTGCTGGGGCGCTAGCCATACCGGGAAATTACCCTCGAAGTGTTCGATGAGAATCCCGATAAAACGCTCCAAGGAACCAAACAGGGCACGGTGTAACATCACAGGACGCTTATCCCGGTTACCGTCTTCATCAACGTAAGTGATATCGAATCGCTCCGGTAAGTTCATGTCGACCTGCAAGGTACCGCATTGCCAGTCACGTCCAATGGCATCGCGAAGAACAAATTCCAGTTTAGGACCGTAAAATGCACCCTCTCCGGGGAAGAGTACGTAATCCAAACCCATCACATCGAGTGCATTACTCAGCGCACCCTCTAGCTTGTCCCAGACCTCGTCGGAGCCAATACGATTTTCGGGGCGTGTTGATAGTTTGATGACAACATCATCAAAGCCAAAGTCCTTGTAGATATCCAGAACGAGCGCAACGACATCGATGCACTCCTGCTCCATCTGCGCCTCTGTGCAGTAGATGTGCGCATCGTCCTGAGTGAAATGACGCACACGCATCAGCCCGTGCAAGGCGCCCGATGGCTCATATCGGTGGACTTTTCCGAACTCAGCCATGCGCAGCGGCAGATCCCGATAACTCTTCAAACCCTGCGCAAACATCGATACAGAGCCCGGGCAGTTCATTGGCTTTAACGCAAAAATGCGCTCATCCTCGGTTTGAGTTGAGAACATATTCTCTCGGTAGTTAAACCAGTGTCCCGATGTCTCCCATAGGCTGCGATCCATCACATCCGGTGTATTCACCTCAACGTAGCCTGCCGCGTCCTGTCGACCGCGCATGTACTCCAGTAGCTCGCGAAACAGTGTCCAACCCTTGGGATGCCAAAAAACTGAACCGGGAGCGTCATCGGCAAAATGGAACAAGCCCAATTTTCGGCCAATCTTTCGGTGATCGCGCTTTTCTGCCTCAGCGATACGATTCAAATACGCCTTGAGCTCTTTGGGTGAAGACCACGCAGTACCGTAAATACGCTGCAACTGCTGATTATTGGCATCGCCCCGCCAGTAGGCACCCGCTACTTTCGTTAACTTAAAGGCACCTAACTTACCTGTGCTCGGTACATGAGGCCCGCGACACAAGTCCATCCAGTCGCCCTGCTGATACACCGAGATTTCCTCGCCCTCAGGCAATTCCTCGATAATTTCGACCTTGTAGTGCTCACCCATGTCTCGAAACATTTCAATGGCTTGCTCTCGCGAGTAGACAAGACGCGATACCGTAAGGTCATCAGCGACCAGCTCCTGCATTTTCGCCTCGATTTTCTCTAGGTCTTCGAGCGAGAAGTTGTGGTCTGATGCGAAGTCGTAATAAAAGCCGTCTTCCACAGTCGGTCCAATGGTGACTTGAGTACCGGGAAACAGCTGTTGCACCGCTTGTGCTAATAAGTGTGCCGTCGAGTGCCGCAAAATCTCGAGCGCCTGATCGTCGCGACTGGTGATGATTCGTAGCTCGGCATCGCTAACAATGGAATAGCTCGCGTCGACTTCACGACCGTCCACGACGCCCGCCAAGGTAGCTTTGGCAAGCCCCGCCCCAATGTCTGCCGCGACATCGTAAACAGTAATTGCATTATCGAATTGACGAGAGGATCCGTCTGGAAGGGTAATAACCGGCATATATATTCCTTAATCAGTGGCAGTACCTACGTTGCACTGCGTGTGAATGTGAAGACCGCCTGAATGCTTATTAGGCGCTCTTCAATCAATCGTGTCTAATACCTAGACGACTATCTATGTTAACGCGGTTCCATTTTTTAAGCTCGGGCCCCCGGAGTATTTGGGGCGCTAGTTGCGTGGCTTGCATCTGCTGGGACGCTTGGGTCCTCGCTCGTTCGTCCACCAGCCATTCGGAGATTAACGTCGGCATGATGCTGCTCGTCAGCCCTTACACGTTGGATCATGTCGCTCAATTTGGCCTCGGACGGGAGATTGTAGTACTCGATTGCTAGTTGAGGTGCGGGCACATCTTCGATCTGACCACTCTCAATTAACTCTAAATAATTGGTGTAGCTGCTTACCGCCTCCTCCTCGAAGTAATGCACCATCTTGTGGGCGGTCTTGGGAAAGAAGACATAAAATAGGAAGTAGTAGTTCCAGAAAATTGCTTGTGCGCTCAGAATCAAAGCACGCTCGAGCCAATTTGGCTTTGCAATCTCAATAAAAAACATAAGATGCATTCGCTCGTTTTCAGCTTCCGCTAATAGCTCTCGAATAATAGGTCCGTACCCAGTTTTCATCTGACGAAGACTTTTGAGATGTATCCACATACCTGCGACCATACCCGGGACACCGGCAACGGTCTCGAGAACTACTGCTCGATGCCCATATCGCTTGGCGAAGAATGCATCCGCAAAAAACCTAAAAAACATGGTTTGTCCACGTGCAAACTTGTCAGACAAGTCCATTATCTAAACCTCACATGAGTCTGTATTTTCTGAAGTGGTAGGCGCAGCGCGCGGCTGGCCTCAGTGAACGCATTATAACAAAAATCTATGGCGCATGGTGCAGCCAATATTTTCTTGAATAGTTTCAAACATAAATATTACCAATTCGCACGGGTTAAATGCTACACCAGCCCGAGACACGTTACTCTATGAGAAAATCATCGGATGGCGTCATAAAATTGATGGAAACAGCCACGCTCAAACGGTTGCTGGTACTCGCAAGTTTGTTGCCCATGGGCGCAACTGCATTGATCACACCCCTGCACGACGCAGACCCAAACTGAGGAAAAACCGTAGTTGCGGTAGCATCCACTGGCTAGCTCATCAGTCTACTATTGATTGCACTTTACGTCGGTGCAGCTCGCTACCTCTCCTTACCCAGTGTACTGATCTCTCTAGTTGGAATGCCCGTTGCAAGCTACCCTTCTGGCGAACTAAATGCGGTGTATGACCTCACCATGTACGTCTCAGGATTTCTTACTGGTGGACTTGCAATCTTGGTGTATGCGCCATCCTTCAGCAAAGGTTAAGGATTAGGCGTCGTACCACACCCGTCTCATCGGTTGCGCTCTTCGGTTCCATTGGTGACTATTTCCGTCGGTTAGAGCTGTACCACCTCGACACGTCGATTCGACCGGCGGCCGTCCTCGGTCAAGTTAGTATCGAGGGGTTGGCTCTCACCTTCAGCTGCCACGAACAAGCGATCGCGATCGATGCCCTGACTCACCAGGTAATTGGCTACCGCATCGGCGCGTCGCTGGGAAAGATCCAGATTGTGCTCATTACTTCCGAGCCAGCACGTATGACCAGTAATGCGAACACTGACTTCAGGGTAATCATTTAAGAAGTCGACCACGGGAGACAAGGTGTCACTGGCGCCAGGCTTAAGTTCAGCTCGGTCCAAGTCGAATTGCAGCGTGCGACTGTCGAAAACGAAACCCGTTACCGGGGCCAAAGTCGCTGGAGCTGCGGCTGGTGTCGCATCGGTCATGACCAGTGATCGACGCTCCTCTAAGGGCTGCGACAGGTCCCCTGGCACCTCCGCGACAAGCGCGTCCGGTGATTCTGTAATTTCGGGCTCCTTGCATAAGATTAGGGCCGCCGCGGCTCCCACGGTACCGGCACCGATCACTTGGGCAGCGGCGCCCGGGGGCACTTTGACCCCTGACCCAGTATCATTGAACCCTTGCAAGCAGCGAATATAGCCTTCGTCAGTGGTGAACGTGCAGGCACTCAGGCACAGAGACAAAGCGATAAAAACCATACGTTTTTCATACCACATTCCCCCTCATCACAACTGATTGCGCTGGGGAATCATACTACGCCCCAACGAATGCGATTTGCTTGAGCTCTGCTATTTGATCGCGGACAGCGGCCGCTTCTTCGAACTCCAAGTTTTTCGCGTGCTCAGCCATGGTGTTTTCTAATTCTGCCAACTTACGCGACAACGCCGCTGGAGTCATGCTCATCACATCCTGAGCAAATGAAATTCGGTCATTTGTGACTTTCGTATCGCGGGCACCGCGGGCCTTGGTGGGCATACGTCGAGCACCCTCAAGAATATCGCGAACTGATTTTTCAATACCTTTGGGAACAACGCCATTCGCTTCATTGAACGCGAGCTGCTTGTCTCGGCGTCGCTGGGTTTCATTGATCGCTCGCTCCATCGAGCCGGTCATGGCATCGGCATACAAAATGGCACGCCCATTCAGATTTCGGGCTGCTCGACCAATGGTCTGAATCAATGAACGATCACTTCGCAAAAACCCTTCTTTGTCCGCATCAAGTATCGCAACCAGCGATACTTCTGGCATATCCAAGCCCTCCCTCAAAAGGTTGATACCAACAAGAACATCGAAATGCCCCAATCGTAAATCTCGAATGATCTCGACTCGCTCGACCGTATCGATATCAGAGTGCAAGTAGCGGACCCGTACATCGTGCTCATTAAGATATTCGGTTAAGTCTTCAGACATACGCTTGGTCAGCGTTGTCACCAAGACTCGATCGCCTTTTGCCGTTGTCTCACGAATCTCTGCAAGTAAATCATCGACCTGAGTGCGCGCAGGTCTTACTTCCACAATAGGGTCGACCAATCCTGTGGGGCGGACTACCTGCTCTACCGTCGCTCCTGCATGATCATTCTCATAAGGGCCGGGCGTGGCTGAGACATAAATTGCCTGTGGAGACATCAGCTCCCACTCCTCGAACTTCATCGGGCGGTTATCAAGCGCCGACGGGAGCCGGAAGCCGTACTCCACCAGCGTCTCTTTTCGCGAGCGATCACCCTTGTACATCGCCCCAATTTGCGGAACGGTCACGTGGGACTCGTCAACAACCAGTAAAGCGTTGTCCGGTAGGTATTCGAATAACGTTGGAGGTGGCTCGCCCGGCGCCCTACCCGACAGATAGCGCGAGTAGTTCTCAATGCCCTGGCAGTACCCCAGTTCCCGAATCATTTCGATGTCGTAGCGGGTTCTTTGTGCCAACCGCTGCGCCTCCAACAGCTTCTCGGATTCTTTCAGCTGTTTCACCCGAATCTCGAGCTCTTCTTCAATGAGATCCACGGCACCCAACATCGTGTCACGCGACGCCACATAGTGTGTTTTGGGGAAAATGGTAATGCGCGGCAGTTTCTCAGCAACGGCACCGGTCAGCGGATCAAAGCTGCAAATATTTTCAATTTCCTCGTCAAACAGCTCGACGCGGATCGCTAACTCGTCAGAGTCTGCTGGAAAGATGTCGATGACATCGCCGCGAACCCGGTAAGTGCCGCGCTTAAAGTCGAGATCGTTGCGGGTATATTGCAACTCTGCCAGCTGACGCAAAATACCTCGCTGGTTGATGATTTCACCACGCGAGAGGTGCATCACCATCTTGAAGTAGGACTCAGGATCGCCGAGACCATAAATCGAGGAAACCGTGGAGACCACTAGACAGTCTGGCCGCTCGAGCAAGGCCTTGGTCGCCGATAAGCGCATTTGTTCAATGTGGTCATTCACCTGCGCATCTTTCTCGATGTAGGTATCAGACGACGGTACGTAGGCCTCTGGCTGATAGTAATCGTAGTAGGAGACAAAGTACTCAACGGCGTTCTTGGGAAAGAACTCCTTAAACTCACCATAAAGCTGTGCTGCCAGTGTCTTGTTGTGGGCCATCACAATCGTCGGACGCTGAAGCTTTTGGATGACATTTGCCATGGTAAATGTCTTACCGCTGCCGGTTACCCCCAGCAAAATCTGTGAGGCCAGACCAGCGCCGATACCATTAACCAGCTGATCAATCGCCCCCGGCTGATCACCGGCGGGTTTATAACTGGATTGAAGTTCAAATTGCTTTGCCACGGTCTTGATACGTCTAAATTTCTCAGCCGGATAGCTTAACGGAATTATCTTTAGGACTCGTATCTTCTGTTCTTCTTGACGCAAGAAAATCCGGACGTGTATAGTCCGCGTCCTCTTCGGAGACTATTCCGGCTTAGCTCAGTTGGTAGAGCAAATGACTGTTAATCATTGGGTCGCTGGTTCGAGCCCAGCAGCCGGAGCCAAATTCAAGAAGGCAGCGTCAAGCTGCCTTTTTTTGCGCCACAGTTTTTGGCCCAGAAGTCATTCTGAGCGACATCCAGTGTTTGAAGATGACTCTGCAACGTGGGCAAATCACAAAGAGCGCGTCAGGCCGAGCAGCATCTAAAACAGGAAGGCCATGACTTTTCGGTCGACTCGTCGACGTCTGGTCTCTCCTTCCTAGCCCCAAACGGGCACCCGTAAAACAGGCACGATCCCTTCAACATAGTTCATGGCGAGAAACGTGTAACTCGCCATTACCATGATATGTAACCTTTACTTCTCCTCTCAATATGATACGTTTACGTTACATTTTCAGGAGCCACGGATTAAAAATGAGTGAAATGATCCCGATTTTTGGAATGCTGACCGGCATCATCATCCCCTTAGCTGCCTTTTTTTGGCAGTACATTGAAGGCAAAGAACGGCGAGCAACCATTTTGGAAATCTCGAAAACCATCGATGACCCGGACAGGCTCGATGAATTAATGTCGATGCTCGATGAAAAGAAAAGCGAACCGACAGACTATCGGCGCGGTGGGTTGATTACCCTTTTTGTTGGCATCGGCATATACGCGTTCGGAGCATTTGCGTTGGGACGGTTGTTCGAGGGAGCCGGAATGCTCGTTGGTCTGATTGGACTCGGTATTGTGGTTGCCGGCTACCTATACCCACCCACCAGTAACGAGCTCAATCAAGCAGTTGAAGATTTCGAAAAGCGGTAATTCGGGTCAAATCACCCTTCGTATAGTTTTTCAGTGATTATCCGAAATTTCGTATATCAGCCAGCGAGCCATCGCAAGTAAGCACGGCAATATCGTCAAAATGGGAAAACACCATCCAAAACTTTTCAATAATCTTGAGGGGATGCGACGACAGGCGGGACTGACGCAGGCGGAGCTCAGTAAGTTCGCTGGGGTCTCGCGTAAAAGCATCAACGCTATTGAAAACGGCATGTATGTTCCGTCAACCGTGCTCGCCTTGAAGATTGCAGACACCCTTGGATGCTCTGTGGAAGACCTGTTTCGCCTGCCTTCAAACTAGGAATCATCTCACCCGTTTAATCTCGAAGTACAGTGTTTAGCGGATCACTAGCACTCCTCCCCCGCTACCCTTACAGTAGTCTCACTAAAACAACAAAAATCGAGGCTTTGCATGAGCGCATCTGTTCTTACCCATCTTGCCGACAATGGCGTACTCACGATCACAATGAACCGACCTGCGGTTCTGAACTCTTTGGATGAATCGCTAACCCTCGGTCTGGTCGATGCAATGCACGAGGCAAAAACCGACAGCGCGGTGAGGGCAGTTGTGATCACCGGTGCCGGCCGTGCCTTTTGCGCAGGTGCCGATCTGAATGCGCGAAGCTGGCCGGCCGTAAAGGGTGTCTCCGCGGGAGAGGCCACCGCAGCGAATATGGAGCGAGGCTTTAATCCCTTGGTCAAAGCCGTCGCTCAATCCACAAAACCTGTTGTGACCGCTATTAATGGCGTTGCCGCAGGTGGCGGCGTCGGCCTTGCCCTCGCCGGAGACATTGCAATCGCCGCAGAGACTGCCAAGTTCAAACTCGTCTTCGGGCCTAATCTGGGGATCATTCCCGACATGGGCGCCTCCTGGTTCCTGCCCAACCTCGTTGGTCGCGCACGCGCCAATGGCTTAGCGTTATTAGGCGATAATTTATCTGCCTCAGATGCGAAAGCCTGGGGACTCATCTGGGACTGTGTGGCCGATGAAGATTTACTGCCCACTGCCTTAACCCTAGCGGGCAGATTAGCCGATGGACCCACTGCAGGCCTTAAAGCGGTGGTGAAGGCACATGATCGTGCCCTCTCCAATACCTTGAGCGAGCAACTCGAGTACGAAAAAGATACTCAGCGGATGCTGTTCGACTTTCCACATGTCAGCGAGGGTATTCGCGCCTTCATTGAAAAGCGTAAACCCAATTTTCGGGATGTGAGTTAGCGCTCAAAGAAGGCCTAACTGACAATTTCCAAGACAGTACGTGTTAGCCGATTAGAGGTCTGGTACAGATCTTTCAGCTTGTGCATTCGGTTGCAAAGGAAGCCGTAGCCAAGGCCTGTTTCGGGGTCGCCGAAAGCGACAGAGCCGCCTACGCCACAATGCCCAAAAATGCGACCGGGGTGCGGTGTCTCTCGGATGGTCGTGATGCCAAGTCCGAGGTCGTAGCCAACACCAAAGCGAATAGGCGCGCCTAAAATGACGGTGTCTGGACCCTCTGACAGCGGCGTCAGCCCCAGTTTCAGTGTCTCCCGACTGATAATCCGTTGACCGTCTCTCTCACCACCCGTGCTCAAAATACCGAAGAGTTTGGCGAGGGACTCGGCTGTGCCATGTCCATTGGCTGAGGGTATCTCGGCCTCACGCCACTCTCGCGAATTCATCTCACCGGGCTGAGCGGACCTCGAGGCGAAAGCCACTTTGAGATCGCCCATTCTCAAAAAAGACTTCAGCGAACGAAGTGCTTTAGGCAGGATGAAGTCAGGCGCGATCGCAATGGCCATCAGGGTCCATGGCGTCGGCTGTGGATCGACAAGAATATCGCCACACCGCTCAATATCGGTGTCCTCAAGACCAATTTTGAAGTCGAGACCGAAGGGTTCGGCTACTTCCTCGCGGAAATACTGTCCGACGCTGCGACCATCAATGCGCCGAATCAACTCGCCGACCAACCAACCATAGGTCAATGCGTGATAACCCTGGGTGGTTCCTGGCGCTCTGAAGGGTTGCTGTTGCGCGAGCGCCTCAGTCCACCTATCCCACTCGCGATAATCGAATTGGGGTACTCCACCCTGAAAGCCGTGCATGGCCGCTCGATGGCATAAAAAATCACTGACTCGAGTTTTTTCTTTGCCGTTGCAGGCGTATTCCGGCCAGTAGTCGCCAATTAAGGCGTCGAGATCGACCTTGCCTCGCTCAACCAGCTGCAAGAAGCAGGTAGCTGTGATGGCTTTGGTGGTCGAAAATACATTGATGAGTGTATCTTTGGACCAGGGGTCTGTTTTTTCTCTATCTTTGTAGCCACCCCAGAGATTGACCACCATTTCGCCCTGATGCTCCACCGCAACAGAGGCGCCGGTGTCAAATCCACTGGCAAGCGCTTGGGCAAATTGGTCACGAACAGCTTGAAATCGAGGGTCGCAATAGCCCTCGACGAGATCATCACTCACACTTTACTCCTGTACTCTCTTAATGCCGATTAATGGCCTGTGGTCCTTGCGGAGCGTTTCTCAACGAACGCTGAAATACACTCTTTGAAGTCCTCGCTGCGAGCGGCCAGAATCCACTGATCCTGGTCCATATGCATAATGGACTCGCTCAATGCCAGCGCGTATTGATTCACACTGCGCTTAGTCATTTGTACCGCCACTGGCGGGAGATCGGCGTAATGTCGAGCCCACCCCTGTGCCACCGCCTGTAGGTCGTCGCCCTCACAGATATCATCGATCAAGCCCCAGCTCTCCAGTCGATCTGCAGCGTAGAGATCCCCGGACATAATGAGTTGTTTCGCTCGGGATAAACCCACCAATTCGACGAACAAGGGCACGGCATTCCACATGAGATTCATGCCCACCTTGACCTCGCCCAAGCCCAAACGCGCATCCGTTGCCGCAATCCGGAAATCGCAGGCAGCCGCAATACAGGCGCCGCCACCCGTGGCAATGCCTTGCACAGCGCAAATCGTCGGCTGGTGAATCTCACGAATAGCCGTCAGTAGCTTCTGTCCGAGCTCAGCATCGCGCCGAGCTCTTAATAGCGAGCCACCCGGCTCCATGACAGAAACCTCTTTCAAATCTGCGCCAACGGAAAAGTCGGTTCCCTCGGCTCGGATGATGACGGCACGTACCTGATCTTTATCCGACACCGCCAGCGCCGCATCCCTGAGTTGCACCATGGTGTCGCGATTGAGCGCGTTTCTAACCTCCGCTCGGTCAAGAATGATCGACGCAATATCGTCGTCAATGCTCACGTTGACGGTGTGGTCTGTCATTGGCTTTCTCTTTTTATTGTTGTTGAACGTTATTGTTATTTGATCTAACTATGCCAGATCAGTAGTCGCAAGACATGCCCTACTCCAGGACACTACCTCACAGCAACACGGCAACCTGTTGGCGGATGCTCTGAATGTCGAGATCAATCTCATCGATCAGACTGGCACATAAGTTCAGGCACTTGGGTACTTGGCCACTCCGCTCGACGAAAAACTCGATGACCTCTGTGTCGCTCTGGCGTATCGCCTTCAGCAATAGTGGACTCATGGCGCCTGCTTCAGGCTCTAGATCAAAATGAGCGAGGTTGTGAAGCGCTTTAAGCAGCTTAGGACCCACTATTTGAGGTGCAATGTGATCTGGATCGACGCGCGCGATCATCGACTCGATGGTGTGGATTAAAAAGTTGAGTACTGGCGATGCCTGCAAAAAAATCATGAAAGCATTGTGAGGCTGACGACGAATTTCTAAGCGGCCCGACTTATCTCGTTGCAACCAGTGCTCTTCACCAAACCGTGAATGCGTCGTTGTCGATGGCTGCCAACTCCCATCAATGATCAGCGTGTCGGCATCGCACCAGATAACCCGATCAGCACCGGCTTCCAGAGCAGCTTTGATATGAAGCAGACGCGCTAAGTCGGCGAGAATGGGTCCTCGCCCCGATAACTTCTGCCGATACCAATCGGGAAGCACATCGAAGAAGCTGTCATCAAAAAATTGGTAAGTAAAAGCGTGGTCGTTCGACCAGGCCTCAACGCCCAGCAAACAATCCGTTACCCACCGGGGTCGACTGTCGGGGGCGGACTGAATGACAACAGTCTTCAAATGCAATTAACCGGCTTTAAAGCGAGAACCTTTTTCCGGTGGTGGATTGGCACCGCCAGCAAAACACTGCGCCTTAGACATCCAGTCAGTCGCCGGATCACCAACCACAGTGAGACTGGTGTCACCAATATTCCTCGTTTGGGTCACCACCTGAGCAAACTCGACCGCATCCCCTTGAATGAAGTTGCTCTGCTGTGACTCACCATAGGTCCATACTTCGCCGCTTGGAGAGACCAAGCTCACGAATGGCATAGGCTCAGGCGGCGTTTCGCCTCTCACCTTGAATGTCCAGCCAAAGGTATTAATTCCCAAGACGACAATGTTGCGAATACGATCGTGCTCCTTACGATCTGCGCCCAGCACGTCGAAGACCTCCTGCCCATGCGCCCAGGTCTCCATTTGGCGTGCCGATATAGCCGATCGCGCGCTCATGCTGGGGCCTGCCCAAGGTACTCTTGAACTTGGATCGAGCGCGGCGTAAGCATCTGCCGTCTCGTCAACCAATGATGCCCACGCCTCACGCAGCGCCCCACCGCTGAGACCGTCCAAATACGCTCTTTCGTATTCGGGCAGCGAACCGCCCTTCATCATGTGTGCGCCAACACCTTCAAAAAATGTGGCGAATGCCTCATCACCCTCGGTCGCGACCATGACAGCCTTATTCCAGAAATGGAGATGGCGGAACACATCGTTAATCGTCCAAGACTTGAACTGTGTCGTTTTCTCAAAGGCCGCATCATCCAGATCGGCAATCAAGGACTTAAGCGTCAAACTTTCCTCTCGAAAATCACTCGCTTGCTGCATCGTCTACTCCCTCAATAAATGCGGATATCCGGCCGTGAGCCTCGATGAAGTCGGTCTTAAAACCCAGCATGACATCAGCAACCGACTGCTCGGCATTCATCAGGCCAACCGCCTGTCCAACCCAATACGTTGCCAGTGCTTCAGCACCGCCGTGTCCGCCCTCGGCTAATTTGTCGACCTTTCTCAAAGCGGGCTCAGAAACCAATGACTGAAGCGGCATGGGCAACGGTTCCGGCGCGCCAGTGCTTTCCCATGCATCGGTCCATGCTGATCGCAACTGTCGTGACGGCTTACCCGTTCGTGATTTTGCTCTCACCGTATCGCTGGCTGTGGCCTCTATCATCTTGCGCTTGACGGTAGGTGTGGTCTCGGCCTCAACGGTAGTAAGCCAGACGCTCCCACACCAGGCACCCTCGGCCCCCATCGTCATGGCCGCCGCCATTTGCTCACCGGTGGCAATACCGCCCGCCGCAAGCACCGGCACAGAAAGATTATGTTGTTTCAAAGCCCGACAGACCTCGGGAACCAGAACCATGGTGCTGACGGCACCGCAGTGTCCTCCGGCCTCTCCGCCCGCGGCGATCAGGACATCAACGCCCGCTCTCGCCTGATTGAGCGCATGATTAACCGTCCCCACAAGCGCACCCACTTTTATGCCATGCGCGCGCGCAAACTCGAACATGTTGGGTGGTGGAACACCGAGCGCGTTGACCAGCAGCGCGACCGAATACTCGGCAGCGACTTCGAGCATGGCATTCGTTTTTTGACCTTGAATGTTATGCGTGAAGGTCAGATCGTAATTTCGATCTGCAACGAGATCCGATGTGTCGATACCTTGTGATTCGAGAATGGAATCTGCGAACTCGATGTGGCCATCCGGGACCATATTCACCAGATCAGCGTCACTAATGGATTCGTCTTTACCAATAGCTGCATTCGGCACGATGAGGTCGAGACCAAAGGGTCTTCCGTTGGTATGGGCGGCAATCCAGTCAAGCTCGACACGTAACTCTTCGGGCGTTAGTTCGACCGCTCCCAACACTCCGAAACCGCCATTACGTGATACAGCGGCGACAACGTCGCGACAATGACTAAACGCGAATAGCGGAAACTCAATATCGAATGTTTCTGTCAGTGAATGCTTCATTCCTCTAGCTCCAACATCATGATGAGGTCACCTGCACCTATCTGCTTACCGGCCACCGCCATGACATCGACGACAGCACCGTCACCGGGTGCAATCAGCTCATGTTGCATTTTCATGGCCTCGAGAACCGCGATACGCTGGCCTTTTGTGACCGCATCACCCGCTGCCACATCGATTGATAACAGCTGCCCATGCATCGGCGCCGTGATCGTGCCGCCACCGGCCGCTTCCTCTGCCTCGGGCGGAATACGCGTGCTGTCCGCCAGCATCATTGAAAGAGAGTCAGAAGCGAGAAAAAGTGTCGCAGGGGCCTCTGGGTGGTAGTGATAGCGTTGAGAGAGTCCGTCGACCTCCAGCGTCATGGCGTTGTCATCAATGTCCGTCACCACCAGATGATGACTATCAGCACCCACAGTCACCTCGTACTCACCCGCATTGAGTGGCACGACGAGCACCTCGCAAGCGTTCTCGCCCACGTCGTATGACTTCGTATCTGTCACGCGCCCCATTGAAACCCAGTCGAGCAGCTCCTCGTTTACCGAAGCCGATTGGCTGTGATGGGTTTCCATGGCCAAGACATGCTGTATCGCACCTGCGCTTGCCAGATCAGCGCTACTCACCTCAGCCGGTGTAAACGCATCGCCGTAGTTATCGGCAATGAACGCCGTGGTTGCCGCGCCAGAAATGAACTCATCTCGGTCCATCACGTCAATCAAAAAGTCTCGATTGTTTTCCGGACCAAATAAAGCCGTGCCCTGTAGCGCACTTCTCATTTTCAGACGCGCGTCCTCTCGCGTATCGCCATAGGTAATCAATTTGGCCACCATCGCGTCGTAAAATGGGGTGACTTCATCACCCGTCTCCACGCCGGCATCCACTCTGATGCCGGGACCCTGCGGCTGCGTGAATAACTTGATAGCACCGGTACTGGGCAAAAATCCTGACGCCGGATCTTCCGCGTACAAACGAACCTCAATGGCGTGTCCAAATAGTTCAATATCTTCCTGCTCTGCGGGCAGGTCTTCACCTCGCGCAACCCGAATCTGCCACTCAACAAGATCGTATCCGGTCACCATTTCGGTCACAGGGTGTTCAACCTGAAGCCGCGTGTTCATTTCGAGGAAATAAAATTCTCCCGCCTCGTCCAGCAAGAATTCGACCGTACCTGCGCCGACATAATTCACGGCCTTCGCGGCCTCGACTGCCGACTTACCCATGGCCTCACGCAGTTTAGGCGTCATCACCGGGCACGGCGCTTCCTCGACCACCTTCTGATGCCGGCGCTGAATAGAACAATCTCGCTCGCCTAGGTAGACCGTGTTACCCGCCTTGTCGGCAAACACCTGAATCTCAACGTGCCGCGGTCGCATGACCGCCTTTTCAATAATCAGCTCGCTCGAACCAAAAGCATTCTTGGCTTCGGATTGCGCCATATCGATGGCGGTTTCGAGTTCGCTTAACTCGTGGACAAGACGCATCCCACGGCCACCACCGCCGGCTGCCGCTTTAACCATGACCGGCATTCCAATTTTTTCAGCCTCCGCAACAAGGGTACTGACCTTCTGGTCATCGCCCTGATACCCGGGAACACAGGGAACACCGGCGTCGATCATGGCGCGCTTTGCCCTGGCTTTATCTCCCATGACTTCGATGGCGGCATTGGGCGGACCAATGAATTCAATACCTTTGGCTTCGCAAGCCGAGGCAAAGGCTTGGTTTTCAGAGAGAAAACCGTAACCGGGATGGATACAGTCAGCACCCGTGCGCTCCGCTGCATCCAGAATGGCATCCAACTGTAGATAAGAATCTGCTACCGGTGCGGGACCAATGCAGACCGACTGATCTGCTTCCCTTACGTGCTGTGCATTGGCATCCGCTTCAGAGTAGACAGCCACCGTCTTCAAGCCCATAGCCTTGGCCGTGCGCATCACCCGAACGGCAATTTCACCGCGATTGGCCACTAATAACGTCGTTAGTGCCTTCATAGTTAAATCTCCGTGTGCCAGTTGGGTTTGCGTTTTTCGACAAAGGAGGCAACGCCTTCTTTCCCCTCTTCACCTTGAAGACACCCGCTGAAGTTCATGGCGGCAAACTCCACCTTTTCGCTATCGGGTGTCGCGGGCATGCCAATGATCAGCGCTTTACAGGCGGCCACGGCGCCGGGAGCACACTCCAGTACATCGCGTTTCACCCTCGTCTCAAGGTCCGCCAAGGCCTCAGCGTCCTCTGCTACGAAGTCAAGAACCCCAAGTCGGCCTGCTTCATCTCCCTTAAAACGAGCAGCCGTCACCATTAAGCGACGACCGGTTGAATAACCGCACTTCTGCAATACGTAACGCGCAATTTGCGCTGGCGTGATCCCGATGCGCGTCTCGGAGAAACCAAACTTCGCATCGCTCATGCCGATGGTGACGTCGCAGCAACAAGCAACACCCAAACCACCGGCCATCGCCGCACCCTCAATCACGGCAACCGTAACCTGGGGCAGTGCATTGAGCTCTGCAAGGACGTGTCCGATGCGACGGCTCATTCGCATCGATTCCTCGTTCGCACCGCTGGCCATGGCATTAAAGCCCTTCAGATCGCCGCCCGCGCAGAAGAAGCCCCCTTTACCACGAATCGTCATACCACGGATATCACGCTGGTCCTTGATGGTATCGATGACTGCCGCCAAGTCCTCTACGGCTTCATCCGTCAACGGGTTACGACGCTCGGGCTGATTGAACCAAACCGTCAGCCAGCCTTGTTCTAGATCTAGGGCCAGTGTCTTTGTTTCAGGTAGTGTCGCCATGATTACATCCTCGCTACGCCGAACGCGTTTGGCCGTGTTTCACGCAGCCGAGCCTCTAATACCGTCTCCAAGCAGAAAGCCAAGACCTTTCGCGTATCGCGCGGATCAATGATGCCGTGATCGAGCACCCGGCCGGAGGTATAGAAGGCGTCCTCTTGCGCGTCAAAGTGGGCTCTGATGGCCGCAGCTTGCTGCTCGAGCATCTCCTCGGGCACCTCCTGACCTTTTCTCGCAGCCCCGACACGCGCCACCTCAGACATGGTGTCTGCGGCGCTTTGCCCTGCCATGACACCTGTGCGCGCATTGGGCCAGGCAAATAGGAAATCCGGCTGATAAGCCCAGCCGCACATGCCGTAGTTACCGGCGCCAAAACTGGCACCGATATAGAGCGAAATCTTGGGGACACGGGCATTAGAGACTGCCTGAATCATCTTCGAGCCATGCTTGATCATGCCCGCTTGCTCGTACTCTGTGCCCACCATGTAGCCGGTGGTGTTGTTGAAAAACAGGATGGGCATATCTGCAGCATCACAGAGCTGAATAAACTGCGCCGCCTTCGTGGCACCATTGGGATCAATGGGGCCGTTGTTACCAATGAAGCCAAAACTGATGCCGGTGATGGATGCATAGCCGCAGACGGTCGAGACACCGTAGCGTGACTTGAACTCTTCGACCGAGGAATCATCGACAATACGCGCCAGCACTTCACGGAAGTCGTAGGGCACTTTCGGGTCGACGGGGATAGCACCCGCGAGTTCCTCGGCTGGGAAACGCGGGGGTTCATAAGGTCGTCGGACCACCGTGGTAACTCGCTTATTCCAGTCGATGCTCTTCATGACCTCACGCGCTTTGAGGATCCCGTGCGCGTCATCTTCGACTAGGTATTCGACAACACCCGAGACGCTCGAGTGCATTTCGGTACCACCTAACTCGCGATCATCCGCCTCCTCGCCGGTCGCGGCCTTAACGAGAGCGGCGCCACCCAACGCGGCCATGCCGTTTTCCTTTACGCCAATAACGTAGTCGGACATGCCGGGCATGTACGCTCCACCTGCTGTTGAACCGCCATGCAGCACCACCATGGTAGGAATGCCAGCTGCGGACAATCGCGCCAGATCGCGAAATACGTTGCCGAAGCGCGACCACAACTCCACCTTATACTTCAGCAGGTTGGCGCCAGCAGACTCCACTAAGTGGATGACCGGAAGTTTCTGACGCATGCACATCTCGAGAATGGACGTCGATACGAACCCGGTCGATTCGGTCGCGGCGCCCGCCGAGATACCCGAGTCATCGACCCAGATCATGCACCGAATACCCTCAACAAACCCAACCCCCACAATGACCGACGCTCCGGGGACACTTGTTTCACGATCGGGATTCTCAACGCAGTAGTTGGCCATGGAGTGCATCTGCAGGAATGGCATGCCTGGATCCAACAGCCGCTCCAAGCGTTCGCGAGGCGACAATTGACCCCTAGCCCTGAAAGTTTTCAGGCGCTTATTCGACGCATCAATGGTGCGTTGCTCGAGAGATCGCCAATGGTCGATTAGCTCGAACATGCTGGATCTGTTTTCCTTGAAACTGTCGCTTGCGGGCTGAACAGTCGACGAAAGCACTGCCATATCAGGCCTCCAAAATTTGTTGTGGAATCGCAATGGGGGTGTCGAGCAAGACCTGGGCATACGCTTTTGCCTGAGGGTCATTTCTCAGACTCGCTATGCCGCCACCACCCAACGCGTTGTGAAGTAGAAAATTTAACGCCGGTAAACCGGGCATGTAGTACCGGTCAATGCCTGGTTCAGTCATAAAGTGCGCAAATCGATCACCGACGTAATCAGCTGTTAATTTCGCCGCTATCCACGGCAAGTACTCGGGCTTACGCGCAATAATGCCTATGTTGGCCTTATCGCCCTTATCTCCAGAGCGCCCCCAGGCCAGGTCCTCAAGCGGCACTTCGATAAGCGCTCCCAATTGCGGATCTGCCTGTGGAATTGCAGGTTCTTCAAATGCCGCAATCTCATCGTTCGTGCTAGGCGGTTGAAACGCTTGCTCCCCAGACTCATCAACGAGTTTCAAATCCAGCGTCGACTTGTCGACCAAAACAGAGAAGAGGCGAATGACGGGCGACGGTTTGGCACGTGCACCCGCAAAAAACGCCATTCCCGCGGGTGCTCCGAGCGCCACGCCCGATAGCTCTCGAAGAAGCAGGCCTACAGCGCGAGCATCCTGATGGCGGCATGCCACTTTCAAAGCTACTTCACGACTACTGGCCGCAGACGCATGCGAACCCCAGAAGCTCTCCTCGCCAATGACATCGATGGCAACGTCATCGAAGTCCTGTCCGCCCATAGCGCGAATCTTCTTGCGCGTCCGCATCAGTGCCTCTTCCGCAAAAATGCGGGCTTTATCCGCGGCGCGCCGACCAATACACCAAAACGTTGTGCCTGCGCGCCAGCCGTCCGCCCAAGTCATGCTCGTCTTGTAGGTTGAGGGAACACCGCGTCCTCGGGCACCCGAGACGCGCACGCGGTTATCAGCCACTTGCTCGAGCTTAATTTGCGTAAAGTCACAGACAACATCAGGCAATATGTAGGCCGCAGGATCACCGATCTCATAGAGAAGCTGCTCTGCCACAGTGCCACGATTAACAATGCCACCCGTGTCTTTAGGCTTGTAGATATCACAGGACCCGTCAGGCGAGACCTCGGCAATGGGGTAGCCCACATTGTGAAGCGAATCCGCTACCACTTCCCAGTCAGTAAAGTTGCCGCCGGTCGCTTGAGGGCCGCATTCGATCAAGTGACCTATGACAGAACCAGCTGATAACTTATCCAGCTCGTCAGCCGACCAACCAAACTCGTGGATACAGGCGCCGAGTGTAACCGCGCTGTCCACACATCGACCCGTTACGACGATGTCAGCGCCAGCTGCAAGAGCTGCTGCGATAGGAAAGGCGCCAATGTAGGCGTTGGCGCTGGCCACCTTGTCTATTGGTGGAAACGCCTCACCGGAGAACATCTCAGCACCGCCTGACGCTCTAATGGCATCGAGTTGACCTAGTACATCGTCACCTGTCACGACAACTACTTTTAAGTCGAGACCCTCGGCCAAGATAACGTCTCGCAGTGCATTGCCGCAGGCCTCCGGATTAACACCACCGGCGTTACTGATTAACTTCACTCCCGAGTCAGCAATCCGCTGCAAGTTTGGTTTGACCATCGCTGACACGAAATCAGTGGCATAACCCAGGGTCGGATCGGAGGCACGAGCCCTGGCCAAAATCGACATGGTTATCTCAGCCAGATAATCGAAGACAATGTAGTCGAGATCGCCCTCAGCGAAGAACTGGGACATAGCCATGTCAGTCTCACCCCAGAAACCCGTGGCCCCACCTATCTTGATTGTTTTGTCATTCACCGTAGCGCCCTTTTCATCCACATGACTGGCATAAAAATGATTGCGGCTCATTTATAATGAGGCATACTCATGACTATAGGCGCAACGAAATTTGGCTTCAAGCCATAACCTCGTTAAATCGCATCGGATGATGTCTCGAGTATTAGAGAGAGCATGGCAGATACACAGCGACAACGACTGGAAGCACGAGAAGAAGCCATCTTGGCCGCAGCCACCGCTGTCTTTGGTGAATCAGGTGTCGACGGTGCACGCATGGCTGAGATTGCACGACGTGCAGACGTCGCTGAAGGCACGGTCTACCTTTACTACAAAAATAAACACGAGCTTCTCGAGGCTGTCGTGGATCGTTTTTGGCGAGAGTTGACCAAGGGTGCAATTGCAGCCATATCGGAAGGTGCAACTGTCAGCCAACAGCTTCATGAGTTAGCCAGTTATCACCTGCAATCGTTGATCGATGACTTCAAGATTGTTGAGATTACCTCGCGTGCTCGAATGCGCCATGGGGAGCCCGGCCGTCAGCTACCTCAAATCCGGGAGTACGTTCGGGTTTTCGATGCCATCATGCAACGCGGCATCGATCTGAGGGAGTTCAGTGCCGATACGGCAATCTGGCAAATTCGAGATGTGTTCTATGGAACCTTGGAGCATTCCGCTCGAACCTTGGTGCTGAGAAAGCAAGGCTTTGATCCATCGGTCATTGACCATCTGATGCGGCTGTTCGAGCAGTACCGTCCTTCATCGCAAGCTGACAACGCGAGCGGACTGGACGCCTCCGCGATCATGCAAGCCTTATCCCGGATTGAAACGAAACTCTCTCAGCCCTAGTCGCGAAGAACTTCAGGCGTATTGCGCCCGTAAGGCATCTATAAAGCGACCGAGCTGATCTTGCGGCAGCCGATTGATACCCGCGGCAGCGGCCCGACCACCCCCTGTCTCAAATTGACGGCACACGGTATCCGCACCTGTTCTATTATTCAGCGGCGCTCTGACGCTTACCAAATAACCACCGTCAATATCCGTCAGTACCGCGTGCGCTTTGTCCGGTGACTGGTTAGCCAGGTCGTTGCCATACACTCCACTAACTCGCCGTGCCCACGCCTCGTCGGGGAGGGACACCACCGCGATGTCGTCGTCATCGACAGCCCTAGGTGCCGACCGGGCCGCGCTCATATCTGTCTCGTAAGCTGCAACCAGTGTCTCGAATAAGTCTCGATCATCCTGTAGCAGAGCCGTGGGCGAGGTGTGACGCTGCATGCGTCGGTAAAGATCAGCTGGGTGAAAATGGAGATCGGCGGGCTGCGAGCCGTAGGCATTGTAGTTCACGCAGATACCCAACTGTTTGAGTGCATCACGATCGACGGATGACGATAAATTACCAATCAGGGTGTCGGCTGTGGTGTCGAGGTTATCGCCAAAACACCCCACGACAGCCCACTCAGTAAAGGCACTGCGCAAGCGACCATTGACCAATGCACTGGTGCATACTTCGGGCGCGGGACTGATCAATGCATCCAAGTTTGCCGCCTCAGGAACATCCCCGGAAAAGTGATGATCACAAAAAAACAGATCGGCACCCGCGGCCAACAGTCGATCAACATCGCCACGGTTTTTGTCATAGGAAATATCGAGGACCGTCACACGATCGACGTCCTCATCTGGAACGCGCCCAAGGAGTTGAATATCGCGCTTTACACCGGTCACGAGTGTCGCATCGGGTCTCGGCTCAACAAGCCTCAACTGAATGAGCGCGCAGATGCCGTCAGCATCGCCGTTAAATACATCGTAGTCCATGTAATCGCCCCCCAAGATCGGCGGGGCGAATGCTAGCAGATAAGTGACACAAAGTTGCCTATGGACGTTCTGCCCGCTGACAAAACCTACTCAATGACGATTTTTCCTTCGTTTTTGGCAAGCAAACTTGGACCAATACCACGAACATCGCCAAGAGCCTCAATCGACTTGAACTCGCCGTAGCGCTCTCTGAAATCAACAATTCGTTTTGCCAGCTCGGGACCAACGCCATCCAACGCTTCGGCAAGAACCATGATACTTGCTGTATTGATATTTACCGTATCTGACGCGTAAGCAGCCGTTACCGATCCATAAGCAATGATTAATGTGGCCAGCAAATGGCCAATGAATGGAAAACTCCGAAGGGAGCTGCCAGTGAATAAATGCATGTTTCTTCTCCTTTGACATGAGTCTTATCGACTCAATATCAGCGTAGAAGAAGAGCCATCCCACTAACTCGTCAGCGCGCTTTTAAACACCGGATTAATCTAATTCAGTGAGGAAAGCTTTCCTATGATGCTATCCACCACAGCCGTAGGGTTGGCGGCTCCGGTTATCGATCGCCCCATCACAAGATACGTCGAGCCGCCTGCCATCGCGTCCCATGGGGTGACCACTCGGCGCTGATCACCCGCAGCATCTTCAGGCAGGCGAATCCCGGGAGTGATCAAGGAGAACTCAGGCCCGCATTGTTTCGATAGCATCGCCGCCTCTTGTGCGGAGCAAACAACACCATCCAAACCACTGGATTGGGCTAAGGCAGCTAGCCGACCCACGCGCTCAGCGGGCGTTTCGGAAATTCCCAATTCGAGTAAATCCGTGTCATCCATGCTGGTAAGTACTGTGACCGCAATGAGTTGCGTGCGTGCGCTAGTCCGTTGAGCAACTGCTGCGGCCGCAGCCTCCATCATGCGACGGCCACCCGACGCGTGGACATTGACCATCCAGACACCGAGGTCTGCCGCCGCGCCAACCGCACCGGCTACCGTGTTTGGAATGTCATGAAACTTCAAATCTAGAAAGACATCGAAGCCGAGCCCGTGCAGCGCATCCAAGACTCGAGGACCTTCGCTGGTAAAAAGCTGTTTGCCCACCTTCAGCCGAACTTTTGTTGGGTCCAGTTTTCGTGCGCAGACCAGAGCCTCATCGAGCGATGGGTAATCAAGCGCAATAATGAGAGGGCTCAACATATCGTTTTCTCAATCATCCTTTAACCGCCGCTTTTCCGGGCGTCTGTTCTCAGTCGGTGGATCAGCGCACCGGCCGATGGAGTGTATCCCAGCTCTTACAGCCAGGACATTGCCAGTAGAAACTTGGGCCATGAAAACCGCACACACCACAGAGATATGCGGACTGACGTGATGCCAGCTTTTGGGCTCCTTCTATGATTTCCGGTGTCGCCACCTCTTCACCCAGCAACGTGAGAGCCTGCATAAGAAGCCGTGAGCTCGGCTTTTTATTCAAGCCTTGCTTGATGATCTCCAAGGCTTTGGCGTCATCCCCCCGCACCCTGTGCTCATCGGCCAAGATGACGCGCAACTGCGGGTCTTCTCGCTGGGTCAATAGTGTTGCGATCAGAGGAGTGAGCTCATCGCGACAGTTAACACTCTCACTGACAGCAATCAGCTGCGCAGCAAACTCGGGCAGCCGCTCGGATGACATTTTTGCCGCCGTTACTAAACGATCATAGGCACGTCGGGGCTGATCTTGTTGTTGGTCCAAACGCGCGAGGATTGTGTGGGGCCAGACCGATTCTTCAGTCCAATCCAAGGCGCGCTCTGCAAGCTCGCGTGCCGCCTCGAGCTCACCTGCGGACTCCTTATCTTCCGCAGCCTCACAACAGTAGTGACTTAACTTTGCACGCGCCTTGATAGCGGCCGATTTTTGATGAGCATCATCTTCTCTCAGCTCACCCAGTTGAGACTCCGTTAGCTCGCACGCCTTACCCCAATCGCGACTCGCCTCAAATACCTCGATGAGAAGCGATTTGGCTTCTAATTGGTGCTCTTCAGATAACTCAAGAAGGTCTTTAAGTAACTGCTCAGCACGATCCAGAAGACCCGCGGCTATGAAGTCTTTAGCGAGCTCCAAATGCGCCTGATTTTTCTGGATGTCAGGGAGACGACTTCTCGACAGAAGCGACTGGTGAATTTTGATCGCGTTGTCCACCTCACCACGCTTTCTCAGCAGACTGCCGAAGGTGATGTGCGTCTCAAAGGTCTCGGCGTTGACCGCCAGTGCCTCGCTGAATGCTTTCAGCGCTGACTCCTGCTCACCATCCAGAAGAAAATTCAGTCCAAGGTAATACTGCGATGGCGGTGCCGTCTCTTCTGGCACATCACGGCTCGCGGCACCTCTACCGAGCACCCAACCGGCGGCAACCGCCAAGAACAATAAGACGAGTAGCAGCGTATTAGGCTCAGCCACTCTTTGCATCCTTGTTCAGCCGCTGACTCAATCGCGCGTTCTCGCGCTTCAACGAGGCGCTCGCCGCTCGCTGCCGCATCACCAACGCGGAGCTCATAAGACTGCCCAGCAACACCCCAACAATGAGAAATGAGAGTAGCCAAACGGCCATCGGTTGCTCACCGAGTGCCCATGGGCCCAAAGTCAACGGAACGGAGATAGTATTCTGCGTTGCGAAGACGGCGCCTAGGAAGACGGAGAGGCACAATAGCATCAGGGTGAAAGCGGCACGGAGCCAGCGGAGCATTAGAATACCGCCTTGATCGAACGATTAACGCGTTCCCTCAATTCTTTGCCGGGCTTAAAGTGAGGAACATGCTTGGCTTCAAGCTCAACAGCATCACCGGTCTTGGGGTTTCGTCCCTTGCGGGGTTCTCGGTAGTGCAGTGAGAAGCTACCAAAGCCGCGAATCTCGATGCGTTCCCCTGAAGCCAACGACTCTGCCATATGATCTATCATCAGCTTTACAGCTAACTCGACGTCCTTCGTCGTCAGCTGATTTTGCTGTGATGCCATTAGCTCAATAAGTTCGCTTCGCGTCATGATCCCCACCTTTTGCAGACATTGTCCACGTACCATAGCGTCCGCACAAGCATCTATTGCCATTCAATTGCAGGAGTCGCTCAAGGGCGAGGACACGGATGCGTGGCCTTACAGCGACGCCAAGAACTTCTCTAGCGCCTGAAGATCCAGCGGCTTTGTGAGAACCCCCTCAAACCCTGCAGCTTCGAACTCCTTCACAGCATCACTTCCTGCGTTAGCTGTGCACGCAAAAATGCGCAAGTCCGTTGGGATGCCGGGCGACTCTTGAATCCATTGAAGCAGGTCTAA